>JBJTUM010000261.1:0-15833 GCA_046080725.1 Cyanobium sp. | reverse complement strand
TAGGACTCGAACCAGGGAAACGGGCCTGCCCACCCCTTGCAACGTCCGCTGTAGAGCCGATCGCCTGAGGTGCGGGGCCCACCCCGGCACAGCCGGGGTGGGGGTGCCGGGGGAATTACACCACTGCAGGGGACGCAGCGCCTTGACTCAACCTTTGCAGCGTGGATCCATGCACAGCGCTGTTCTGGCGGAGGGCTTTGATGGGAGCTACTGCTGGAGCCTGATCGAGCTGGTGCAGCCACTCCTCCGTGAGTCGCTGGTGCGGTGAGTCCTCCAGATCCTGCAAGGGACACCCGAGGGAACGGGCTACGGCCGCCACTTTGGGGTCGTAACTCATGGCGGCAACCGGGCTTCCAGCCAAGGCGGCCAGAATCAACCCATGCAGGCGCATGGCGATCACCAGACCCGCTCTTGAAAACAGAGTCATGGCTTCGCCGGGGTCTGTTACCAGCACCTCCCGGCTCCTATCCAAAAGGAGCTGCGGCACCGCGCAGACCTGCTGCAAGTGTTGGAGCAAGCCCCGATCCTGCATCTGGTGAAAGGGAAGCCACACCAGCTCTCGTTCGGAGCGCTCCACCAAGAGGGCCAGGGCTTCCAGATAGGGACGCCAACCGTGGGGTTCAAGAGCCTTCAACGGGCGCCAACACAGCACGATGGGGCCCTTGGCACCCATCCAGGACAGTTGGGGGTAAGCCCAGACGGGGTCGCTGCCGACGACATGGTGTCGGTTGCCTAGGCGCTGGGCCAGCTGGCCGGAGGCCTCATCCCGCCAGCTGATGGCACTAGCCAGGGGCAAGGCCCCCCTGACCAACACTCTGCTGATCGGCCGACGCAAGGGTCCCAGTCCCTGGCCCCAGAGCAGTACAGGTTTGCCTTGCACCCGTGCTGCCAGCATCAACAGGCAGTAATAGATCAGGCTCTGGAAGCTCGTGGCGTCCTGCAGCAGGCTGCCCCCCCCAAGCACTAGGGCGTTGCAGGAACGGAGCACCCCCATGACATCCCTTAGGCGTCTGCGGTTGCAGGTGGCTACCCCAAACCGATGCTGAACCCATGGTTGGTCATGGGCCGTCACCAGGGGCATGACCTCTGGTGGCAGGCTTGCGAGCAACACCTCCAGCAGCGCATCATCGCCAAGATTGTGTTCGCCGTAATACCCACAGATCAGAGTTCGGCAATGTTTGACCGTCCTTGCCATGGCCCTAGTGCCGTTGTCTGAAGTTAAGAGGCCGACTTGCTTGAATTGCCCCATGTCTTTCTAAGGAGCGGGCCCCCTTCGATGCATGCCCTCTCCCTAGGCACCTGGTGGATCCACATCACCTCTGTCCTGGAATGGTTGCTGGCGATCTTCGCTGTTCAGGCCTACGGGCGGGATCGCCATGAACCGGCCTGGCGATGGTTGGCCCTGGCCATGCTTCCGGCATTGGTAAGCGCCATGGCCGCCTGCACCTGGCACGTGTTTGACAACACCCTGGAGCTTCAGGGCCTGGTGGTGCTGCAGGCGGCATGCACGCTGGTTGGGAATGGGGCCCTCGCGCTGGCGACCTGGTGGTTGTTGCAGCAGCAGAAACGGGCCGATGTTCGCTCCCGGTCTCCCGAGGGTCCATGGACGTAGCCCTTCCACTCCACACTCATCAAGGGATTCCCCTCGCCGGCTTGGCCGGATGGGACCCCGGGCCCCTGTTTGTGCTCTCTCTGGTGCCCTATTTGGCCTTCCTCTGTTGGGCCTCCCGCATCCGGGCCTTCCCTCGCCTTGCTTTGGTGGGTTTTCAGCTCACCTTGCTGTTTGTCGCCGTCACCATTGCTGCCTCCATCGTGGCCAAACAACGGTATGGAGAGCTGCTTGCCAATGTTGATGGGCTCCACGGAGGGGCAGAAGCCTTTCTCACTCTCAGTAATTTGCTTGTGCTGATGGGATTTCTCACCCGCAAAGGAGACCAGTGACATGATGTCCCGTCGGTTCTGGACCAATCCTTTGTCGACTTGGATTAGCGCTTCCGCAACCCTGCTCCTGATCGGCCTCACCAGCCCTGCAGCCTGGCCCCAGACGGAGAAACGCGTGTTGCGCGTGGGTGTGGTAGACGGGGCCCATCCCTGCACCTTTCGGGAAGACGGCGTGTGGAAAGGGTTGGCGGTGGATCTTTGGAATCGGGTGGCGACGGAGGAGAAACTGCCCTTCATCCTGGAGAACTGGCCCACCGTTCGGTCCCTCCTGGAGGCCACCCGGGACAACAAGGTGGACGTGGCTGTGGGCTGCATCAATCTCTCTCCTGATCGGATTGCTAGCACAGCGTTTTCCCTGCCGTTCCAGGAGGACGGCCTGGCTGTGCTTGCGCTTCAGAGCCCTTTGGATCTAGGGAAGGCCTTCCTCAGAAGTTTGCTGGGGCCGGCCCTGCTTCTTTTGTTGGGAGGGTTTCTGCTCTCGATCGGGCTGTTGAGCCTGCTCACCTGGCGCGTGGAAGACCATTCCTCTTCCTCCGAAACCAAGAGGATGGGATCCCTGCGCAGCTTCGCCAGGGTGTTCCAGATCCTGGCCACCGGTCCAGGAAGCAACACCCTCGTGGAGACCACCCGGGGGCATGGATTGGTCTTACTGGCCTATCTGGTTCGCATCGTTTCAGCTTCTCTGTTGGTGGGGTATCTCACCGTTCACGTGGTGGAGGAAACTCGCCGACGATCCGCCGAATCCTTGAAGAGCTTGGAGGATTTGCGGGGTCGCCGGGTGGCTGTACGCCCGGGGAGCATCAGTGCAAGCCTATTGGAGGAGCTGAATCAGAGTGCAGCACGCCTGCCCATCGAAGTGGTGGACATGACGAGGGTGGATCATGCCATTTCCCTCGTGGAGCAGGGCAGGGCTGTGGCTGTTTTAGCGGATGAATTGCAGCTCGCCTACGGCATCACCCGCCACCCGCGATCCAGAACCACACCCATCCTGGTGCTGCGCGGGCTGCGCCCCGAGTCTCAGGGCTTTGCCTACTCTCCCCTCCTGCCAAAGACCACGGCCATGCAGATCGATCTGGCTATCAGCCGGCTTAAGCGCTCCGGCGAGGTAACCCAATTGAGGCAAGAGGCCCTCAGCCCCCCGGCGAAAAGCAAGAGCAGCGATTGAAGGCCAGGCCCAAGTTCAATGAAAAAGTCTTACGGCCTGCCCATGGGGCTCCCTGGAGCTCGGAAGATGGATCGACTGCATCGTCATCATGCTTCTTCCGATCCTGGCCCTGGCCCCAGCCACCGTGTCCTGGTCTCCAAAAGTCGGTTTGGTGATGATCGTGGCGAACGTGATCGCCATTGCCATCGGCAAAGCCACCATCAAGCAACCCAATGTGGGTTTGCAGCTCCCCAGCTCCTCCCTCTTCGGCGGCCTGAGCCACGGGGCCATGCTGGGCACCATCAGCCTGGGTCACATCCTTGGCATGGGAGCCATTCAGGGATTGGCTGCCCGGGGAGTTCTCTGAAAACGTGGAGCCTGATGGGGTGAACCTTCAGGCTCATCCCACGATCACAGAGGGGGCAGAGGCAGGTGTGGCTTCTGGGGCCACCTGAGCGAGTCGACTGCCGAAATGGCCAAGAATCCTTTCGGTCATCTGAGGAGGCGTTAGCCCAAGGGCTTCCTTGCTCTGTTCAGGGGTGGCATGATCCACCAGCACATCGGGGATTCCAATCCGGAACACGGTGGCTTGGATTTCCTTGTCGCTGAGCGCTTCCACCAGGGCGGCCCCAAAGCCGCCAGGAAGGGCCCCCTCCTCCATCGTCACCACCTTGGTGATCCGTTGCGCCAGGGGTAAAAGCAGGTTTTCGTCCAGGGGGCGGAGGAAGCGTGCATTCACCACAGTGGCGCGCACCCCTTTCTCCTGAAGAAGTCCAGCCGTGGCCATCGCCGGCGCCACCATGGATCCATAGGCAACGATTAGTAGATCATCCCCATCGGTGAGCAGTTCGGCTCGGCCCATCTGCAAGGGAAGCCAACCCTCCTCCATCAGAGGAACCCCTTCTCCCTCTCCGCGGGGAAAGCGAATGGCACAAGGACCGTCATGGGCTAAAGCGGTAATCAGCATCCGCTGGAGTTCAGCTTCATCTTTGGGGGCCATCACGGTGAAATTTGGCACGGCTCGCAGGTAGCTGATGTCGTACTGCCCCTGATGGGTGGGACCATCAGCACCCACAATCCCAGCCCGATCGAGCACGAACGTCACCGGGAGTTTCTGAATCCCCACGTCGTGGATGAGCTGGTCGTAGGCCCTCTGCAAGAAAGTGCTGTAAATCGCCACCACTGGACGCAGTCCTTCGCAGGCCATCCCCGCTGCCATGGTCACCGCGTGTTGTTCCGCGATGCCCACATCGAAATATTGATTGGGGAGTGCCTTCTCCAGCAGGTCGAGCCCAGTGCCGGTGGCCATGGCCGCCGTGATGCCCACAACACGGGGGTTCTGTTCGCAGATCTTCACCAGGGTCTGTCCAAAAACTTTGCTGTAGCTGGGGGGTTTGGGTTTGCTGGAGGGGTACGCCTTGCCCGTGCGCAAATCGAAGGCGGATTGGGCGTGATACCCAACCTGGTCGGCTTCTGCGAAGGGGTACCCCTTGCCCTTAGTGGTGGCCACGTGCACAAGCACGGGCCCTTCGCAGCGATGGGCGTCTTGAAAAGTGCGCACCATGGAGGCGATGTCATGCCCATCGATCGGGCCCATGTAGGTGAAGCCCAGCTCTTCAAACACCGCACCCAGCTTGGGCACGGCGAGCCGACGCATGCCTCCCTTGAGGTTCTTTAGCTCGGGGGGCAACTCCCCATGCAAAAAGGGAAGATTGCGGATCGCTTCCTCCGCATTATCGGAAAGGAACTGCACCGGTTTGCTAAGCCGCATCCTGTTGAGATGGGTAGAGAGCGCTCCCACCGGGGGGGAGATCGACATGTCGTTATCGTTCAGCACCACCAGCAGCTTGGTTTTGGGAAGATGCCCCGCGTGGTTGATGGCCTCCAGGGCCATGCCGCCCGTGAGGGCACCGTCGCCAATGACGGCCACGCATTTGAAGGATTCCCCCCTGCGATCCCGGGCCAGGGCCATCCCAAGAGCTGCCGAGATGCTGGTGGAGGCATGGCCAGCACCAAAGTGATCAAATCGGCTTTCGCACCGTTTCAAGTAACCAGCAATGCCCTTTTGCTGTCGCAGCGTGGGGAAATCCCGGAAGCGGCCGGTGATCATCTTGTGGGGGTAGGCCTGATGCCCCACATCCCACACCACCCGATCCTCATCCAGATCAAGGGTCTGATACAGAGCAAGGGTGAGCTCAACAACCCCCAGACCGGGTCCGAGGTGTCCTCCCGTGGCGGAAACCACCTCGAGATGCCGCTCTCGGATTTGGCGGGCGATAGCTTCGAGTTCGGCAGTGGAGAGACCGTGAAGCTGATTCGGATGGTTCAGCTCGCTTAGATGCATCCGCAAACTCACGATCAACCTCCAATCTAGGACTCCCCCATCGGACAGCAGCCAAGATCGCGACGTTTTTTCCCTGCCTGCCACACTGAGGCGATGACCCAGATGCCTCCCGTTATCGCGGCTCCAGGCCAGGTTCCCGAGCCCAGTCCCTACCTACAACACATTTTGCGGGCCCGGGTGTACGACGTGGCGATTGAATCCCCCCTGGATTCCGCCCCAAACCTTTCTGAACGGCTGCACAACAGCGTTTTCCTTAAGCGGGAGGATCTCCAGCCAGTGTTCAGTTTCAAGCTGCTTGGGGCCTACAACAAAATGGTGGGTCTCCCTCCGCAGGAGCTTGAGCGCGGAGTGATTGCGGCGAGTGCGGGCAACCACGCCCAGGGAGTTGCCCTTGCGGCCCAGAAGCTCGGCTGCCGGGCCGTGATCGTGATGCCTGTCACCACCCCCCAGGTGAAGGTTCGCTCGGTAGCGGCCCGCGGAGCCGAGGTGGTGCTCCATGGGGATACCTACGACGAGGCCTACACCGAAGCAAGGCGTCTAGAGGAAGCTTGCAAGTTGTGCTTTGTCCATCCGTTTGATGATCCCGATGTCATCGCTGGCCAAGGGACCATCGCCATGGAAATTCTCAGGCAGATGTCCACCCCGCCTGATGCGATCTACGTGGCCGTGGGGGGCGGAGGGCTGATTGCGGGAATCGCCTCTTATGTCAAGAGTCTTTGGCCCCAAGTGGAGATCATCGGTGTGGAACCCGTGGATGCGGATGCCATGACCCGTTCTCTTGCTCAGGGGGAGCGGGTCAGGCTGGAGACGGTGGGATTGTTCGCCGATGGGGTGGCTGTGCGCCAAGTAGGGGCCCACACCTTTGACCTGGCTCAACGCTATGTGGACCGCATGGTGACGGTGGACACCGATGCGATCTGTGCAGCCATCAAGGATGTATTTGAAGACACCCGCTCGATCCTGGAGCCGGCTGGGGCCCTGGCCGTCGCCGGCCTCAAGGCTGATGTGGACTCCCGCTCTCTCCGCAACCGTGTTCTGGTGGCTGTGGCCTGCGGAGCCAACATGAATTTCGATCGCCTGGCTTTTGTGGCTGAGAGGGCCGAATTGGGGGAAGCTCGGGAGGCCCTGCTGGCTGTGGAAATCCCTGAACGGCCAGGAAGTCTGCGCCATTTCTGCACCTTGTTGGGGCAGCGCAGCCTGACGGAGTTCAGCTATCGCCTGGCAGACCCCAAGGTGGCCCATATCTTTGTGGGCGTTCAGATCAGTGATCGGCGCGACACGTTACAACTCACGACTGCCTTGGAATCCGAAGGCTTTCCCTGTCTGGACCTAACGGACAACGAGCTTGCCAAACTTCATCTCTGCCATATGGTTGGTGGGCGTTTACCCAGGAGCTCAAGTCAGGCCTATGGGGAGGCGAATGAACTCCTTTATCGCTTTGAGTTTCCTGAGCGTCCTGGTGCTCTCATGGCTTTCGTGAGTGCTTTGCATCCAAACTGGAACATCAGCATTTTTCATTACCGCAACCATGGTGCAGATGTCGGAAGAATTGTCGTAGGCGTCCAGGTTCCCCTCGATGAGATGAGCGATTGGCAACAATTTCTCGATTCCCTTCCCTACCGGCATTGGCAAGAGACAGATAATCCTGCCTACAAACTCTTCTTGGGTGAGAGCACCTCCACCTCCTTGGAAACGTTTATCCCTCAGCACCATGTTAGAAGCTGAACAGCCGATCTCCGCAGAGATATCCCAATTGGAAACGGACGCGGAATCAACATCCCCGGGTGCCATTGAGAACGCAGTGGCAATGGTGATGAGTGCGCTCTCCCAGTCTGCCAGATTGGAAGCCATCCTTTATCTCAAAGGCAGACCGGTGAGCCTTTCGGAGCTGGCTAGCCTGTCAGGCTTAGGCCCTGAGGAGGCGGAATTAGCCCTGATCACGTTGATGGCTGATTACGCCCATCGTGATACAGCTCTCGAAATTTATCAGGATGGGCAGACCTACAGCCTGCAACTGCGCCAGGGTCTCAATGACCTGGTGCAGGTGTTGCTTCCGGTGAATCTGTCCACAGCAGCCTTGCGTACGCTGGCTACCATTGCCTTAAAAAAGCGAATTCTCCAATCCGAATTGGTTGAACTGCGCGGGTCGGGGGCCTACGACCACATCAAGGAGCTTTTGGCCCAAAACTTCATCGAGCGCAAGCGCCAAAGCGATGGCCGTTCCTACTGGTTGACGCTCAGCGAGAAGTTCCATCGCACCTTTGCCCTGGACCAACGCGCCGAAGCCCGCCACCAGAGTCGGCAGCCTGAAGATGAGAGCACTGCTGCCTAGAGTTCCATACACTGAGGGTTGTCTACAGATGTCTCCATGGCTGCCCTGGCCCAGATTGTTGAAGTGTTGAGCCAGACCCTGCAGATCTACACACTGGTGTTGATTGTGCGCGTTCTTCTGAGCTGGTTTCCAAACCTGGACTGGAGCAACCCGATCCTTTCGGCCATCTCCTCGATCACCGATCCCTTTCTCAATCTGTTTCGCGGCTTCATCCCTCCCATTGGTGGACTGGATCTTTCGGCCATCGTGGCCTTCCTCTCCCTACAGCTGGTGCAAACCCTGCTGGAACAGAGTGTGGTGCTTCTCGCTTCTGCTGCTCCGGGTCTTTGAACTTCAGCTGCTTAGGTCTTGTTCCAAAGGCAGCTGTTCATCACCTTCCCCAGCACGGGTGCGCACGGGAGCCTTGAATCCACGGGCTTTGACCAGACCCACGCGGAAGGGGCCTGGCGTGCCTGCCGGCACGGCGATTCTGAGGGCAAACGGCGAACGGCCAGGCGGCACATCCCCAATGCTGCCCACTCTGGTGCGATTGGGCAGCACGGGTTCACCGCTGTTGTCCAGAATCAAGGCAAACAGATCTGTGTCCACCACCGTGTTCTTCGTGGGATTGATGACCTCTCCGCGCAGGGCGTAGCAGCTGGCCTCCACGGAGCGGCGTGGCTGGTTGCCCGCGTCGCTGGCAGGGCAGGGGGCTAATTGGATCCCCTCCACCTTGAGCTCTGCCGCGAAGCTGGGCACAGGAGCGCCTAGGAGGGTCAGGAGCAGGGCCAGAACCGCGAGAAGGTTGGCCGTCAGCCGTAGGGCCCGCTGACTATTCACCGCTGGTCTCCACTTCCGGAGATCACGTTACGCGCCGCCCGACTCGCCAGTTTGGCGAGATTTCCCTCCGCGATGGCCTCCAGGTCGAGATTCAGTTCACTGGCCAACCGGGCCAGATACCAGAGCACGTCACCCAATTCCAGGGCCAGAGCGGCGCGCATCTCCGCACTGAAGTGCCCTTCGTGGTCGCGCAGCACCTTCTTCACCTTGTCGGCCACTTCCCCCGCCTCACCGCAGAGGCCCAGGGTGGGATAAATGGGATTGGAGCCCACATCGGGATAGAGGGCCGTGAGAGCCGCGCGGGCCTGGTAGGTCTGGAGGTCCATGGCGAGCCTGGATTGGGTGGCACGGATGGTAGTTTCCGCCTATCTGAAGGCCCGGGCATTCCAATGCGTCGCACGAAGATCGTGGCCACGATCGGCCCCGCCACGGAATCGCCCACCATGCTCCGCGCTCTCATCGAAGCTGGAGCCACCACCTTCCGCCTGAATTTTTCGCACGGCGACCATGGGGAGCACGCCCAGCGCATTGCGACGATTCGTCAGGTCGCCCATGAAATGGGCGTGCATATCGGCATCCTTCAGGATCTTCAGGGGCCGAAGATCCGACTGGGTCGATTTGAACTGGGGCCCATCACCCTAGGGGTGGGAGATCCCTTCGCTCTCACCTCCAAAGATGTCGCTTGCAATCGGGAAATCGCCACTGTCACCTACGACCGTCTTGTGGAGGAGGTGCCTACAGGGAGCCGAATCCTTCTGGATGATGGCCGGGTGGAGATGGTGGTCGAGCATGTGGATCTGGAGAACCAGACGCTGCAATGCAGGGTCACAGTTGGTGGAGTTCTGTCCAACAACAAGGGTGTGAACTTCCCTGATGTTCAACTTTCCATCCGTGCCCTGACATCCAAAGACAGAAAAGATCTAGCGTTCGGATTGCAGCAGGGTGTGGATTGGATTGCCTTGAGCTTTGTTAGGAATCCCTCCGATATTCTTGAAATTCGTGAATTAATTCGTGGCCAGGGGGCTTCCACACCGGTGGTGGCAAAGATTGAGAAGTTTGAAGCCATTGAGGCAATCGATGCGATTCTGCCCCTATGTGATGGTGTGATGGTAGCCCGCGGAGATCTTGGCGTTGAGATGCCTGCAGAGGAGGTGCCTTTACTGCAAAAGGAATTAATCCGCAAAGCAAATAGTTTGGGAATTCCGATCATCACAGCCACGCAGATGTTGGATTCCATGGCCGCCTCACCTCGCCCGACCCGGGCTGAGGTGAGTGATGTGGCCAATGCCATTCTTGATGGCACGGATGCGGTCATGCTCTCCAATGAAACAGCTGTGGGGGATTACCCGGTCGAGGCGGTGGCGACCATGGCCCGTATTGCCAGACGAATTGAGCGCGACTACCCGCAGCGCGTTTTGGATGGGCAGATGGCTACCACCATCCCCAATGCCATAAGTCAGGCCGTAAGCAGCATTGCCCGGCAGCTGAATGCTTCCGCCATCCTCCCCCTCACCCAAACTGGATCCACGGCACGCAACGTTAGTAAGTTTCGACCCAGTACCCCCATTCTCGCGATCACCAGTGAGGTGTGCGTTGCCCGCCAACTCCAACTGGTTTGGGGAGTGAACCCTCTCCTCATCGCCCAGCAGGCCTCTGCTGAAAGCACCTTCAGCCTGGCCATGGGCGTGGCCCAACAGAAGAACCTTTTGAAAGAGGGAGATCTGGTCGTTCAGACCGCCGGCACCCTTGAGGGGGTCAGCGGATCCACCGATCTGGTGAAGGTGGGGATTGTTTCGGCCGTTCTAGGTCGTGGCACGGGGATTGGCAGTGGCTCCGTGAGTGGAAAAGTGCGGCTGGCCCAAACCCCCGAGGAGGCCGCACGGGTGGAAAACGGGGAGATCCTTGTGGTGCGCGAAACCACAGCGGCCTATCTGGAGGCCATCCGCAAAGCACGAGGAATCATTGCCGAAATGGAAGGACGCCATAGCCACGTGGCAGTGATTGCTGAGCGACTGGGAATCCCTGTCATCGTCGGAGTGGCCAATGCCACCAATGATCTGCGTCAAGGTGAAATCGTGACTCTCGAGATCCACCAAGGTGTTGTTCACCGAGGAACCCGCAGCCATAAACTGCCTCTGGGATTGAACCCCCTCTAGCCCATCTTCTTTCGATCCTGTCCTCGATGCCGCAAGCGACGGTTCCTTTCAGGGAGACAGCCTCCATGGCTGTCGCCACCCTCAAGGGCCACCGGCTAAGGAGCCTGCTCACTATGTTGGGGATCGTCATTGGCAATGCCTCTGTCATTACGCTTGTGGGGCTTGGGAAGGGAGCTCAGCGCCTAGCGGATGGCCAGCTCACTGCCCTAGGACCCAATGTGCTTTTTGTTGTTCCTGGCAGAAACGACACCCGACGCCAGGGTCTAGAGACCCCCAAAACCCTGATCCTTGAAGATGCGGAAGCGATCGCTGAGCAGGTTCCTGCCGTGCGACGCGTGGCTCCCCAGATTTCGCTGTTGGAGGTCGTGCAGGCCGGCTCGTCGACGTCCTCTGCCACCATCAGCGGTGTCACGCCTGATTTCTTAGGGGTTCGAAGTTTTGAAGTGGCTCAGGGTCGCTTCATCAGCCAGAGTGATCTGGATGGGGTAAGAAACGTGGTGGTTCTTGGCCCAGACTTGAAAGAGAAGATCTTCCCCACGGGCGAGGCTCTTGGAAGGCGTCTACGTATCCGGGACCAATCCTTTGAGGTGATCGGCATCCTGAAACCGAAGGGAGCCGTTTTCGGCAGCAACCAGGATGAGGCGGCTTATCTTCCGCTGAGCACTATGGTGAGTCGACTCAGTGGGAGGGATCCCACCTATGGCATCAGCCTGAGCTTCATCAGTGTGGAAGCCAAGGATGAGGCCAGCATGGGGGCCGCGTCTTTTCAAATCACCAACCTGCTCCGGCAGCGACACCGCATTCTGCGTGAAGATGATTTTGTGGTGCGTTCTCAGAAAGATGCCCTGTCCATCGTGCAAACCATCACAGGGGGGTTGACCCTTTTGCTAGGAGCGATTGGAGCCATTTCCCTCTTTGTTGGAGGGATCGGCATTATGAACATCATGCTTGTGGCCGTCAGTGAGCGCACCGAAGAGATTGGCCTGCGCAAAGCCCTAGGAGCTCGCAGTAGCGACGTTCTCAAGCAATTTCTGGTGGAGGCGCTCATTCTCTCCAGCGTGGGGGGATCCGTGGGTGGCTTGCTAGGGGTTGGAGCGGTGACCCTTGTGGCAACAATCACCCCTCTTCCTGCAACCATCGGCCCTGGACTGGTTCTATTTACAGTTGCTTTTTCTGGAGCCATTGGTCTGTTCTTCGGTGTGGTTCCGGCCCGGCGAGCAGCTGCTCTGGACCCGATCGTTGCTTTGCGCAGCCTTTGATGCGTTGATCAGCGGTCGAGTGAGGCCCACAAACACGAGAAAAACATTAAGAGTGAAAAAGTGTTGTCATCCACACAAACCCCACCCCCAATGGACTGGCTATAAGTGAAAAGCTCTGCTTTGGTTAACTGTTGGACTGTCCATATGTGAGCCTGGCCGCCTCACCTGTGCAGGGGGAGCTGCGGGATTGCACCTATCGCAACAACACCGATCGGATGGTGATCCTCCGGTGCTGCGGAAGCGACCAGTACTTTATGGAGCGGGTGGTTTTTCCATTCGAACTCCTCGCTTTTGCTTGCCCACCACAAAGTGAAGTCAAGATCTGGTCCCATGGCCTGTACGGTCCGGAGTTGCTGGAATCCTTGAGCTCGGAAAAGCTGCTTGCGGACGAGTACCCAAAAACTCCCCAGCCCGACCAGAACGGCATGTTCCCCACCAATTCCTCAGCCCTGAAGACCACCCCCTGGCTTCAGGCGAGCTGAACGCTGATGCCCCCTCAGCGGCCCCCGACCGAATGAGATCTCCTTTACACTTGTTCTAGAATTTTCCAACTGCATGAATCAGCGCTGGCGCCTTCTCGCTCTCTGGGCTCTGCCGCTTCTGATGGCAGGATTCCTTGGATGGCAGCTCCTGAGCGGCAATGGATCCAGCCTGTCCACCAGCCCGTTGAAGTCTCCTGAAAATACCGCGGTTGGGAGGATGACATATGGACGGTTCCTGGATTATGTGGAATCAGGCAGGGTTAATTCTGTTGATTTTTATAATTCAGGGCGAGCTGCAGTTGTTGAGATTGTTGATGCAGACCTTGATAATCGGGTGCAAAGACTTCGCGTTGATCTCCCAGGCATCGCCCCAGATCTGCTTGGGAAACTCAAGGATCAATCCATCAGCTTTGATATTCATACCCCCAAACCAACTCCTCCTCTGCTTGGTGTTCTTGGTAATCTTCTCTTCCCACTTCTTTTGATTGGTTCCTTAATCTTTCTAGCCAGGCGTTCTTCGGGCATGCCTGGAGGGCCTGGCCAAGCAATGCAGTTTGGAAAAACAAAGGCTCGGTTTCTTATGGAAGCTGAGACCGGTGTGAAGTTTGAGGATGTGGCTGGAGTCGAGGAGGCGAAGCAAGATCTCCAGGAGGTTGTCACCTTCCTAAAAACCCCCGAGCGTTTCACCTCCATCGGTGCAAAAATCCCCAAAGGAGTCCTACTTGTGGGTCCGCCTGGAACAGGGAAAACACTTCTTGCCAAGGCGATTGCTGGTGAAGCAGGAGTTCCTTTCTTCTCACTCTCAGGCTCCGAGTTTGTTGAAATGTTTGTTGGGGTCGGTGCAAGCCGTGTGCGCGATCTTTTCAAACGGGCTAAAGAAAACAGCCCTTGCTTAATCTTTATCGATGAAATTGATGCCGTTGGCCGCCAACGGGGAGCTGGCATTGGCGGTGGAAACGATGAGCGTGAGCAAACCCTAAATCAATTACTTACCGAGATGGATGGCTTCGAGGGAAACAGCGGCATCATTATCATTGCAGCAACGAATCGACCTGACGTCTTGGATTCGGCCCTCATGCGTCCAGGCCGTTTTGACCGCCAGGTGAGCGTAGACCCCCCCGATATTAAGGGAAGGCTTTCTATCCTCAATGTGCATTGTCGGAATAAAAAACTCGCTCCTGAGGTGTCCCTCGAAGCGATCGCCAGACGCACACCCGGTTTCACAGGTGCCGATTTGGCCAATCTCCTTAATGAGGCAGCAATCCTCACAGCTCGTCGCCGTAAGGAAGCCATCACCCTCGGAGAGATCGATGACGCTGTGGATCGGGTCATTGCGGGTATGGAGGGCAAGCCTCTCACCGATGGCAGAAGCAAGCGACTTATCGCCTATCACGAAGTGGGCCATGCCCTTGTGGGCACCCTTGTGGCCAACCACGACCCTGTTCAGAAGGTCACCCTGATCCCAAGGGGGCAAGCCCAGGGCCTGACCTGGTTTGCACCCGATGAGGAGCAAATGCTCGTGAGTCGTGCTCAGCTCAAGGCCAGGATTATGGGAGCCCTGGGAGGAAGGGCAGCAGAAGACGTTGTCTTTGGTCATGCCGAAGTCACCACGGGTGCAGGCGGGGATATCCAACAGGTGGCATCCTTGGCGAGACAGATGGTCACCCGTTTTGGAATGAGTGACCTCGGTCCGGTTTCTCTAGAGGCTGGTAATCAGGAAGTGTTTCTTGGCCGGGATTTAATGACCCGCAGCGACCTCTCCGATGCGGTGGCCGCCAAGATCGACTTGGCTGTTCGAGACATTGTTTTTAGTTCTTACCAAGACACAAAATCTCTTGTCATTGAGCACAGAGAGTGCATGGACCGTCTGGTAGAGGTTCTGATCGAAAAGGAGACCCTTGATGGCGATGAATTTCGCGCCATCGTTTCCGAATTTGCCCAGATCCCCGCAAAGGATCGTTTCACACCCTTTCTCGAAAAGGGTTCTGTCAGTTCGTCTTTATCTGAATTCGATGTTCCTACTCCTGCACAGTTAGGAAGTTAGACCGGACGTACGGACCTTTTGTCTATCACCTTGTCGATAAGGCCGTACGACACGGCCTCGGTCGGAGCCATAAAGAAATCCCGATCCGTGTCTTCCTGAATACGGGTAAGAGGTTGTCCCGTGCGATCTGCAAGCTCTTGGTTTAACTTCTGTTTGAGAAAGAGAATCTCATCTGCCTGGATGCGAATGTCACTGGCTTGTCCTCTGGCACCACCGAGGGGCTGGTGGATCATGATCCTGGAATGGGTGAGGCTGCTACGTTTGCCTGGGGTGCCGGCGCAGAGAAGAAAAGCACCCATGCTGGCGGCCAGCCCCACACAAACGGTTTGCACATCTGGCTTGATATGTTGCATGGTGTCAAAGATCCCAAGACCGTCGTAAACGGACCCTCCTGGAGAGTTGATATACATAAACACATCCTTATCCGGATCTTCAGCCTCCAGGAAGAGGAGTTGGGCGACAACGCGATTGGCGGATTCCGCCGTGACCGGTTCACCAAGAAAGATGATTCGCTCTCTGAGAAGTCGGGAGTAAATATCAAATGCCCTCTCCCCGCGTCCAGATTCCTCAATAACTATCGGGATCATGGAAGGCAGAGAGCAAACTGGAATGATCTTAGCCATCAGCCCCCAAGACCTCGCAAGGACCTTGCCTGCTGGGGGCTGGACACCGCTATGGTCGCAGACGTTTGATCATGAGAGCCGCGTGAGCACCTTTCTCACTGTTGCCGACAGCAAGAGAGCCTTCCATGCTGCCTTCCCCCACGTGATCAGTCCGCTGTATCGGCGGCTGGTGGATGAGCTCCTTGTGGAACTTCACCTTCTCAGCAAGCAGCGGGGCTTCCAGGCTGATCCCCTCTTTGCCCTCGGGCTCGTTCAGGTGTTTGATATGGGCACCCGCGGCTACCGGCCAGAAGAACAGACTGCCGAGCTCTTCAAAGCGCTCTGTGCCGCCTGTGGGCTGGATGCCGCTGTCCTGAGGACCCAGCGGGACCAGGCCTTGACCTCCATTGGGCAGCATTCCGTGGAGCAGGTCAAAGCCTGGATCGACTCGCAAGGGGAAGGAGCACCCGAACTCCTGCGTGAAGCCCTTGCCAACGTGCGGAGAGACGATTTCCATTACACGCGTTTGATGGCGGTTGGTCTGCTCGCCCTCATGGAAAAGGCGCGAGGGGCGGATTCCATGGACCCCCAGGCCTTGCGTCAATTTGCCCACGAAACCGCTGCATCGATGGGTCTTCTGAAAGACCGAGTAGATAAGGATTTGGCTCTTTACGCCACCAATCTGGAAAAACTGGCCCAGGCCGTGGAGC
>JBJTUM010000260.1:0-10860 GCA_046080725.1 Cyanobium sp. | reverse complement strand
CGACAAACCCAGCCTGCCTTTGGTGGAGCAAACGCTGCGGCAAAACCGCTCGCAATTGATGCGCTTGCCGGTCGTGCACTGCGCCCAGAGCTACCTCGGGAGTGCCACGATTGATCAACTGCGCAAGGAAATAGGCCTTTTGGCCGTCTGATGCGGTCTATCAGCGACATCATCCAAGCCATCGGCGCCGATCTGGCCCTCATCCGGGAGAGAGACCCGGCCGCCAGAAGCACCCTGGAGATCCTTCTCTGCTATCCGGGCTTCCATGCCCTGGTGATGCACCGCATCAGCCACCGCCTCTGGCGGCTCCAGGTCCCCCTAGTGCCCCGACTGCTCAGCCAGGTGGCCCGTCTGATGACGGGAGTGGAGATCCACCCCGGCGCGGTGATCGGCCACGGCGTGTTCATCGACCACGGCATGGGAGTGGTGATCGGTGAAACCAGCGTGATCGGCGACAACTGCCTGCTCTACCAGGGGGTCACCCTTGGCGGCACGGGCAAGCAACATGGCAAACGTCACCCCACGCTGGAAAGCAACGTGGTGGTTGGGGCGGGGGCCAAGGTGCTGGGGGCGATCACCGTGGGCTCCAACACCCGGATCGGGGCCGGATCGGTGGTGCTGCGGGATGTGGACCCAGACAGCACCGTGGTGGGGATCCCGGGGAGAGTGGTGCACCAGTCCGGGGTTCGTATCGACCCACTGGCCCACTCCGCATTGCCGGATGCGGAAGCTCGCGTGATTCGCAACCTGATGGAACGGATCGACCAACTAGAAACGGAGGTCAACCGGCTGCAGGACTGCCTGCGGGAAGTGGCTGCAGGAAGGCCATTGAAAGAACCTTGCAGCGGCAAAGCTCAGAGCATCCGTGATCGGGAGATTCTCGAGTTTCTGGGTGAATCGATGACAAAAAGCGACGGCGGCTAGTGGCGTCAGGCCGTTACCTGTTCAGGAACCTGCGGCTGGAACATAAACATGGAGTAGATCACATTTCGGCGCATTTGCGTCATCATCTCTAAGAACATATCATAGGCCTCGTATTTATATTCAATGATCGGTTGTTGGTTGCCGTAGCTACGCAGGTAGATCGTTTCACGCAGGGCTTCCATGGATTGTAAATGCTCTCTCCAAAGCGTATCGATCTGTTGAAGGATGAAGAAGCGCTCGGCTTCACGCATCAGGCCAGGTCGCACCTGATTAACTTGATCCTCCTTGATGTCGTAGGCATTGCGCATCTGCTCCTGAAGAAAGGCTTTGAGTTCATCCATGCCCAAACCTTGCAGCTGCTCAGGCGTGAGATCCTCCAGAAGATAGATAAATTCCTTGACTTTATCAATCAAACGTTTCAGATCCCATTCCTCAGGAGGAAGGTCGGGGTTCACATAGGCCTCCACAATGTCATCGATCGTTCGTTCCCCATAACCTAAAACCTGAAGTTTGAGCTCCCTTCCCTCCAGCACCCTACGACGTTCGGCATAAACAGCCTTACGTTGATTATTCATTACTTCATCATATTCAAAAACAGCCTTGCGCTGATCGTAGTAATAGGTTTCAACCTTCTTCTGGGCCCCCTCAAGCGAACGGGTCAGCATGCCAGATTCAATGGGCATATCTTCCTCAACGCGAAAAGCATTCATCAGACCTGCCACCCGATCACCACCGAAGATCCGCAGCAGATTGTCCTCGAGCGAAAGGAAAAAGCGCGTTGTACCCGGATCACCTTGCCGGCCCGATCGACCACGCAGCTGGTTGTCAATCCTTCGGGATTCATGGCGTTCCGTACCGATCACGTGGAGGCCACCTGCATCACGCACTTGGGCCTCCTCCTGCTTCACAACAACGTCATATTCCGTTTTAATGCGTCGAAGGAGGTCACGCATCTGCTGGATCTGAGGATCCGTTGTGGGAGCCTTCTCAGCCGCCAGGGCAATGCGATCTTCCAGCTCCAGAACGGTCAGGCAACGATCCCCCCATTGCTGAACCAACCGTTTCGCCAAGACGGACAGATCTCTCTCCGTATCGTCCGGAAGAGCACAGGGGTAAAGCGTTCCCAGGGATCGTCCAGCCCGAGGCAAGACGGAGGGAGAATCAGTTCCAAATCCCCCCCCCGCTTCCGTGGAGCGTTGATAAGGAACCGGCGCACCGTGGCCATCCTCAGGACGCACGAGGACGGGAAGAAGCACTTCCCTGCACTTCAAACGGGCCATGTAGTCACTGTTGCCACCAAGTATGATGTCCGTACCTCGGCCAGCCATGTTGGTGGCGATGGTAACGGCTCCTGCCCTGCCAGCCTGGGCAATGATCTCAGCCTCCCGTTCCACATTTTCCGGCTTTGCATTCAGCAAATTGTGGGGAACAGCCAACTCAGCCAGCAAAGAAGAAAGCAGCTCGGATTTCTCCACACTGGTAGTCCCCACCAACACAGGTCGACCACGTCCATGGATTTCAGCTGTTTCATTGGCCACTGCACGCCATTTGGCCAGTTCAGTTTTATAGACTTGATCGGTCCAATCCACCCGGGAGCTGGTGCGGTTGGTGGGCACGGTAGTGACCTCTAATTTATAAGTCTTTTCAAATTCCAGCTCTTCGGTTTTCGCCGTACCCGTCATGCCGGCCAATCGGGGGTAAAGCAGGAAGAAGTTTTGGTATGTGATGCTTGCCAATGTCTGAGTTTCCGGCTGAATTGGCAAAGCTTCCTTAGATTCGATTGCCTGATGGAGGCCGTCGCTCCATCTCCTGCCAGGCATCACACGGCCGGTGAATTCATCTACGATGACCACTTCCTGGTTGCGCACGATATAATTAACATCTTTAGAAAATAATTCCTTCGCCTTCAGGGCATTATTGACGAAATGGGCCCAGGGATCAGCCGAATCGTAAAGGTCTTGAATCCCAAGAAGATTCGCCGCATGAGCATAGCCCTGATCTGTGAGGGTAACATTTCGTCGTTTTTCTTCCACCTCATAATCTCCTTCAGGGTCGATGCCATCCTTTCCCATTTCAGGAGATCGGATCAGGCGGGCGGCCACATCCGAAGCGAGCCGATACTTCTCCTGGGGGCGCTCCACCTGACCTGAAATGATCAAAGGGGTACGCGCCTCATCAATCAAGATGGAGTCGACTTCATCGATCACGCAATACTGAAATTCTCGTTGAACGATATCGGCCAAATCAGTCGCCATATTGTCACGGAGATAATCAAAACCAAGCTCTGAATTCGTTGCATATGTGATGTCACATGCGTAGTTTCTCTTCCGATCTGACGGCATCATCTCCTGTTGAATCAATCCCACACTCAGGCCTAGAAAACGATGGATCTGGCCCATCCACTCGGCATCCCGTCTGGCCAGGTAGTCATTCACTGTGACGACATGCACGCCCTGGCCGGTGAGGGCGTTTAAGTAGGAAGGCAACGTGGCGACAAGGGTCTTTCCTTCACCCGTTTTCATCTCAGCAATTTGTCCATCATGAAGCACCATTCCACCCATGAGTTGGACATCAAAATGCCGCATACCGAGCACTCTTTTTCCAGCTTCACGAACAACGGCAAAGGCCTGGGGAAGGAGCTCGTCTAAAACCTGCTTCTTGCGAGCAGGTTGGTCGACCTTGTCCAGTTCTTGCCGAAATTTAGCCGTCTCTCCACGCAATTCATCGTCGGTGAGAGGGGAAAACTCTTCCTCTAGGAGATTAATATGGTCAACAAGTGGCTGATAGCGCTTTAACTTACGTGAATTAGGATCACCCAGCAGCAGCTTGAGCATGGATCACATCGGACTTATCTTAAATCCACCTTACCACTTCCATCGACAGCTCAAGAGGGCATTCAATCGACAGTCATCGGGGCCTGAGTCCAGCCGCTCCTGGCTACACTTTGAGAAGCCTGACATCGAAGGAAGCAACAAGGCAAATGATTCCTCGAGGTCAGTTCAGGTCTGTGGTTGACCGCCAAGATGAATCTCTGAAAAATCCGAAAGGTTGCCAAGAACCTGTGCGCCTAGTGGTCCATAGCCGTGGTGCCAAGGGCCTGCGAATGGGCCTGGGTCCTGATCTCAGGCCAGTCCATGCCATCCAGCAGCTTCAACATCTGATGAATGGCAATGCCTTCTGGGCTAAAGGTCGCTCCTTGCACCACTTGCGTTGCATGGTTAAAAACAGCGAGGTCTGCGTGACGGCTTGGAAAGGCAAAAACCTGGTCGGCTTTGGTCGTGCAACCAGTGATGGCATTTACCGAGCAACCATCTGGGATCTTGTTGTGGATGCAGAGGTGGCGGGTCGAGGGGTGGGCCGATCAGTGATGGAAAGGCTGATGGAGAGCCCCACCGTGGCTCCCTGCGAACGGATCTATCTCATGACCACAAACGGGGCGGAGTTTTACAAAAAAATGGGCTTCCAGATCAATCAGTCACAAGTGCTGATGATGAAGAAAAAAAGCGGATGAAGAGATTCGAACTCTCGACCCTCTCCTTGGCAAGGAGATGCTCTACCACTGAGCTACATCCGCTTGATCGGCGACCCATCCACAGATCGGTCACTCATCCAGCATGCCCCATCGCCCGTAACTCCGTCAATCACCAAGAGTCTCAAAGAAAGAGGTTCAGCCAGGGAGCTGCTGCAAGGGCTCCGAACCTTTAGCTCCGGCCAAGAGACGCAGGGTTTTGATCAGCACCAAAAAATCCAGCAGCGGACCAGCATTTCTTATGTAATAAAGATCATATCCCAGCTTGGCCCTACTATCCTCCATTGAGGCTCCATAAGGATAGCAAACCTGGGCCCATCCACTGAGGCCAGGCTTCACCCAGTGTCGAACAGAGTAATGCACAATGGCTTCTTGCAAGGAGGCCTCCAGTTCAGGCCTTTCAGGGCGAGGACCAATCAGACTCATCTCACCTTTGAGCACATTGATCAGCTGAGGAAGCTCATCGATCCGTAAGCGTCGCAGCCATTTGCCCACTGTTGTCACCCGGGGATCATTGCGGGATGCCCATTGGATTCCTTGATTTTCAGCCCCGAGGCGCATGCTGCGGAGCTTCCAGATCTTGAAGGGTTGTCCGTAAAGCCCCGTACGAATCTGGGTATAGAGCACCGGCCCTTTCTCTTCCAGACGAATCAAGAGACATGCAAGAAGCACTAATGGCAACGTCAGCACAAGCAAGGTACTAGCGACCACCACATCCCCAAATCGTTTCACCCGCCATCCCCAACGGCCAGGTTGCATTTCAAAGCCCTCCGTGTGCAGCAGGGTGCGACTCGAAAACAACTCGGGAGGAACACACTGGAGATGGCGCTCTGCCCAGGCCACCAGGGTGCAGACGGCGGCACCTCGCCCGCGGCTGGACAGCAGATGTTGCAGGAGCTCGTCATCAAGTTCAGCTGTTTCGCTAACGGCAAGCCCATCAAAGTTTTCAATATGGAAAAGATGATGCCTGGCAAGAACTTTGCTGGAGCAATAGTGAAGATCCAGAAGATCCAGAAGGCAAAGCTGCTTGATTTCCTTGCGCAACAATTTGATTTCCTTCGCACTGCCCACGATCAACCAGCGATTTTTTCGTGCGGGGGATCGGGTGGCCATCCACTGAGCTGCCGCCGAAAAAAGAGTTGTTCCTCCCAAAACCGGTAGAAGAAAACCGCGAAATGTTCGGGGGTCTCCAACCTGAAAACCCCAGTTCAAAAACACCACAACTCCAGCTAGGACAAGCAGGCCGACGGCAGGTGCTCGGAGCAGACGCCAGACCCAGAATCGCGAGAAATCCTGTTTGGAATAGCGGCCAAAGAGGTAGGAAATCGCTACCCACAGAGCCACCAAAGCCACAGGGGATTTGGTAACGCCCGGCCAAAAGCCCAGACGCAGAAAATACATCAAGTTATAAAAACCGATCAGAAGGATGGCATCCCAACCCGCAAGAAAGGTCAGCGTTCGCCGCTGACGCATCCAGGGGGCTCGCCACCACATGGCCCTATCCGGGCAGGGCGGCCATCAAACTCCCCATTTCCAACGCTTGCAGGGCATAACTCCACCCCAGATTGCTCTTGATGCCTGCCCGCTCTAGGGCCTGTTGGAGGGTATCGGTCGTGAGGACGCCAAAAATCACGGGGATTCCCGTGGACCTGGAGACAGCGGCGACCCCCTTGCTGACTTCCGCAACCACCACATCAAAGTGAGGGGTGTCTCCTCGGATGACGGCTCCGAGGGTGATCACCACCTGATAGCTCCCGCTGGCGGCCAGCTTCTGGGCAACCAGGGGAATTTCAAAACTTCCGGGAACCCAGGCCACATCCAACTGGGAGCTTTGTGGGGAAGTGTCGATGCCATGTCGGGCCAGGCAATCCAGGCAACCGCTGAGCAGCTTCCCCGTGATCAAATCGTTGAACCGCGCGACCACAAGGGCGATTCGCAGGCCAGAGATGGTGGTGAATGTCCCCTCGTAGATGGTCAATGGTCAGACCACGAAATAGCTCATGCCCCAGTTCAGTAGCACCAGCCCGACCCAGGCCAGCCCACCGATGAGGATCAATCTGTTGGAGCGGCCCACGTCTTCACTGCTGGCGTACAGCACCGGCACCGCCACGATCAACGCAAAGGAAAGCACCACAAGGGCAAAAACAGAAAGCGTGTTGATGATCTGCATGAGGTGAAGGCGCGCCGGCCGATTCAGGCACTGGCTGGATTCTCACACGAAGGCCCCGCTGAAAGGGAACCCGGCCGCCCCTCCTTCACAAGTTGTCGGAGGGGGCACAACCGGGAGCGGATCCCAAAAGGGGGTTACTCCTGGAGCCACTACCGCTAGGGTCCGTTAAAATCAGCAACCACTACCCTCAGTGTCATGGGCGGGACCAGCTCGCAGCAACTCCTCCTGGTATCCGCGGCTGATCTCCAGGAGGCGTCTGCCGAGTTCGCTGCCGATCCCCTGCCCGAATACCTGGAAGACGGCATCCTCCAGGCCGATGGGGCGGCCCGCCCCCGGCAACGGCGAGTGATCGCCATGCCTCCACCTCCGACCCATCACGGAGCGGAAAGCGAAGGCCAGACCACCCCATCTGAACGCGACCCTCTGAACGACCAGCCCCGCTGGCATCATCACAGCCTGGTGGATCCCCAGGCCCTCACTCCGATGCTGCGGCATTACGTGGCCCTGAAATCGGCCCATCCAGACAGGGTTCTCCTCTATCGCCTGGGGGATTTCTTCGAGTGTTTCTTCGAAGATGCCATCACGGTGTCGCGCCTGCTAGAGCTCTCCCTCACCGGCAAGGAGGGGGGCAAATCCATTGGTCGGGTGCCCATGGCAGGGATCCCCCACCACGCCGCAGAGCGCTATTGCTCCGAGCTGGTGCAACAGGGGCGCTGCGTCGCCCTCTGCGATCAGGTGGAAACCACCCCCTCGAAAGGCACCTTGCTCCGACGGGAGATCACCCGAGTGCTCACCCCTGGAACGGTGCTGGAGGAGGGGATGCTGGCGGCCCGGCGCAACAATTGGTTGTGTGCTGTGTTCCCCCAGGGCGCCCGCTGGGGGCTGGCCGTAGCCGATGTGAGCACCGGGGAGTTTCGCGTCAGCGAGCAGGAGGGTCTGGCTGCCCTGCACCAGGAGCTGCTGCAGCTGGAGGCAGCGGAGGTGGTCTGGCCCGAACCGGCCGGGGAGGAGGCGGCGGAGATCGTCTCTCCATCGTGGTGCCCAAAGGAGTTGAGGCACACACCCCAACCCCGAACCCCCTTCGAGACTCCCCAGGCCCGACGACGGTTGCTGGAGCGCTACCAACTGGCCAGAGTGGAGGGGCTGGGATTGGGGGAGGCCCCCCTTGCCCTGCGGGCAGCCGGGGGCCTGCTGGCCTATCTGGACAGCACCCAACCCGACCTGGACAGGGATGGGGACAGCGAACGCATACCCCTGGAGCGTCCCCATCTCTGGCACGCGGGCGATCAGCTGGTGCTGGATGTGCAAACCCGCCGCAACCTGGAATTGACCCGCACCCAAATGGGGGGGCGGTTTGAGGGCTCCCTCTTATGGGCCCTGGATCGCACGGTCACAGCCATGGGGGGCCGCTGCCTGCGGCGCTGGGTGGAGGCTCCCCTGGTGCAAGCCGGATCGATCCTCGAACGGCAAGGAGCGGTGAGCGAGTTGGTGCAGCAGCGGAGCCTGCGGCTGGCGTTGCGCCGCCTGCTGCGGCCCATGGCCGACCTGGAACGGTTGGCGGGTCGGGCGGGGGCGGGCAGTGCCTCCGCCCGCGATTTGGTGGCCCTGGCCGATGGGCTGGAGCGTCTGCCCCGCCTGGCGGAGCTGCTCCGGAGCGCGGAGAGTGCCCCCCTTCAGTTCCTGGCCGAGCCCCAGCCGCACCTGGCCGACCTGGCCGCAGACCTGCGCCACACCCTGGTGGACACACCCCCGCTGAGCTTGAGCGAAGGCGGACTGATCCACGACGGTGTCGATCCTCGCCTAGATGGTCTGCGCAACCAACTCGATGATCAGGAGCGCTGGCTGGCTGATCAGGAGCGCCAGGAGCGCCAGGTGAGCGGCCATGCCAACCTGCGGCTGCAGTATCACCGCACCTTTGGCTATTTCCTGGCAGTGAGCCGGGCCAAGGCCGCCTCCGTGCCAAGCCACTGGATCCGCCGGCAGACCCTCGCCAATGAGGAGCGCTTCGTGACCCCAGCGCTCAAGGAGCGGGAGGGGCGAATCCTGCAGCTGCGCACCAGGGCCGCACAGCGGGAGTACGAACTGTTCACAGCCCTTCGCCAACAGGTGGGCCATCAGGCCGAGCCCATCCGAGCCGCAGCTCGGCTTGTGGCCGAGCTGGATGCCCTGGCCTCCTTGGCGGAAGTGGCCGCCACCGAGGGCTATTGCCGTCCTGACATCGTGGCGGGACGCGAGCTCACGATCGAAGCCGGGCGGCACCCGGTGGTGGAACAACTCCTGGTGGACATCCCCTTCACCCCCAATCCCATCGCCCTGGGAGGAGGTCAGGAGCAATCTCCCGACCTGCTGGTGCTCACCGGACCCAATGCCAGCGGCAAGAGCTGCTATCTCCGGCAGACGGGCCTGCTCCAGCTGATGGCCCAGATCGGCAGCTGGGTGCCGGCCCGATCAGCACGGTTCAGCCTGGCGGATCGGATCTTTACCAGAGTCGGCGCCGTGGATGATCTGGCCAAGGGGCAATCCACCTTCATGGTGGAGATGGCAGAAACGGCCAACATCCTTCACCACTCCAGCCCCCACTCCCTGGTGCTGCTCGATGAAATCGGGCGAGGCACAGCCACCTTCGACGGTCTGGCCATTGCCTGGGCTGTGGCCGAGGCCCTGGCGGAAAACCTTGGAGCCCGCACGGTGTTCGCCACCCATTACCACGAGCTCAATGCGCTCGCCGCGCTCCTGCCGAATGTGGCCAACGCCCAGGTGCTCGTGGAGGAAACCGGGGATGATCTGGTGTTCCTGCACCAGGTGGTGCCAGGAGGGGCCAGCCGGAGCTACGGCATCGAAGCGGCCCGGCTGGCTGGGGTGCCCCCCACCGTGGTTCGGCGGGCGCGCGAGGTGCTCGGGCGCATCGAGGCCAATAGCCATGTGGCTCTGGGCCAACCTCAGGGCTCCCGTTGAATCCAGGCCCTTCGCAGCAGGGCATTCGCGGCCGCGGCCACAAGGGCCGCCCCGCCTCGGGTGCCCTCCAGGCGAATCTGAGGCAGGCCACTAGCCGCCAGCCGCCGTTTGCTCTCCTCCACGCCCACGAATCCCACCGGCATGCCGATCACCAGGGCCGGTGCGGGCAACTCCCCAGAGGCTGTGAGGGCGAGCAAACGCTCCAAAGCCGTGGGAGCACTGCCAATGAGCACCACCGCACCTGGGTGCAGGGCCAGGGCGTGGGCCATGCCCTCGGCGGTCCGGGTTCCGCCCACCGGGGCCTCCTCCGGGGCCCAGGCCAGCACGGAGTGAATCGGATTACGAAAGGTGCGTTGGGCCATGGGGCTCACCGCCGCAGCGGCCATGGCCGTGTCCGTCAGGATCGGAGCTCCTGCGGCCAGGGCCAGGGCCCCCAACTCACAGGCTCCGGGGCTGAAGCGCAGATCGGGAGCCAGGCTGGGATCGCCACTACTGTGCACCATCCGTTCCAGCACATCCCGCTCATAGCCCCTGAGGCCCGTATCCCCCAGCCACTGGCGAATGCGACGCAGGCTTTCGGAGAAGATCGGGTGGTCGAGATCGTTCACGGCTGGCCCTGATGCCCATCCACCTCTACTGGGGCGACGACGAGGCGGCCCGCAGCCGAGCGGTGGACGAGCTTCTGGAGAGCACCCTCGATCCCACCTGGGCAACGATGAACCTCAGCCGGCTGGATGGGCAGGATGGGGAGCAAGCCCGCCGGGCCCTGGAAGAGGCCCGCACGCCGCCCCTGGGCGCTGGTGGTCGGGTGATCGTGCTGCAGCGGAGCCCTTTCTGCAGCACTTGTCCTCCCGCCCTGGCCGAAGCCCTGGAGGCCAGCCTTCAGGCGATCCCGGAGCAGACCCACCTGGTGCTGGTGAGCAGTGGCAAGCCCGATGCCCGGTTGCGCACCACCAAGGCCCTCAGGGCCGCGGCCGAGGAAAAAAGCTTCCAGCTGCCCGCCAGCTGGGATGGGGCCGGTCAGCTCGAGATGGTGCACCGCACAGCCAGGGAGCTAGGGCTCACGCTGCAGCCGGAGGCCGCCGAACAGCTGGCCACAGCCATCGGCAGCGACAGCGCCCGGCTGGCCAGCGAATTGGAAAAACTCCGGCTCTTCGGCGGGGAGCACGTCTCGGCGGACGCCGTGGCCCAGCTGGTGGAGGGCCGCAGCAGCACCGCCCTGGCGGTGGGGGAAGCCCTCCTGGCTGGAAGAGCCGCCGAAGCGATCGCCCTGGTGGATGCC
>JBJTUM010000259.1:0-2691 GCA_046080725.1 Cyanobium sp. | reverse complement strand
CCCAATCGTGAGGCGCCGATGTCCTTAGAGCAACTCAAGGGCTTCCTGCAGAGGATGCAGCAGGATGAAGCCCTGAAACAAGAGGTGTTGGCTGCTGCCACAGCGGACGATGTGGCCCAGATCGCGCTGAAGCTGGGGTATGAATTTTCGGGCGATGAGCTGCTCAGGGCGTCCGGTCAACGGTTTGACCGAGTGACCGTGCGTAAGAACGACATCCCTGGGGAATACAACTGAAGGTCAGTTGGGAAGGGTGAATCCCTTCTGCATGTGGCTGACATCCAGCATCACCCAGGTGATCCACACCAGAAAGGCAATCACCCCTGAAACGGCCGCGAAGCGGGCAGCGTTGCGGAGCACGACCTCCAGAAGACTGATCTCTTTCATCGAAGGTCCTTGTTGCGATCGCCAGTATGGCTGGTGTGCGGCGCTCAGCGGTCTGCCACAACCGCAGGGGCGGACTGCAGATCCAACTCAGTTGCGGAGGAGCGGCTGCCGTAAAGGGCCAACAGAAGGAGACGGTCGGCGGAAAACAGACCAGGACCGAGCAGCAGCAGGGCCAGAGCTCCGCCGAGATAAAGGGCAACCAATTCCAGCACGTAAATATTGAAGCCCGCCGTAGAAATGTGCTGATATGCAGCAACAGCCATGGTGCCGCTGATAGCAAGGGCTCCGAGGGGAGTGAACAGGCCAAAGATCAAAAGCCAGCTACCGATCAGCTCCGACAAGCCGGCCGCATAGGCAAAGAAGAGGGGGAAGGGCAGGTGCAGGGAGGCCACATAGGTGGAGGCAAAAGCCTGGGGATCGGCGAGCTTCTCCTGGCCGTGATGGATCATCATCACGCCCACGGTGAGGCGAAGCAGGAGTAATCCCAAAGAGCCGGTGTGGCCGGGCTGCAGAAGGTAGGTGGCGAGGCGCGGGCGCAGACCATCCGCCAGGGAGGAGAGGACAGCGGAAAGGAAGGCAAAACGGCGGGCGACGAACCAGAGCGCCAAGCAGGCGGCAAGAAAGCCAGCAAAGAGCTCAAGAGCAATGGTGGTGGTCATCAAAGATGAGAACGGTGAGCCAATCGTGGCAAGTCTCATGAAGAAACGTGAAGCGCTGGGCAAAGAAGGCAAACCCAGTGGCTCCAGCGCCTTAGGAGCACGAGACAAGAACCAGAAGCCCCTTGGAATCCGCCCAGAAGAAAAGCCATGTAACAGTTTCGTTACATGGCTCGAAGAGGCTTGCCGACCGTTGGCTGGCTCAGCCGGCCAAGGCGCTTTCGATCGCAGCGGTGAGTTCGGCCGATTCCGGCTCGACCTTGCTGCTGAAGCGCCCCACCACGTGCCCGTTGCGCCCCACGAGGAATTTTTCAAAATTCCAGGCCACCGGGCCGGCAGGATCGGTGGTTACCAAGGTGTCGAACGGCGCGCCGGAGATGGGCACCTTCGCCATGATCGGGAAGGTGACGCCATAGGTGGTGGAGCAGAACGACTGGATCTCCTCCAAACTCCCTGGCTCCTGGGCCCCGAAATCGTTGCAGGGGAAGGCCAACACACTGAAACCCTGGGCCCCGTAGGTGTCCTGAAGCTTCTGCAAGCCGGCGTACTGGCGAGTAAAGCCGCATCGGCTGGCCACGTTGACGATCAACAGCACCTTGCCGTCCCAATCAGAAAGGGGGCGCTCATCACCGCTGGCGTTGCGCACCTGAACGGCACTGACGTCGGGGTTGCTCATGGAGTAGGGAGGCGACGGTGGGAAATTTAGCCAGGCAGACCCTGCGAGCCCGTGGCTTTTCGGGCCATCAAGGTGGCGCCACCTCCCACCACCGCCAGCCCCAGGGCGCCCACGACGCCCAGAAACACCAGAGTTTGCAGGGCGAGCAGGAGCCAGCCAACGGTGGAGGCCGCCTTGATCTGGATCTTGGCCTTGATGAGGAGAGTGAGCAGGAGCAACACCGTGGCCTGAAGTCCAGCGATCCGGGCTGCGGTGAGGGGACAGGGAAGGAGGGGAAGTAGCATGGGCTTACAGCACGGAGACCATCCTGCCGCCGCAATCCCCGCGCTGCTGATTCGGGCTCATTGAACAACCGCGATCCCCGTGTCGACGCGCTCGATCATCGGGGCCTTGAGGGTGTGCTGCCAGAGGGTCAGCACGGCCCAATACCCCTGGGTCTTGGAGCGGGTGGCCATGGAGGACTCCACCACGCCCGAGCGAACAAAGCTCACCAGTTCGGGCACATCGTCACCTTGGTCACCAGCACAAAACGCAGGGGGAGCTTGGCCTGGTTGGGTGATGCGGCCAGGGAAGGCAGCAAGACACCCGTGGCCAGAAGAACCGCAGCGGCACGGAAAAGACCACGCAGACCCTTGGAACAAACAGATGTCATGGGGACCCTCGATCCATTTGGCAACCTAGGGTCGAGAGGCTGCAAAGACCACGATGGGGGCATAACTTGCAACCAGTACCCTCTGTGTAGACGGGACATCGCCATGCGTTTCAACGGCACCCTTGAGGACTTGCAGGCCTTGGTGATCGCGCTCCAGATCCCCTGCCACTGGGAGCACAAAGGGGCCTATCAACTCGCTGTCTTTGAGGATGGCGTCAGCAATCTGAAGTTAAATTGGTGGCCTGAAACAGGAGGAATCCGCCTGGTGGGTGACCCGGAAGTGCGGAATGATGCCGAGAGGCGGCTTCGGGATCTTCTGGAGT
>JBJTUM010000258.1:0-14344 GCA_046080725.1 Cyanobium sp. | reverse complement strand
GTGGGTGCTTGAGGGTGTTTGGGTCGGGGCCCTGGGTGGAAGACCGCCTGGATCAACGCTGCAGGAGCGACTCCACGGCCTGGCGCAGCCGGGCCTGAACGGCAGGATCATCTCTGGGGTTGCCGGCCCGGTGGCCCAGGTGGGAGTCGATCACCGCAAAGGAGGCTCCCCGGATCAGGGCGGCTTCCGCCGCGCAGTCGGCGGGGGGGAAGTAGAGGTCGTGGCGGCCTGCCACCACGCACACCCGGGCACGGATGCGGCCCAGGGCGGCGGCCAGATCCCCCCCGCAGCCGGCTTCGGCCGCCACATCGCAGCCAAGCCAGGTGTCCAGCATGGCCACCAGGTTGTGGGGGTCGTGACGGCGGTAGAGAGGCAGCCAGGCCTGCTCCACATAGTCCTCAACACTCCTGTAGCCGTGGGCGGTCAGGGGGAAGGAGCGATAAAAGGGCTGGCTGGCGGCCCAGCTGGCGTAGATCAGGGCGAAGGCGCGCAGCCCCTCCAACGGCTCGCCGTTGAACCCCGCGCCATTCCAGGCGGGATCGGCGGTGAGGGCCTGGCGCAGGCTCAGCAGAAAGAGCCGGTTGTGGGGAGTGGTGCGGGCCGTGCCGCAGAGGGCCAACAGCCGCTGGCACCGCTCAGGCTCCAGCACGGCCCAGTGATACCCCTGCTGGGCCCCCATTGACCAGCCGTAGATCAACGCCGGAGCCTCCACTCCGAACACCTCTTCTAACAAGCGTCTCTGGGCGCGCACGTTGTCGGTATGGCTCACGCACCAGCCCGCTTCCGCCAGCCCCATCCCGCTATTGCTCGGGCTGCTCGAGCAGCCGTTGCCGAATTGGCTTACCACCACTACACACCAGTGCCCTGGATCCAGGATTGGCCCCACCACCCAGGCGATGTCCTCAGGCCAGGCGCCATAGGAGGTTGGCATGAGCACCAGGTTGGAGCGATCGACCCCAAGCTCGCCGAACACCCGATAGGACAGGTGGGCGTTTTCCAAGGTCTGGCCACAGCAAAAGGAAAAACGGCCCAGGGAAAACACTGCGTCGCGACCGCCCCCCCTCATGGAGGGCTGGGCATGGCTAGCTGGGCGGGAGCCCTGAGGAAACGGTGATGCACCCGCAAGTAGCCTCGATCGCAATGGGCTAGATGAGGCCCTAACAAGGCGTGGGCCCGTTTGAGAGCGTGGAAGGGAAGAGACGGGTAAAGGTGGTGCTCGGCGTGGAAGGGCATGTTCCACATCAGCCAGCGCAGGGGGGCAAGGGTGACCGTGGTGCGAGTGTTGGCCAGGCCGTCGTTATTGAAGGCGCATCCTCCATGTTCGGCCAGAAGTACGAAGCGCAGCAGGGGTTGGCCCACAACCAAGGGCAGCAGCCAGAAGCGCAGCAGGAAGCCATTGCCCGCCGGGATGGAGAGCAGCAGTAGGGCGCCATAGACAGCGAATTGCCAGCGCAGTGAGTCGCGAACGCGCCCCTGCGCTTCCTCAGGGATGTAAGGGTTCGCGTGAAAATCCCCCCGCAGCCCCCGCCAATGGCCGCGAACCTTTCCGAGCCACCAGGACAGTCCACTGAGTTCCTGCAGATAGGCGGCCAGGCTGTCGGGGGGAGCATCCTCCAATTCCGGATCCAACCCCTGCTGGTGGGTGTGGCGATGGTGCCACTGGTGATAGCGGCGGTAGAAGTCGGCGTTGTAGAAGCTGAGCACACCGAACCACCAGGCCAGGGTGTCGTTGCGTTGGCGATCCATGAATGCCGTGCGGTGCGAGCACTCATGCATGGCACAGAAACTAAACGCCAGACCCCAACCCAGCAGCAACAGGCCCCCAAGGCGCAAGGGCCATGGAATCCCAGATCTCCCCCAAAGACCTGCACCAGCCACAATGAGAGCACTGTGGCCGAGCAGCTGGTACCAGGCTGCCCCCACCCGGCGCTGGTTCAGTTCGGCCAGCGCCTCCTCCTCCAGCAGGGGCTGAGCCCTGCCGATGGAGGCGTGTGTGATGGACGACATGGGGGCCGGGATGGCCATGGAGGAGGAATGCACTGGATGGGAATCACCCCATCGTGTCGCGAAAGACACCGGACATGGGGTTCGGAATGAACCGCTTGCTCTGCCCACTGGACAAGGGCCATTGTCCATGGCGTGATAGGACCCCAAGCGAAAGATCGATGCCTCTCTTCCTCCTTCGAGATGGTGCCATCCGTCGTTGTGACGCGGTGCCCGATGGACTGGCCATCGCCACATACAACGACCTACATCAGCGGCTGATCCATGTGGTTCTTGATGCCGAGTCGGAGCGGTTGCTGTTGCGCGCCCAGCCCCCTCGTCGCGCACCAGCGTCAATCAGAAACCGCAAAGCAAGTGCGCAGGCTGAAAAGCCACTTGCGGCCTGAGCGGGGAGGCGATTCGTTCCTAACAATTGTTCTGAAAAAGCCTCTCTTCCTTGGCGTGTTTCATTTTTGCTGAAATAGGTATTTCAAGCAGAAGGGTATATAAATAGTAAATAGTTTTTTTTGCGATACGATGCAAGAGCAAAAAAAGCGATACCTTTTTCCCTTTGAAGTTCAATCCATATTCAACCAGTGCCACATGCTTTAGTGAATGTTTTAACACGTATTTGTAATAACCTAAGAGGTCACTTCTTTTGGCATTCATATAGTGATAGTTCAAGTATGCAGTCAACGGCTGTTGCTTTCTGTAGGCAGCTTCTTCCACGTAATGTTTGGCTGTGGCACCGTTCGCAATCGCCTTCCCATAGCCGTGAGCAAGAATGCGTCCAATCAAATCAGTTTCATCGGCGTAGTGTGAGTATTTCAGTCCAGTATCGAACTCAAACATCTTGAATATTGATGCCTTAAAGGACATGTTGCATCCCCAAATATGTTTGTCATCAATGTAAATTTCCTTGCTGTCTCCCTTATGGCTGACCCCACCAACAACAGCAATTTTTTCATCGCTATAGGCTTTTGTTAATTCGTTGAGCCAATTTGGCGAGACTGAGCAGTCGTCATCGATGAAGGCAATGATCTCGCCTCTGCACTGCGCAACTCCAACATTTCTTGCATTGCAAAGGCCTTTGGCAATTTGGTTTTGGATGGCCTTGACGTGAGGATGATCTTGGCAGTATGTACTAAGAAACTCATGGGTTCCGTCGGAGGATGCATCGTCCACAATTACAACCTCAAATGAGGGGTAATCCAGATTCAGGAGAGAGGGTAAAGCATATTTTTTTAGCGCGGCCAGCCTGTTGCGAGAGCAAATGACTATGGATACAAATGGCTTCATCTTGAGACTGCAAACACCATGGCTCTTCTGCGTGGCCGTTGATGGTGGGGGTCCCGAGGATCGAACTCGGCTAAGGCGAATTATGAGTTCGCTGCATTCACCAGATTGCTAGACCCCCGTCCAGGTCTCAGCGCAGGCCGAAGCCATAAGAAGGATAAGCCAGGGCTGGGGGGTTGCCGTCCGCCCGGATGCTGGTGGTGTAAGGGGAAGGCAGGTCGGCCGTTCGACGGGGCACCAGATTCACCTGTTGATCCATCAAGTTGGTGGTGGTTTTCTCAATGGCGCTCCCATCCCAGATGATGGCCTGGTCGGGAAAGCCCAGCCCCATCAGCCGAGTGCCGTCGCCTCCGCCCATGGCCAGCCCGAGGAGATCGGTGATCTGATGGGTGAGATCCACCCCTCCGGCGAAGGGGGCCCGATAGCTGAAATACCGCTGTTCGACCAGTTCATCCACCGTGCCCACAACTCCACACCGAGTGAACTCCCTCGGTCCGATTCCCCCGCTTAACGGTTGTCCTGGGGACACCAGTGGGGCCTCAATGGTGGTGGTGCAGAGCACGGGTCCGGCATGGAGCGGGGCCAGGTTGCCTATCATCAGTCCCGCCAGGGCAGCCCCTACAAGCCAATCGGAACGGCCCATGGCCTCGCGGGGCAGGGAGATCGCTCGGCGAACGGAGGGAGTGGGGAGCACAGCCGGGGGTATGCACAAGAGGCTGACAAAAAACTAACCCCGTGCAGCAGCATTGAACCAGCTTCGACGGGTCATGCTTTCTTCCCCTTCCCCCCTGCCTGAGACTCCAGAGGATTATCGCGCCCTGCTGCTTGACCTTTTGGCCCGCCTGGCCTACCGGCGCGGCCAGTTCACCCTGGCTTCCGGGCGCAGCAGCGAGCATTATGTGGATTGCAAGCCCGTCAGCCTGAGTGGTTTGGGTTTGGCATTGCTGAGCCAGCTGTTGTTGCCCCATGTGGAGCGCGAGGCGGTGGCGGTGGCGGGCCTCACCCTGGGCGCCGATCCCCTGGTGAGTGCGGTGGCGCTCAGGGCCGCCTTGGTGGGACGGGCCCTCGATGCCCTTATTGTGCGTAAGGAAGCCAAAGGCCATGGTACGGGCGCCTGGCTGGAAGGGCCTCTCCCCGCTGAAGGGTCAAGCATCACCGTGCTCGAGGACGTGGTGACCTCCGGCGGTTCAGCTCTCAAGGCCGTGCAGCAGTTACGGCACGCTGGATACAGGGTGCGGCGGGTGGTGGCCATCGTGGATCGGCAGGAGGGGGGGGAAGCAGCTCTGGCGGAGGCGGGGTTGGAGCTCCATAGCCTGTTCCTGCTGGAGCAGGTGGCCGCCTTGTCGGCATCCCTTCAAACTCCATCCACCCCAGCCTCATGACCCCTGCCACCCCTCCTTCCCCATGGGCCTGGGCGCCCCTTGGCCCCCACCTCTTGGAGCAGCCTGTGTCGCTCCTCCATTTCTCGGGTCCGGATGCCCTGCGGGTGCTCCACGGCCAAACCAGCCAGGCGTTGCAGGAGGCCCGCTCCGGCGATTGGCGCTCCACCTGTTGCCTGTCCCCCACCGCTCGCCTTCGGGGCCTGGCGGAGGTGGTGGTGGAGGAGAACGGAGCCTGGCTGGCCCTCACCGCTGGGGATGGCCCCGCCGTGCGCATTGCCTTTGATCGGGTGCTCTTTCCGGCCGATCAGGTGGAACTGGGGCCCATGCAGGCGGGGCGCTGGATTCGCCTGGTGGGTCAGGAGCCCTCCCCACCGGGGTCATGGCGGCCCCTGGAGGGTGGAGGTGGTTGGTGGCTCGGCAGCGATCTGCTGCTGGAGGCCGAGACGCCCCTCCCCCCCGCCCTCGCCGACGTCCTCCCTCTGGGTGAGGAGGAGGCTGCCCTCTGGCGCCTGCAACAGGGGGAACCCACCTGGCCCGAGGAGATCAATGACGCGTTTAATCCCTTTGAATTGGGCTTGGCCCATCGGGTGAGTCTCAACAAGGGCTGTTATGTAGGTCAGGAAACCCTGGCCAAACTCGCCAGCACGGACGGAGTCAAGCAAAACCTGCGCCGCTGGCAGGCCCCCCCCTCGGTGCAGGCCATTGCCGTTGGCCAGCTGCTGCAGAGCGCCGACGGCACCCGGGCCGGGCAGATCACCTCCTGCCTCCAGCTGGCTGATGGCTCCTGGGTGGGGCTGGCGATGGTGCGCCGGCAGGCCCTGGTGAGCCCCATTCTGGATGTCTTGGAAGGGGCGAACGCCACCGTTCCCGTGAACCTGTCGAGGCCCGCGGCCTTCACCGATCCTCCCTAAAGCCGCTTGCCCCTGGGGCCTGGAGGAGCCAATGGGCCACCGCCCAGGTGGCCAGGGCGTCATCCCGGTTGTAAAGAAAGATGCGCTCCAGTTCCCGACGCCCCTTCTCCCTGCCCCTGGGGGGAAGGGGAACGCCGGGGGCATACCACTGGCGCCAGAGTCGCCAGCGGAGCAGGCAGCGGGCTCCATCGGCCCCGGGTTGGCTCCAGCGAAAGCCCAGCCAACTGGCCACCGCCTTCAGTCCGTAGCTGTTGACGGGCAGCAGCCACTGCTGGCGCAGCCGCAGATGCACATCCACCAGGCGCCCCTGCAGGGCCGCCCGCTCGGCGTCCCTCGCCCCCTGGCGCTCGGCCAGCCGCAGAAGCTGGATCTTTTCCGTTTCCCCGTAATGCAGCACAGGCCATTCGGGGTGATGGGCCAACAGGGCCTGAAGCCTTTGCCACAGCCGCTCCTCCCCATGCTCCGCCAGGGCGAGCAGCGGCCGGTAGCGCCCAGGGGAGGGGGGGCTGCCGAAGGGGGCGGGCGCTGGCCAGATTCCATCGGCGGGCCGGGGGAGGATCCAGAAGCCGTGGAGGAAGTGTTCCGCGGTGTCGGGGTCGGATTCGATGTCGTAGATCAACACCCCGGGAGCGTCCTCCAGTTCGCCCAGCCCGTCTCCGGCCTGCAGGCGCTGCGGTTGCCCCGTGGCCTGCACCCGTGCCTGGGCCACCAGTTGAGGAGCCAAGTCGCGGTGCTGGTCGCCATGGGGCTCCAGCGCGGCGGCCAGTTGGCTGGGATCGGCCCCAGCCAGATCCCTCAAGCTTTGGATCCCCACTTGCATTAGCAGGTCCCGGCGCTTGCTTCCCACCCCACTCACTTCACTGAGGTGTCCCTCCTGCGCTGCCTCCTGATCGCAGAGCAGCCGCCAGCGGCATAGCGTGCATTTTTTGCGGTCGTTCACCAGCGGGGGTGGGGTCGGCCGCTGCAGATCCTCCGCCAATCGCCCCAAGCTGTTGTCCACCTGGCCATCCAGGGCCGGGGTGAGAGTGAGGCGCTCCTGAACCAATCGCCCCCCCTGGCCCGCCAGCACCAGGCCATGGCGCACGGGGGCCCCCTGGTGATGGGCGAGCAGCCTTCCCCACAGGGCCAGGAGTAGGCGGTGCTCCCGTGTGGTGCGTCGTCCCTGGCGGGCAAGTACTGGGCTGTAGCTATGGCCTCCCCAGCGGCTGGGGCTGTTCACCCGCAGCAACAGGGTGGGATGAGCCTCCACCTCCAATCCTTGGGGGCCAGGCCCCCGCAGCCGCATCCCCATCACCGCCGGGTTGCCCTCTTGGCAAGCCTGGGGTCCGTGGCTGGGTTTGTGGGACAGCAACTGCTGGAAGCGCAGCAGCTGCTCCTGGAGAGCCAGGGAGCGATGGGCATTCCAGCGTTGCAAGTCGCTGGGACCTTGGCGATCGAGCCAGGCTTTCCGCTGGCAGCGCAACCAGCTGCGGAGGAGCGTGTCAGTGAGGGGAGCCGGAAGGGAAAGGTCGTCTGAGGGCTGCCTCATGGCTTCAGACTACTGGGAGGTGGCCTCCCGCCAGGCCGGCACCTGGGACAACCCAGGGGAGATGGCAGGCTGCTACGACCAGCCCGACAATGTCGTCTGCCCGCGATGGTCTCTCCCTCCCTGCCCCTTGAGGCCAGCCCGATCGTGTTCGGCACCGATGGTTGGCGGGGCATCCTCGGGGTGGACATCACGGTGGAGCGCCTGCTGCCCGTGGCGGCGGCCGCCGCGAGGGAACTGGAGAGCAGCGCCCCCCCGGGACTGAGCAGCAGGGAGGTGGTGTTGGGCTACGACCGGCGGTTTCTGGCACCTGAATTGGCAGAGGCTATTGCGTCGGCGGTCCGTGGGGCGGGGCTGGAGCCAGTGCTGGCGGCCACTCCTACCCCCACGCCGGCCTCAAGTTGGGCTGTGGTGGAGCGGGGTTCCCTGGGTTCCCTGGTGATCACTGCCAGCCACAACCCCCCGGAGTGGTTGGGATTGAAGATCAAGGGTCACTTCGGTGGATCGGTGGAGGGCGACTTCACGCAGCGGGTGGAGCGCCGCCTGGCGGCCGGGGGGATTACGGTGCCGATCGCCGGATCCACGGAGCGTTTTGATGCTCTCGGGGCCTATGTGAAGGGACTGCAGGCCAAGGTGGACACCGATTCTCTGGCAGCAGGCCTGGAGCGGCTGGGCCTGCGGGTGATCGTGGATCCGATGCATGGTTCGGCGGCGGGCGTGCTGCCTGCCCTTCTTGGGGAAGGGGCCGTGGCCAGCGGTGTGATCAGGGAAATCCGTGCCGAGCGCGATCCCCTCTTCGGGGGGCATCCGCCGGAGCCCCTTGCCCCCTATCTGGAGGAGCTCATCAGCGCGGTACGCCGCTCCACCGCAGAAGGGAAACCCGCCATGGGGATCGTCTTTGATGGCGATGGCGACAGGATTGCGGCGGTGGATGAAACCGGCCGCTTCTGCAGCACCCAACTGCTCATGCCCCTCTTCCTCGATCACCTGGCCCGGTCCCGGGCGCTGCCCGGCAGCGTGGTGAAAACCGTGAGCGGATCCGATCTCATGGCTCTGGTGGCTCAAGACCTGGGGCGCCCCGTGCTGGAAAAGCCCGTGGGCTTCAAATACATCGCCGCCGAGATGCTTGCCGGTGAGGTGTTGGTGGGGGGGGAGGAATCCGGTGGGGTGGGCTTCGGGATGCACCTGCCCGAGCGGGACGCGCCCTTCGCCGCCCTGTTGTTGATCGAGGCCCTGGTGGACGGGGGCGTGCCCCTTGGTGCTCGGATCGATGCCCTGCAGGAGCGCTGCGGGGGAGCGGCCGCCTATGACCGGCTGGATTTGCGCCTGGCTGACATGGCCGCCCGGGCCCGGTTGGAGTCCCAGCTGGCGGAGGCTCCCCCCGCAGAGGTGGCCGGTGTGCCTGTTCTCGAGGTGATCCGCACCGATGGGGTGAAATTGCGGCTGGGGCCGAGCCACTGGCTGATGCTTCGGTTTTCCGGCACGGAGCCCCTCCTGCGCCTCTACTGCGAAGCTCCCTGTTCGGAGCGGGTGGCGGCGGTTCTGGCCTGGGCCCGGGAGCTGGCGGAAGGGATCTAATGGCGCCGTCCCCAACCACCCTCGTGATCGCCAGCGGCAATGCCGGCAAGGTGCGCGAGTTTGCCGCCTTGCTCGCCGACCTGGGGTTGGCGAGCAGCCCCATGCCACCGGGTCTGGAGGTGGAGGAGACGGGAGACACCTTTGCGGAGAACGCCCGCCTCAAGGCGGTCGCCGTGGCGAAGGCCACGGGCTGCTGGGCCCTGGCCGATGATTCCGGCCTGCAGGTGAATGCCTTAGGTGGAGCCCCGGGGGTTCACTCCGCCCGCTATGCCGCCACGGATGGAGCCCGCATCGAACGCCTCCTGAAGGACTTGGCCCGGGCCGAGCAGGATGCCCGGATGAACCAGAGGGATGCGGATCGTGGGGCCCGCTTCGTGGCGGCCCTGGCCCTGGCCGATCCCCGCGGGCAGGTGGTTGTTGAGGTGGAGGGGGTATGCGAGGGCACCATCCTTCGGGGGGCCATGGGCGAGTGGGGCTTCGGCTACGACCCGGTGTTCTGGGTGGAGGAAGCGGGGCAGTCTTTTGCACAGATGGATTCAGGGATGAAAGCCCGGTTCTCCCACCGCGGCCGGGCATTTCAGGCCCTGAAGCCCCGTCTCCTGGATCTATGGGCTCGTTGAGGTCAGCTTTCTTGCACGGCTAGGTCGCCCACGACTGAGATCCACTCATGCAGCTGCCAGCTCACCCCTTCGCTGCGCACCATCGGATCCTGTTCGATGAGGGCCAGGGCGCTGTTGAAGTCGCCCGCCTCTAACAGGAGCAGGCCACCTCCACCCGGCTGCCCTTGGTCATCAACCAGGTAGCCGCTGCTGATGCGATGACCCTGTTGCTGTAATGAGCGAACCCACGAGACATGGGCTTCAAGATGGGGCCTGAGCTGCTCCCTTGGCCAGATAAAGGATTCTCGCTTGATGAACCAGGGCAAGGGGAACCCTCTCAGGAGGACACCCAACTGCCGTGCAAACCGTAGGGCAGGGCCAGGGGGAGTTCGATCACACCGACCTCCTCCATGGTGGCGGCATCCAGGATCACCAGATCAGTGGCGCAACGGGCCCCATTCCAGACCATGGTGAGCACCCATCCATCGTCTTCCGCGCGGCTGCCCGGCCGGGGCACCATCACGGGCTCGCTGACGAAGCCGCGGGGCGCCGCACTCCAGACCCTCCGCTCTCCACTGGTGAGATTGAGCTTCTTGATGGCCTGTAGGGGGGCGTTGCCCACCTCGCGCTCCGCCACGGCCATCCAGGCGAGCTGACTCTGAAGCCCCTCATGACGGGGATTCACCATGGCGAATTCGCAGCAGCGCTCGCTCAGCCGTTCCATGCGCACGGTGTTGCGATTCAGGTCGATGGTGCAGCGTTCGAGCAACCCTTCCGGGATGAGATCAAAATCCACCATGCGGAAGTCCATCTCGGGCCCAATGGAGGGGAAATCGGCATAGTAAATGCTTTCCACCACCAACTTCTCACCCTCTTCCCAAGCGTTGAGGTGATGGAACACAAAGCCGTCGGGAGCGGGGATGATCCTTGGCGCTTGGCCCGCATAGGACCCTGAATCCCTGGGGATCAACCAGAACTGGGCCTGCCCACCGGGCTTGGAAGCGAGGCATTGGGCCGCTCCCTTCAAGCCCAGGGCGAAGGGTAGGGGGTTGAAGGCGATGGCGTTCTGGAGAAACACCGCCCAGTTGGGGGTGATGGCGAAATCGTGCAGGAAGGCAAAGCCGTTGAAGCTGTCGCTGCGTTCGCTCAGCAGGGTGCCAGGCGCCTCTCCGCCGGCGCTTTCCCCGCTAGCGAATTCCAGCAGGCGGATCGTGCTGCGCGGACCGGTCTTGAGGCCGAAGGTGACCATGCGCTCCCTGCCGTGGTGGCCAGGATCGAAGCGCGGGTGGGCGCTGAAGGCTTCGCCAGGTTTGAGCACCCCGTCAAGGAGGGTCAGCCCGCGGGTTTGGAGGGTGTGGGGATCAAGGGCGTGGGGTCCGGCGGCCTCCCAGAGGGCCAACAGCTGATCGCCGAGGCGCACCACATGGGTGTTGGCGATGTTCTTGAGGCGCAGATCGAAGGCGTTGGCCAACACGCCGCCGGGTTTCTGGGTGCCGAACACCCCGCGGTAGAGGGGCTTTCCGGCCTTCTCCTCGGCGAGCCAGCCTTCGGTGCGCACAAAGCGATTCGTGAGGCTGGCCCCCTCAGGCCCAAAGCGCACAGCGGTCACCATGCCGTCGCCATCGAAAGGATGGTGAACCCAATGCCCTCCTCGCTCAAGCCGTCCGGGCCCATTGCGATAGAGGGTGCCTTGAAGACCAGTCGGGATGGTTCCTTTTGTGGCTTGGAGGGGCTCATCCGTAACCTCCAGGGTCACATTTCGGAAGGCACTGGCCCAATCGGCACGGTCGTAGGCCTTGGACGTCGATTCCCCTGGGACCGCTGGGGAGGGGGCTCGGTCGGGAGCAAGTGTCATGGTCTGGGTGGCAACGAAGCCGACCACCCCATCATCGCTTAACACTTTGTCAAATGTGTGGCCAGGTCGCTGTGAGCCTCAGCCACCTGCCAGTTCCAGCACGCCTTTGCTGCTGGGCACGGCTCCAGCGCGTCGCGGGTCGATCTCCACCGCTTGCCTCAGGGCCCTCGCAAAGGCCTTGAAGCCGGCCTCCACAATGTGGTGGGAATTTACCCCCTCCAACTGGCGGAGGTGGAGGGTGAGGCCGGCGTTGTTGGCCACAGCCACGAAAAACTCCCTCACCAGCTCCGTGTCGTAGGTGCCGATCTTCTGGGCGGGGATCTGGAGGCCATAGCTGATGTGGGGGCGTCCTGAGCAGTCGAGGGCCACCTGCACCAGAGCCTCATCCAGGGGCGCCAGGAAGTGGCCGAAGCGATGGATCCCCCGCCGCTCCCCTAAGGCCTTGGAAAGAGCCTGGCCGAGGGCGATGCCTACATCTTCGTTGGTGTGATGATCGTCGATGTGGGTGTCGCCGGTGGCGGCAATCTCCAGATCGATCAGGCCGTGGCTGCTGATCTGGTGGAGCATGTGGTCGAGGAAGGCCACTCCCGTGCAGGCCTTGCATTGGCCGGTGCCATCCAGATTAAGGCTCACACGCACATCGGTTTCGCTTGTAAGGCGGTGGATGGAGCCGATGCGGCCGGAACTCCCGATGGTCATGGATGACCGCGCCTGTCTGGCGATCGAGCAACTGGGTTGATCATGCCGCGGCGTGGTGCCCGGGTCGGTTTGGGCGCAGGACATTGATGAGCCACTTCTTTGGTTCACATCCGGGACCTCTGGGCTGACGATTACATTCCCGTGATGCAGTAGCCCGCATCCACGTAGATCACCTGGCCGGTGATGCCCGAAGCGAGGGGGCTGGCCAGGAAGGCAGCGGTGCCGCCCACCTCTTCTTGAGTGACTGTGCGGCGCAGGGGGGCTTTTCCCTCCACGTTGTGGATCATGTCGAGGATGCCGCCGATGGCGCTGCTCGCCAGGGTGCGGATCGGCCCGGCGCTGATGGCGTTCACCCGCACCTGCTTTTCGGGCCCTAGCTCAGCGGCTAAGTAGCGCACCGAGGCCTCCAGCGCGGCCTTGGCCACCCCCATCACGTTGTAGTTGGGGATAGCCCGCTCGGCCCCCAGATAGCTCAGGGTGATCACGCTGGCCCCCTCGTTGAACAGGGGTTTGGCATACCGGCAGAGCGGCGCCAGCGAGTAGGCACTTACCTCAAGAGCACGGGCGAAGCCTTCTGGACTGATGGCGGAGTAGTCGCCCACCAGCTCCTCCTTGCCGGCGAAGGCCAGGCAGTGCACCAGCACATCGAGCGAGCCCCATTGCTGTGCCACCTTGGCAAATACCGCATCGATCTGATCAGGCTCTTGGACGTTGAGGGGCTCAAAGACTGTTGGCGCCAGGGGAGCCGTGAGATCCCGCACCTTGCCCTCGAAACGGCCCTTCTCATCCGGCAGGTAGGTGACGCCCAGTTCGCAGCCGGCGGCGTGCAGCTGTTGGGCGATGCCCCAGGCGATCGACTTGTTGTTGGCGATGCCGGTGACGAGGGCCTTCTTGCCACTCAGGTCGAGGAGCATGGGGGGCAGGGCAGGAGGGGTAATCGGGGGGATTCTCCCTCAGCGGCGGCGTGGATCAGCAGGCTGTCCATGCAGGATGGGGCAGCGGCTGCGGTGGCGATGCCGGAATCTTGTGTGATCTGCCAGCTCCATGGAGATGGAGCCCATCGGGAGGCCTTTGAGATCGGCCGCGGCGAGCTGTGGCTGTTGCGGCACCACCCCGATCCAGCGCCCCTGGCGGGTTGGTTGCTGCTCGATGCCCGGCGTCACCTGGGTGGGCCGGTGGCTTTCAGCGATGCTGAGGCCGCCGCCTGGGGGCTGGCGGTGCGCCACGCCAGCCATTTGGTGCAACGGCTCGCGGGCTTTGAGCGGGTGTATGCGATCGCCTTTGGCGAAGGGGCGCCCCATCTGCACCTTCATCTGATTCCCCGCTTTGCCGCTGATCCAGCCAGCGCCGCCTGGAGCGTGGCGGATCTCTATCGGGCTGTGGTGGCTGCTGAGCGGCCGCCCGCTGATCCAGGCGAGGTGCGGGAGCTGGTGGCACTGGCCCGACAGCTGGTGGAGCTGCCCCTGCTGGATGGGCGGGGAAGCTGATGGAACACCGATCCCTCTCCCCCGCTGCCAAGGGGGGCCGCCGCGCCGCCGAAGCACGCCTGGCCCTGATCGATCCAGCGCGCTATGGCGCGAGCCGTAACCACCTCGATGGCGCTGTGACCCGACTGTCGCCCTACATCCGGCATGGGGTGCTCACCCTGGCGGAGGTGCGGGAAGCGGTGTTTGCCCGGCTGCGGGAGCGGGGGGAGGCAAGCGCGCTGGGGCCTGGGGCGCTTCAGGGGGAGCTCTTTGGCGAGAGGGTGGGTAAGGGTGGCATTGACTGGAGCCCGGCCCAGCTCCGCGCGGGCGAGAAACTGATCGCCGAGTTGGGCTGGCGGGATTACTGGCAGCGCCTCTGGCATCAGTGGGGCGACGGCATCTGGGTGGATCGCGAATCCCTCAAAACCGGTCACCCCCCCGACGCCTATGCACCAGAGCTGCCTCAGGATGTCACTGCCGCTGCCACAGGCCTGGCCTGTATCGATGCCTTCGCGGAGGAGCTGATGGGCACGGGCTGGTTGCACAACCATGCCCGCATGTGGCTCGCCTCTTACGTGGTGCATTGGCGGCGGGTGCGCTGGCAGGCGGGAGCCCGCTGGTTTCTCCAACACCTCCTGGATGGGGATCCAGCCAGCAACAACCTCAGCTGGCAGTGGGTGGCCAGCACCTTCAGCCATAAGCCCTACATCTTCAACCGGACAAATCTGGAGCGATTCAGCAGCGGCCGCTTTTGCACTTGGTGCCCAGCGGCCGCCCGGGGAGGGAGTAGTAGCCCAGGAGGGTGCCCCTTTGAGGCGAGTTATGAAGGATTGCAGGGGAAGCTGTTTCGACCGCTCGATCCCCGCGCAAAGGCCGCCCCGGTAGCCCACCCCCCCCCAAATGCCCCGCCTCCAACGCCCTCTCCGGCCTTGCTCGGCCTCGATGCCGCTTCGCCCCTAAGGAGTCCACTGGTGTGGGTGCACGGCGAGGCTTTGGGACCCGCCAACCCGGCCCTGCGTGCCCATCCCGCTAGCTCCGGCGTGTTTGTGT
>JBJTUM010000257.1:0-4343 GCA_046080725.1 Cyanobium sp. | reverse complement strand
GAGGCGGTGATGGGATTGCGCTGATCCAGCTGGCTGATCTGCTCCGCCAGGAAGCGGTATCCCGATCCATCGGCGGCGTGGAACACGGGGGCATTGCCGGCCAACCCACCCAGAACGGCCCGCACCGCATTGGGCGCCATGGGATCGAAGCGGGGATGGTGCAGAAGGGCCTTCACCCGATCCAGGCCATCCGGGAATGGGGCGCTGGCTTCCAGGGCAAACCAGGAATCCAGGATCACTGGCTTGTGCTGCCAGCGGTGATAAAAGGCGTCAAGAGCGGCCTGACGTTCAAGCAGGGGGTGGTTCTGCAGGGCGCCCAGGCCAGCCCGGGCCAGGGTCATGGAGGAGCCCTCCACCGCGGCGCGGGCGGCGGCGATGCAGCCCGCATCCCCTGCCGCCACGCGCCAGCGCCAGATCAGCCCGGTGAGCTGCCGGGCCCCGCTGCCCTCGGGCCAGGGTTCGCTCCAGGCGGGCAAGCATTCCTCCAGCACCTGCTGCAGGGGATCGGCCAGGGCCTCCCCAAACCGTTGCTCCAGGGCCCGCAGCGCCGCGAACAGGGCGGGGGGATCGGGCTCGGGGCTGTCTTCCTGCAGCTCCTGGAGGCCGGGCAGGGAGAGCAGCAGCGCCCGACTCGCTTCCGAGAGGGAGGAATCGGCCAGGATGCGCCGGAAGGCATCGATCAGCTCCTCCTCCAGCAGCTGATCGGGCCGTCCTTGGGCCCGATGCAACCCCGCTCGGCGCAACAGGGTTTGCCCCGCATCCCAGCGGGCAAAGGCATCGCTGTCGGATGACAGCAGGTGCACCATCTCCCGGGTGGGGCGGCCCAGCTTCACCTTGACCGGCGCGGAAAAATGCCGCAGCACTGAGAGGGCCGGTGGGGCTTGCCGGCGGGGTAACCCTTCGAGTTGAAAGGTTTGCCGCTCCTGATCGATCACCAGCAGACGCGTTCCCTCTCCCCAGTGCCTCGGAAGGCTGGGCCCGGGGGGCGGGCCCGGGAGATCTCCCGCCAGGCGCACTTCCACGGAATGGCCGGCCTGATCCACCAGGCCCAGAGCGAGGGGAATCACCAGGGGCACCTTCTCCTTCTGCCCGGGGGTGGGGGGGGTGGATTGGCGGATGGTGAGCTCCAGGGTGCCGGTGCTCTGGCGCCAGCAGCGCTGGAGGGTGAGGGTGGGCGTTCCTGCCTGGGAAGACCAATGGCGGAACTGCTGAAAATCAAAGCGAAGGGGGGCCTTCTCCGCGGCCCAGCTCTGATGGGCCGCGTCCTCCAGGGCCTGCACAAAGTTCTCACAGGTGGCTGCGGTGCCGTCATGGCGCTGCACATAGAGCCGGATGCCCGCCATGAAGGTGTCGTCGCCGAGGAGGGTGTGCAGTGCCCGGATCACCTCCGCGCCTTTTTCGTAGATCGTTGTGGTGTAAAAGTTGTCGATCGCTTCATAGTGATCCGGCCTGATCGGGTGGGCCGTGGGGCCCCCATCTTCCCGGAACTGGGTGTTGCGCAGCAGGGCCGCCGTTTCCATTCGCACCAAAGAATGCCCGTGGAGATCAGCACTGAAGCACTGGTCGCGGAACACGGTGAGGCCCTCTTTTAGGGAGAGCTGAAACCAATCGCGACAGGTGATGCGATTGCCCGTCCAGTTGTGGAAGTATTCGTGGGCAATCACACTCTCCACCCTCTCCAGCTCCCCATCGGTGGCCGTTTCATCATCGGCAAGAACCAGCTTGGAATTGAAAAGGTTGAGGCTCTTGTTTTCCATGGCCCCCATGTTGAAGTGGCGCACGGCAACAATATTGTATTGATCTAGATCGTATTCCAATCCATATATTTTCTCCTCCCACTTCATCGCTCGCTTCAGGCTCTGCAAGGCATGGGCCGTGTAAGGCTCATCGCCCGCCTCCACGTGGAGCCGGAGGCGCACCGACCGGCCTGAGGCCGTGGTGAAGGTGTCGCTGACCTCCTGGAGGTGGCCTGCCACCAGGGCAAACAGGTAGGAGGGCTTGGGGAAGGGGTCGTCCCACACAGCGAAGTGCCGTTGGCTGGATCCGTCGGGATCTGGAAGAAGCCCCTCCTCCACGCAGTTCCCGTTGGAGAGCAGCACGGGCGCCTCAGACCGATCGGCCTCGATGCGCACCCGATAGCGGCTCAGCACATCGGGGCGATCAGGATGAAAGGTGATGCGCCGAAACCCCTCGGCCTCGCACTGGCTGGTCACCATCCCATCGCTCACGTAGAGCCCCTCCAGGCTGGCGTTGGTGTGGGGATGGATCCGCACCAGGCTGCTCAGCCGGAAGGGGCTTTGGGGCGGGGCGAGAAGGGTGAGTCCGCTGGCATGCAGGGAATAGCCCTCAGGCGGCACCGGCTGCCCATCGAGCAAAAGCTCCAGCAGCTCGAGTTCCACACCCTTGAGCGGGAGGGTGGCCTGCTCCTCCTCGGAGGCGAGGGGGTTTGGGTGCAGCTCAAGGCTGCAGGCCACTAGGGCGTGGTCCGCGAAAAGCTGAACATTCAGCTGGATGCTGGGCACCAGGTAGGGGGCCGGCCGATAGTCGGCCCTTTTCACGACGGACATGGCCTGGCTGCACGCGGTGGTGAGGGAAATCCTCTTATTTCTGGCCGCCCTTGCCAGCGGATTGAACGGCTTGCTTCACCTGGGCGAGAAGGGGATCAAATTCCTTTTTCCAGTCGGCTGGGAGGTTCTTGCCACAGATGCCGTCCACGCGCATCACCAGCTGCAGCAAAGACCCATTCAGCAGTTGCTCCTGGGTGAGGGGAGCCTGAGCACCGGGAACCTTGGCACCATGCTTGCTGAACAGCACGGAGACCAACATCCGCAAGTTGCTATCCACAGCAGCCTTAAAGGGTACTTTGGCCTGGGCGAGGGCGCACATGTTGATGGCCCCCATGCCGATATAAGTGTTGAGTTCATCAGGGGTGGCGGCCCGTTGATTGGCTGCCGGAGCGGCCTGCTGCTGTGCCAGCACCTGGCCCGGCAGGCTGAGGGAAGCGAGGGCCAGCGTGAAGGCCAGGGCAGATCGCTTGGCGAACATGGGAACGGGAGAGAATCATTCCATGCTGAGCCATCCCCCCCAGGTGGCCAGCCCCCTCAGGACGGCTCAAGAAGGGGCGCACCGGCCCCCTCAACCCGCTCCTCGTGGTGGATCTCCGAGAGCTCAAGATCTCCGTTGCGCCAGGAGTAGATCGAACGGGCCCGGTAGCGGTCCTGATCCACCAGCCGGATGTGCTCCAGGATGTCCCACTCCTGGTAATGGGATTCAAAGATCAGTTCGTGCTCATCCACCTGGCGGATCTGACTTTTGGTGGGGGAGCCGCACAGGTAGCCCTGGCTGCGCCGGAGCTGGTGCCCGCAGAGATAGGCCTCCATGGTGCCGGTGCGCACGTAGCGGGGCTTGCGATCAAAAAAGTCGTATTCCTTTTCCGGCCACCAGGTGAAGCGATAGGCGGCTTCGCCTTCGATCGGTTCGCTGAAGCTTTCCACCCGCAGCATCATGTCCACCCGCAACACATCCCCATCGGTAAAGAAATAGAGACGCCTCGAGCGCCACAGGCCAAGGTTGCGGGAAAACCAGCGGCGCAGGCTGCTGTCGAGCTGGATGCGGCTGCGGGGGACCGTGGCGGTGGTGGGGGGGGCCACGACGGGAGAAACCCTGGCCGAGGCCAGCATCTGGGCCAGCTGTTGGCTCTGGTCAGCCCCCGACGGCTCGAAAGAAGGGGTCATGGCGCGGCAGATGCCGGCTGGGGACAGCTCCTTCATAGCAAGCATGGTGGGCAGGTGCTGAAAATTCCATAAGGTGTGCAGGTGTGAACCGTGGGGAGGCCGGAAATGTGAGCGTGAGCGAGGAGGCGCCAGCCAGCGGACCCCCTGGAGGCCAGGAGGCTCAGCTTTCGGGCGGCCGCCAGAGCCTGCGCTTGCTGTTGTTGGCCAACCCCCATCACCTCGCCACGCCGAACCTGCGCAATCTGGTGAGCCTGCTTCGGGCCGAGGACAAGGGCTTTGATGTGAGCCTGGAGGTGGTGGATCCGGCCAAACACCCCGAACTGCTGGAACTTCACCGCCTGGTGGCCACTCCTGCACTGGTGAAGCTCGCCCCCCTGCCGAAGCAGGTGTTTGCCGGGAGCACCCTCCCCACCCAGGTGCGCAGCTGGCTTCCCCGCTGGCAGCAGATGGAGGTGGTGAGCAGCCTGGGCATGAGCCTCCGTCCGGCGGAGATGGATGGCAGCCGCACCCAGCGGGAGGTGCAGCTGGAGGACCAGCTGCTGGTGCTCCGCCAGGAGAATGAAACCCTCATTGAGCGGTTGGGGGTGCAGGAGCGGCTGCTGCGCATGG
>JBJTUM010000256.1:0-4430 GCA_046080725.1 Cyanobium sp. | reverse complement strand
GGGCGCTGATGCGACGCTTGTGGGTGAGCTCCGCCAGTGGATTGGTTTGATCCATGAACTGGCTCAGCTGGCTGGAGCCGAAGAATTCCTTGATCGCCGCCACCAAGGGCTTGGGATTCACCAGCTGGGCGGGAGTGAGGGCGTCGGTTTCGCCGACGGTCATCCGCTCCTTGATGATCCGCTCCAGCCGGTTGAGGCCCACCCGCACCTGGTTTTGCAGCAATTCACCAACGGAACGAACGCGGCGATTGCCCAGGTGGTCGATGTCGTCGAGGCAGGCCCCGCCCACATCCAGCTCGAGGTTGATCAGGTAATCGATGGTGGACAGCACATCCTCCGGAGTGAGGGTGCGCACCGCATCGGGAATCGTGAGACGCAGCTTTTTGTTGATCTTGTAACGGCCCACCCGACCCAGGTCGTAACGCTTGGGATCAAAAAAGCGGCTGTGGAGCAGTTGCTGTCCGCCACTGACGGAAGGGGGCTCACCGGGGCGGAGCTTTTTGTAAAGCTCCAGAAGGGCCTGATCCTCAGAGGAAATGCCCTCATCGTTGGCGGCAACAATCGACTTTTGGTAATACTCAGGGTGTCTTAATTTATCAAGAACATCATTATCCGAAAGACCGATCGCCCGCATCAGAACATGTGCATTGATCTTACGGGTTTTATCCACTCTAACGTGGAGGAGATCGTTTTTATCTGTTTCAAACTTCAGCCAAGCGCCCCGGTTGGGAATCAAACTTGCATTGAACGTTTTGCGACCATTCTTATCCTGTTCGTCCTTGAAATACACCCCAGGTGAGCGAACGATCTGGTTCACGATCACCCGCTCCGCCCCGTTGATGATGAACGTTCCCCGCTCGGTCATCAGGGGGAGTTCACCGATGAACACCTCCTGTTCCTTGATCTCACCGGTCTCCTTGTTCACCAAGCGGCAGGTGACATACATCTGGGAGGCAAAGGTGGCATCCCGGCGCTTGGCTTCTTCCACGTCATGGCGGGGGCGCTTTAGCCGGTATTCATCCCCAATGAAATGGAGCTCCAGCTTGCCGGTGTAGTCGGTGATTGGGGAGAAGCTATCCAGCTCCTCAATCAGACCTTTTTCCAGGAACCACTTGAAACTTGCCCGCTGAACTTCCACCAGATCGGGGAGGTAGGTGACGGTCTTGGCGACCTGGATCGCGCTGCTCATGCGGAAAACCTGCAGACTGGAGGACGGGTGGTAGGGGGGAAGGTGCGCCCTGAACGACGGATGACAAAGAAGCTCCCACCTCCCCAGAGGGATGGAAGCCTGGCGCTCAAGCCAGCTACGGGGAGGATCCCCACAGACACGGAGCCTCGCGCAGAAGCGCCTCGCCGATTGTTGAAACCATCGCCGTGGGAAGGATCACCAAGGAAGCCGACACCGAGGAGAAGGGGCGCTGCCGCCGCTGGGCCAATTGAAAATCATACAGTGTGAAGGTCCAACCTAAAAAGGCGCGAAGCATTCGCTGTGCTGGTAAAGGCCACCTCCCCTAACAGTTCGCCCCGAAGCTCGGCCACCTTCGCTGCCACGGCGGCCACATTGGCCGGCTCATTGCGCTTGCCCCGGCGAGGCGCTGGCGAGAGGAAGGGGCAGTCGGTTTCCACCATGTAGCGATCGGCCGGCACCAACTGGGCACAAGCCTGGATAGCCTCCGCCTTGTTGAACGTGACGGTGCCGCTGAAACTGATGTAAAAGCCAAGCTCCAGAAAGGCTTCCATTTCTTCAGGGGTGCCACCCCAGCAATGCATCACCCCAGGAGGGCAGATCCCCAACCCTTGGCGGCCACGGAACACCTCCAGCATGGGAGCCGCCGCGTCCCGGCAATGGACAATCACCGGCAGCCCCAAATCCCAGGCTAGATCGAGCTGGGGGTGCAACACAGCGAGCTGCTCTTCGAGATTGGTCTCCCTGTAAAGATCCAACCCCAACTCCCCCACAGCAACAACCCGGGAATCAGCCTTCGCTGCCTCCCGGAGCACGGCAGGGGTAGTGGGTTGCCATTTGCGAACATCAAGGGGGTGCATGCCAACGGCATAGCGAAGCTCGGGGAGCTGATCAGCCAGCTGGCGGATCGCAGGTATTTCCGAAGGCTCCACGCAGGCATGAACCAAGGCCGTGACCCCAGCCTCCCGCCAACGGGCCACCACCTCCTGAAGGTCACTGTCGAACTGCCGAAACACCAGATGGCAGTGGCTGTCCACCAGGATCGGCGCCGAGGCCGGTGAAGTCATCAAAGGCTCCGGAACCCCTCAGCTGCTGACCAAAGACCCTGAGGCGGCAGGCTCAAGGGCATTTTTCACCGCTGCACTGAGCCTGGATTTCTTGCTGGCCCCGCAGTTCCGGTGCAGCACACCAACCTTCACGGCCTTGTCAATCTTGCTGAAGGCCGCATTCAGACTGGTTTCCACAGCTTCCTTTGAAGCAGGTCCCGGCTCCTGGCCATAACTGCTGCAGGCCGTGAAGCAACGCTTCATCAGGGTGCGCAAAGCAGATTTGTAGCTGCGGTTGCGCAGGCGATTGCGCTCAGCAACTTCAATGCGTTTTTTTGAGGACCTGTTATTGGCCACGGACCCGCTCAACATCCGAACAATCGAAAATTCTACCCCACCTCCTTCTCTGAGCCCGCCTTATCTCCAAATCAAGCCCTAGCCTGAAAATCCCGCCTTTTCTCTCACCCGTGGTCGCCTCCCATCCCGCCCCTGGGGCTCCCTCCGGGACAGCCATTCTCCCCTGCATCCAGGACGTTGAGGCCGCCGCCGCCAGGCTCCATCTGATCGCTGCCCGCACAGAAGGGAGCCAAATGGCTCAGGAGGAGGAGAAGGTGGCCCACCTGTTGGAGCAGGTGCGGCTGGAGGGGGACGCCGCTCTCCTGCGTCTGAGCGAAGCCTTTGACGGCGTTCGGCCGGACCCCCTCAGGGTGCCAGAAACACGGTTGCAGGAAGCCTGGGAGGGGCTGCCCACTCCCCTCCGAGAGGCCCTCTCCCTGGCCCATAGGCGCATTCTCGCGTTCCACCAGCAACAGCGGCCTGGGGATCTGGCCATCCAGGGAGCCCATGGTGAACGTCTCGGACGCCGCTGGCGGCCGGTGGAGAGGGCCGGCCTTTACGTGCCGGGGGGACGGGCTGCGTACCCCAGCACCGTGTTGATGAACGCCATCCCCGCCCTGGTGGCCGGAGTGGAGCGCATCGTGATGGTGACCCCCCCCGGCCGGGATGGGGAACCCAATGCCACCGTGCTGGCGGCCGCCCACCTGGCCGGCGTGCGGGAGGTGTATCGGGTTGGCGGGGCCCAGGCAATCGGCGCCCTCGCCTGGGGCACGGAGTCGATCCCCCGTGTGGATGTGATCAGTGGTCCTGGCAACCTCTGGGTCACCCTGGCAAAAAAGGCCGTGTATGGACGCGTGGGGATCGACTCACTCGCCGGCCCCAGCGAAGTGCTGGTGATCGCCGACCACAGTGCCCGAGCCGACCAGGTGGCAGCGGACCTGATGGCCCAGGCGGAACATGATCCCCTCGCTGCGGCGATCCTGATCACCACCAGCAACGAGCTGGCTGAAGCCGTGCCCGGCGCGGTGGAGGCCCAGCTGACGGATCACCCCAGGGCTGCCATCGTGCGCCAGGCCCTCAGCGACTGGGGCCTGATCGTGGTGTGCAAGGACCTGAACGAAGCGGCCCGGCTCAGCGACGCCTTCGCTCCAGAACATCTGGAGCTCCTGGTGGAGCACCCCGAACCCCTCGCCGACCAAATTCGTCATGCAGGCGCCATCTTCCTGGGGGCCTTCAGCCCGGAGGCCGTTGGCGATTACCTTGCAGGCCCCAACCACACCCTGCCCACCAGCGGCACAGCACGGTTCTCAGGGGCCCTGAGTGTAGAAACGTTTCTGCGGCACACCAGTTTGATCGGCTTCAACCGGGAAGCCCTTCAGGCCACCGGAAAAGCGGTGATGGAACTGGCCCGAAGCGAGGGACTTCACAGCCATGCCGAATCGGTGCGCCTGCGGCTCAAGGTTTGAGCAATTCACGCACGGAGGGCACACCATCAACAATCTCGCCCACCAAGACCTGGTGGGTAAGGTTCACAAAAAGACCATTCTCCAGCACACCGGGGAGATTGTTGATCTCCTTCTCCAGATAGGCCGGATTGTTGATGCCACCGGCAAATTTCACATCCAGCACCAGATTGCCCTGATCGGTCACCACCGGTCCGGCCTTGCGTACCGCCATGCGCAGTTCCGCCTCGCCACCCATCTCCTTCAGCTGGGCTTTCACCTGACGCCAGGCACCAGGCAGCACCTCGACTGGTAGCAAAAAGCCAAGGTTGAGGGTGTTCACCATCTTGGTGGCATCCACTACAACCACGAAACGTTCGGCCCGACAGGCCACAAGCTTCTCCTGCACATGGCAGGCTC
>JBJTUM010000255.1:0-11423 GCA_046080725.1 Cyanobium sp. | reverse complement strand
GCCACTGGACTGCGCTTCTTCACGGTGTATGGCCCCTGGGGCCGGCCTGATATGGCCCTGTTTCTGTTCACGCGGGCCATGTTGGCGGGGGAACCGATTCAGGTGTTCAACCACGGCCGCATGGTGCGGGATTTCACTTACGTGGCCGACATCATCGAAAGCCTGGTGCGGGTGCTCGACCAACCCGCCACCCCCGATCCCGCCTTCGATCCGGCCGCCCCCGATCCCGCCACCAGCTGGGCGCCCCACCGGGTGTTCAACATCGGCAACGCCAACCCCACCCCCCTGATGGCCTACATCGAGGCCCTCGAAGCCGCCCTGGGCACCACGGCCGAGAAGCGCTTCCTGCCGATCCAGCCCGTCGATGTGCCCGCCACCGCCGCCGATACCACCGCCCTCGAGGCCTGGACCGGCTTCCGCCCCAACACCCCCGTGCGGGAGGGCGTGGCCCGCTTCGTGGCCTGGTATCGGGAGTTCTACGGGGTGTGAGGGGGGCTGCATCCCTTCCCACCCCGTTTTGCGCCACAGCCGGCCCCCCTGGGGTGCGCTCTCCATGCTTCGCTTTGGTGCCAGTGGGTTGGGCTCAAGGATGACGATCCTGGTGACCGGGGGCGCGGGCTACATCGGCAGCCATGCGGTGCGTGCCCTCCAACGGGCCGGCATGGCCGTGTTGGTGCTCGACAACCTCGTTTACGGCCATCGGGCCATCGCGGAGGAGGCCCTCCAGGTGCCCCTCGTGGTGGGCCAGGTGGGCGACCGCGATCTGCTCGATCGCCTGCTGCAGGGCACCCATCCCGTCTGTGCAAGCGGCCAGCCCATCCAGGCCGTGCTCCACTTCGCCGCCTACGCCTATGTGGGCGAGAGCGTGGTGGATCCGGCCAAGTATTACCGCAACAACTTGGGCGACACCCTCACCCTCCTGGAGGCGCTCGTGGCGGAGGGGCGCCGCCGGGGAACGGCCGTGCCGATCGTGTTTTCCAGCACCTGCGCCACCTATGGGGTGCCCGAGCAGGTGCCCATTCTGGAGAGCACCCCCCAGCACCCCATCAACCCCTACGGCCAGAGCAAGCGGATGGTGGAGCAGCTGCTCATCGATTTCGCCGCCGCCTATGGGCTGCCGAGCGTGATCTTCCGCTACTTCAATGCGGCCGGCGCCGATCCCGAGGGTGATCTGGGCGAAAACCACAACCCCGAAACCCACCTGATCCCCCTGGCCCTCGATGCCATCACGGGGCGGATCCCCTGCCTGCAGATCTTTGGCGACGACTACCCCACCCCGGATGGCACCTGCATCCGCGACTACATCCATGTGAGCGACCTGGCAGACGCCCACCTCCTCGGCCTGGAGTGGGTGGTTCGGGAGGCCGAACGCCTGCGGGTCCATGGCCCTGAGGCCACCACCGCCCCGGCCGTGTTCAACCTGGGCAATGGCAAGGGCTACTCCGTGCGGGAGGTGATCCAAGCCGCTGAGGCTGTGACGGGGCGTTCCGTGCCCACCAAGATGGCTCCACGCCGCCCCGGGGATCCGCCCGTGCTGCTCGCCGCCGCCGAAAAGGCCCAGCAGGAGCTGGGCTGGCAGCCCCGCTACCCCGAGCTGGAGGTGATCCTGGCCCACGCCTGGGCCTGGCACCAACGGCTCCATGGAACCGGCCCATGTGCGGCCTGATCGGAGAGATCCGCTGGCACCAGCCGGCTTGGCCCCAACCCCTGGAGCCCCTGCGCCATCGGGGTCCGGATGCGGAAGGCACCTGGCACAGCCCGGATGGCCACTGTTGGCTGGGCCACACCCGCCTGGCGATCCTGGAACTCACGGCGGCCGGTGCCCAGCCGATCACCAGCCACTGCGGCCGCCTCACCCTGGTGTTCAACGGGGAGATCTACAACCACCTGGAGGCCCGCCCGGGGCTGGCCTTCCAGGCTTGGCGCGGCCACAGCGATAGTGAAACCCTCGTAGAGGGCCTGGCCCAGCACGGAGCGGCCTTCCTCAAGCAGCTCTGCGGCATGTTTGCCTTTGCGGCCTACCACCACGAGCGCCAGGAGCTCTTGCTCGCCCGCGATCGCCTGGGCATCAAGCCCCTCTATCTCCAAGCGGTGGAAGGGGGCCTGCGCTTTGCCTCCGAGCGCCGGGCCCTCGATCCCTCCCCCCCGCTCGCGCCCCAGCAGGTGAGCCAGATGTTGGCCTGGGGGCACCTCAGCACGCCGATGGGGGTCGCGCTGCCGGCGTGGGGGTCTTCGCCTGGGCCCGAGAGCCTGCCGCCCGGCCTGGTGCTGCGCCTCCAGCCCGATCGGCCCCCCGAACCTCGCCGCTACTGGCCCTCCCAGGCCCCGGCCCACTGGAGCTCCGTGCCCATCGGCTCGGCGGCCGAGGCCACCTCCCAGGTGCGGGGGTTGTTGGAGCAGGTGGTGCGGGAGCACCTGCTGGCGGATGTGCCCGTGGCCTGTTTTCTCTCCTCCGGCCTGGATTCCGGCATCCTCACGGCCCTGGCCTGCCGCTTCCAGCCGGGTCGCATCGCCAGCTTCACCGTGGCCTTCGCCGGCGCTCCGGAGGATGAAAGCACCCTGGCCGCCGAGATGGCCCGCCACTGCGGCAGCACCCACCACGAACTGCGCCTCAGCGACGACCAGGCCCTGGCCTGGATCGCCGATGGCCTCGCCGCCATGGATGGCCCCACCGCCGATGGCATCAACACCTATTTGGTGAGCCGGGCGGTGGCGGCGCAGGGCATCAAGGTGGCCCTCAGCGGCCTGGGGGCCGATGAAACCTTCGGCGGTTACCCCTCCTTCGATCTGGTGCCGAAGCTGCGTCCCCTGCGCTGGCTGCCCGGCCCCCTTCGCCGTTCGCTGGTGCGGCGTGCCGGCTCCCGGCTCCAGCCCAAGCTCGAGGGCCTACCCGCCTGGGACCGGTGGAGCGTGGGGGTGGCCCAGCGCCGCTACTTCGGTGATGGGGATCTGGCCGTGGCCGGCGCTGCCTCCCTGGTCTGGCCCGATCCTCCGCCCGTGCCGCCCCTCCAGGGCCACGGCCAACTCGGCTGGGCGGAGCTCTTTGGCTACTGCGAGCCCCTGCTGCTGCGCGACAGCGATGTGTTCAGCATGGCCTCCAGCCTGGAACTGCGCGTTCCCTTCCTCGACCATCGCCTGGTGGAGCTCGCCCTCCGCTTGCCCCAGCGCTTCCATGGGCCCGCCAAGGGCCTGCTCCGGCAGGCCTGCTCTGATCTCTTCCCTTCCAACTATCTCAACCGCCCCAAGCAGGGCTTCACCCTGCCCATGCGTCCTTGGATGCTCGGCCCGCTGCGGGAGCTTTGTCAGGAGCGCATCGAGCGGCTGCAGGCCAGCGGCTGGCTCGATCCCCTTTGGGTGGATCGGCAATGGCAGGCCTTTGAAGCCGATCAGCTGCGCTGGACCCGGGCCTGGAATCTGGTGGTGCTCGGCGAGTTCGCCCGGCGGGCGGGGGAGGTGGGGCGGCTGTGAGGGGCGGAAGGCCGTGGGCTGATGGATTGTTTTTTCGGATGTTTGGTTGGTGCGGCTCATCTGTGGACAAACGACACCAGAGATGGTGTTCCTGAGTCGCAGAGAAGGACGCTCTGTCAGTTGCAGCTAAAGTTGGATGAACGACTGGGCTGAGAGCTCAGTAGAGCTGCATCCGCACCGCTTCTGAAAGGGTGGGCACGTCGGGCTCCTTGCCCCGCAGGCATTCCACGACGGCAAAGCTGAGCAGCAGCACGGCGCCCAGGAAGATCGTGTTGTCGAGGGTGCGCAGCAGCAGGTTGTTGCCGAAGGTGTTGCGGAACAGGATTTGCATCGCCAGCTGCAACACGATCAGCACGATGTCGATCATCAGGGCCAGCAACACGTTGAAGCGCACCGTGTAGGGCACTTGTGGATTGCGCACCACGGCGGCGAAAAGAATCAAAAACAGCAGCAGGCCCCCCAGCCCGAAACCGCCCACGGAAAACAATTGCTCGAACGAGTGCATGGGCAGGGCGGGCAGGGCCAGCACCCCCATCCAGGGGAACTGGCTCATCAGGGGTTTGCCAAAGCCCAGGGCATCACTCCAGGGAAGCGAATAGGCCAGGACGGCGAGCAAGCGCTGCCAGATGGGAGGACCATCCATCACCAAAGGATGCCTTGTTGCTGCTCCAGGGTAGGGGCTGCGAGCTAGCCCTTGGCCTCCAGCTGCCGCAGGGCCGCCGCCCGCATGGTGGCCACGGACACCTCTTCGATCCCACTCCATAGCCGCAGGGCCGCGGCGCCCTGCTGCACCAGCATCTCCAGCCCGTCCACCGTGGGGTAGCCACGGTCTGCCGCCGCCGCCAGCAGCCGGGTGGGACGGGGCGTGTAGATCAGGTCGTAGACGCTGCAGCCGGGGGCCAGGGCCTCCAGCTCGGCGGGAGTCAGGGGGCAGCCTTTGGCGCCGTATGCGTCTTCGGCGCTGGCGGTGGTGCTGGCCGAGGCCATCCCCACCGGGGTGGTGTTCACCACCAGGGCGGCTGTTTGCAGGGGCGCCAACAGGGGGCTGCCGCAGCTGCTGTGTTCAGCCTCCTCGCTCGCCCACTCGAGGGCCTCCAGCTGGGGCGCCCAGGTCCGGCAGTCGGCCACGAACCGCTCCAGGGGCTCAAGCCGCCGGGCCGCGATCCGGATCCGGGCCAGCCCTAGCTCCACCAGGGCGGCCACCACCGCCCGGGCGCTGCCGCCGCAGCCCAGCACCAGGGCCTCCCGCCCCGCCCACTCCTGCCCCTTCAGGGGCGCCAGAAAGCCCTCCACATCCGTATTGGTGCCCTGCCAGCCCCCCTCCACCTGGGGGATCAGGGTGTTCACCGCCCCCACCCGCTCCGCCAGCGGGCTCAGGCCTTGGCACAGCCGGGCCACCGCCTGCTTGTGGGGCAGGGTGACGTTCAGCCCCCGGCACTCCACCGCCCGCAGGCCCTCCAGCACTGCGGCCAACTGGGCGGCGGGGGTGGGCAGGGCCAGATACACCCAATCGAGGCCCAGCTCTTGCAGGGCGGCGTTGTGCATGGCCGGCGAGAGGGAATGGCGCACCGGATCCCCCAGAACGCCCACCAGGGCTGTTGCCCCGCCGATTCCCATGGAGGTCTTGAATCAACAGGCCGACCCTAGGCCCCCACTGGGATCCCCCTGAGTTCTTGACAGGGGAGGTAGGGCCCGGGTTCGGGAACCTCGCCTGGTGTGGCCCCGGGGGCCCTGATGAAGATGCATGCAGTCCGCATTTCATCCACTCCAGGAGGTGGGAACCCATGGGAAAAGTCGTTGGCATTGACCTCGGCACCACAAACAGCTGCGTCGCCGTCATGGAGGGCGGCAAGCCCACGGTGATCGCCAACGCGGAAGGGTTCCGTACAACCCCTTCGGTGGTGGCCTACACCAAGAACCAAGACAAATTGGTGGGTCAGATCGCCAAGCGCCAGGCGGTGATGAACCCCGAGAACACCTTCTATTCCGTGAAGCGCTTCATCGGCCGCCGCGTGGATGAGGTGAACGAAGAATCCAAGGAAGTGAGCTATACCGTTGAGAAGGCCGGCTCCAATGTGAAGCTCAAGGCCCCCGTGCTCAACAAGCAGTTTGCCCCTGAGGAAATTTCCGCCGAAGTGCTGCGCAAACTCGCGGAAGATGCGGGCAAATACCTGGGCGAAACCGTCACCCAGGCGGTGATCACCGTTCCCGCTTACTTCAACGATTCCCAGCGCCAGGCCACCAAGGACGCCGGAAAGATCGCCGGCCTTGAGGTGCTGCGCATCATCAACGAGCCCACGGCGGCGGCTCTGGCCTATGGCCTTGATAAGAAGAGCAACGAGCGCATCTTGGTGTTCGACCTGGGCGGCGGCACTTTCGATGTGTCGGTGCTCGAGGTGGGTGATGGGGTGTTCGAAGTGCTCTCCACCAGTGGCGACACCCACCTGGGCGGCGACGACTTTGACAAGGTGATCGTGGATCACCTGGCCGACACCTTCAAGGCCAATGAAGGCATCGATCTGCGCAGCGACAAGCAGGCCCTCCAGCGCCTCACCGAGGCCGCCGAGAAGGCCAAGATCGAGCTCTCCAGCGCCACCCAGAGCGAGATCAACCTGCCCTTCATCACCGCCACCCCCGAAGGACCTAAGCACCTCGATCTCACCCTCACCCGGGCGAAGTTCGAGGAGCTGGCTTCCAAGCTCATCGACCGCTGCCGGGTGCCGGTGGAGCAGGCCCTCAAGGACGCCAAGCTCTCCAGTTCCGAGCTCGATGAGATTGTGATGGTGGGTGGTTCCACCCGCATCCCGGCCGTGCTGGAGCTGGTGAAGCGCATCACCGGCAAGGATCCCAACCAAACCGTGAACCCCGATGAGGTGGTGGCGGTGGGTGCGGCCATCCAGGGCGGTGTGCTCGCCGGCGACGTGAAGGACATCCTGCTGCTGGATGTGACGCCTCTCTCCCTTGGGGTGGAAACCCTCGGCGGCGTGATGACCAAGATGATCAACCGCAACACCACCATCCCCACCAAGAAATCCGAGGTGTATTCCACCGCGGTGGATGGGCAGACCAACGTGGAGATCCACGTGTTGCAGGGCGAGCGGGAAATGGCTGGCGACAACAAGTCGCTCGGCACCTTCCGGCTCGATGGCATTCCTCCTGCTCCTCGCGGGGTGCCCCAGATCGAAGTCACCTTCGACATCGACGCCAATGGCATCCTCAGCGTGACCGCCAAGGACAAGGGCAGCGGTAAGGAGCAGAGCATCTCCATCACCGGGGCCTCCACCCTCAGTGACAACGAGGTGGATCGCATGGTGAAGGATGCGGAGAGCAACGCCGCCGCCGATAAGGAGAAGCGCGAAAAGATCGACCTCAAGAATCAGGCCGAAACCCTGATCTACCAGGCCGACAAGCAGCTCTCCGAACTGGGCGACAAGGTGGGTGCGGAGGACAAGGCCAAGGTGGAGCAGTTCAGCAGCCAGCTCAAGGAGGCCGTCGCCAACGACGACACCGCCACCATGAAGAGTGTGCTCGAGCAGCTCCAGCAGGCCCTCTATTCCGCCGGTGCCGCCGTTTATCAGAACGCCGGTGCCGCCGCTGGCGCCCCCGGTGGCAATGGATCCAACGGCAACGGGGCCAGCAGTGGCCCCTCCGCCGACGATGTGATCGACGCGGAGTTCACCGAATCCAAGTGAGTTGGCTGGGCGTTGAACCCCTCAGCCCGCCGCCTTTCAGCCCCCTTCTATGGGGGCTTTTTCATGGGTCATGGAATGTCGGTTAGTGCTTCGCATGCCCACTCTGCTGTAGCGGGAGCCAACAGCACCCCGTTGCGGTAATGCCCGCTGGCGACGAGCAGCCCCGGTTCCGGCTCCGCGAGCACAGGGGCGGGTTGACCTTTCGGGTGGCAGCGCGTCCCCTCCCACTGGCGCACCACCGTGGCTTGGCGCAGCCAGGACGGCGCCTCCCCCCCCAGGGAGCGAAGCTCCCCCAGGGCCGCCGCGCTGGCCTGGGTGCCTGGCTCCAGGGTGGCTCCAAGCCAGAGGCGCCGCCCGTCCCCCCCTAGATCCGGTCGGGGCACCAGATTGATCCCCCGCCACACCACTGCCCCCGGCCAGGTCCAGGTGGGGGCATCGGCCAGCTCCAGCTCCAGGGCCTGCCCCAATACGGGCTCCAACTCCAGTGGCCATCCCAGGCCGTTCAGAAGCCTTGCGGTACCAAGCCCCAGTGTGAGCACCAGCGAGTCGGCTGCCAGCCAGCCGCCACTTGCGAGGTGCAGCCTCCAGGGCCTGCCCCGTTCCACCGCCACACCCCGCTCCCCCAGGCAGACCACGCCGTGGTCCTTCGCCTCGTGGAGCATCGCCTCCATCACCGAGCCTGGATCCAGCTGTCCGTCGTCTAAGGAGAGCAGGCCCCCGAGGGGCTGGCCTGGAAGCTGGGGCGTTAGCTCCTTCAGCTCCACTGGGGCGAGCTGTCGCAAGGCCATGCCCAGGCGTGCCCGGTCGGCTGCGATTCGCGTCTGCAGCTCGAGGTCGTGTGCAGTCGCGGCCAGGAGCAACAGGCCCCGGCGGCGCGGCAGGTGGTGACCCCGCTGCTCCAGCTCTTCTAGCCATTGCCCCCAGAGGTGGAGGCTCTGCTGGCGCAGCCGCCAGGCTCTTCCTCCGCTGCGGTGAGCCACCCGGGCCATGAGCACCCCTAGGGCGGCCAGGCTGCCGGTGGCCTCTGGTGCCGGCCCCCCCTCGAGGGTTGGATCCACGAGGGTGACAGGATGGCCCGCTTCCGCCAGCCGCCAGCTCACCGCCCGACCGATGATGCCGGCTCCCACCACCACCACGGAGCTGGCTGGCCGTTCAGCCGGCATCTCCAGACACTGCCCTCCGGAGGCGCTTACACCTGCTTGAGGGCTTCCTGCACGGGTTCGGGCAGGATCTGGGCATACAGCCCGAAGCTGCTGGCCACCTTGATGTAGCCCTTGCGGAGGGCATCCCCATCCTGCAGACGGGCCGCCTCATCCAGGTCTGCCAGGGCATCCTTCAGGTTTTTGGCCAGCTTGTTGGCCTCGGCCTGGTCGGAGGGGAGCAAGCGCTTGTTGATGTAAAGCATCTGACGACCCACTTCCTGCATCGGTCCGTGGATCAGGTTGCGGGTGAACACCCAATTGCGCTTGTTCACCAGCTCGGCCAGCTCGGGCAGCCGGTCACGGGCGGCCAGGAAGCCTTCCGCTTGGCGGGTGATGGCGGCGATGTCGTCGGGCGTGAGCACCACCGCCTTGCCCTTGCCGCCATCGCAGGCGGCGAGCGACACGCTAAGCAGCACCGCCACTGCGAGGGCCATCAGACTCCGCAGGAGGCGCTGCAGGCCCGTCAGGGGCTTGGTTGGGAAGGGCGCCGAGGGGAGCGGGGGGAGGCTGGCGACGGCCATGGATCAGCTCGGATGCTGGCAGTGGCGACTGTACCGACGCTGCCGACACTGGCGGGGCGGCTGGGGAAAGGCTGTAACGGCTTGCCACAGCCCCTGGAGTCGACGCTAAAACGGAGTCAGTTCGCATTAGAGAGATGGCCGTGCGTCTCGCCACCCTCCCCCTCGCCTCCATCCGCCGCCCCCTCCAGCGCACCCTCGATGAAGCCAAGGTGGCCCGGCTGATGGAATCCATCGCCAGGGAAGGGCAGCAGGAGCCCATCGAGGTGCTCGAGTTTGAAGGCCAGCTTTGGGGGTTCAATGGCTGCCACCGGGTGGCCGCCCATGAGCGCCTGGGCCTTCCTACCATCCAGGCCCGGGTGCGCTGCGCCACCGCCGACACCCTGCAGATGCATCTGCGCTGAACCTGCTGACGGCTCCAGTGAGCCTGAATAGCTTCAAGAGGGTTGCCCTGCCTGGCGTCCATGCGATCGCCCACCGCCATCCTCCAGGTGATCTGCCCCGACCGCCCCGGCCTGGTGAGCGAGCTCTCCGGCTGGGTGGCCATGAACGGCGGCAACATCCACCACGCTGATCACCACACCGATGCCAGCGCCGGCCTCTTCCTGAGCCGCATCGAGTGGGGTCTCGACGGGTTCGGCCTGCCCCGGGAGGCCATCGCTCCTGCCGTGGACGCCCTGGCCCGCCGCCTTGGGGGGGAGGGCCAGCTCCACTTCTCCGATGAACTCCCCCGGGTGGCGATCTTCGTGAGTCGGCAGGATCACGCCCTGCTGGACCTGCTCTGGCGCACCCGCTCCGGCGAGCTGCCCATGGTGGTGCCCCTGGTGATCAGCAACCATCCCGACCTGGGGCCGATCGCCGCCGATTTCGGCGCCCATTTCGTCCATCTGCCGGTAACCCAGGCCAACCGGGCGGAGGCGGAAGCGGCCCAGCTGGCCCTCCTTTCGGAGCACCGCATCGCCCTGGTGGTGCTGGCGAAATACATGCAGGTGCTCAGCGCTGATTTCTTGCAGCAGTTCCATGCTGTGATCAACATCCACCACTCGTTTCTTCCCGCCTTCCAGGGCGCCCAGCCCTACCACCGCGCCTGGGAGCGGGGGGTGAAGCTGATCGGCGCCACGGCCCACTACGTCACCGAGGAGCTCGATGGGGGCCCGATCATTCAACAGATCACCATGCCCGTGAGCCATCGCGACGAGGTGGAGGATCTGGTGCGGATCGGGCGCGATGCCGAGCGGCTCGCCTTGGCCCGGGCCCTGCGCCTGGTGCTGCGGCGGCAGGTGATGGTTTATGGGCGTCGCACGGCTGTGTTTGATTGAGGGGATCAGAGGGCAGGGATGCTGCGTTTGCTTCCTCCGGTGTGGCGGGACAGGTTGGTGGAGGCCCAGCCCGCCACCGCCACACCCGTGGGTTGGGTTTGCTTCCAGATCGGCCTGTTGTTGCTGGCCAGCAGCGCCCTGCTCGGAGGGCTGTTCCTCTTTGTCGCCCTGATCCTGGGCAGCCGGGGTCGGGAGCGGCCCCTGGCGGATCCCGCCAATGGGGTGCTCCTGGCCGCGGCTCTCCTGATGCTGATCGGCGCCGCGGGGGCCACCAGTGGCTGGCTGGCCTGGGTGGGTTTAGCCAACTGGCTGCCCTTCTTTTGGGCCTTTTGGGGTTACCAGCCCTACCTCTCCACTGCAGCGGCCAGGCGCCGGGTGGCCCTGATGCTTGTAGCGGGCACGGTGCCGGTGGTGCTCACGGGCCTGGGCCAGCTCTGGTGGGGGTGGAGCGGCCCTTTCCAAGCCCTGGGGGGCGCAATCATCTGGCATCTCAAGGCCGGCGGCAATCCCCAGGGCCGCCTCGCCGGCCTCTTCGACTACGCCAACATCGCCGGCAGCTGGTTGGCCCTGGCCTGGCCCTTCACCCTGGCGGCCCTGCTGCAGCCCGGCCTCAGCCGGGCAGCCCGCGGCACCACCCTCGCTCTCGCCGCAGCCCTGGTGGCGGCCCTGCTGCTCACCGATTCCCGCAATGCCTGGGGGGGCCTGGTGGTGGCGCTCCCCCTGGTGTTGGGAGCCGCCACCTGGGCCTGGCTCCTGCCCCTGCTCCTGCTGGCCCTGGGGATCATCGCCGCCGCCACCCTGCCTGGGGTGCCTGAGGTGCTGCAGGATCCCGCCCGGCAGGTGGTGCCTGAGGCCATTTGGGCCCGGCTGAACGATCTGCAATACAGCGGTCAACGGCCCCTGGCGATCACCCGGCTGGCCCAATGGACCACCGCCCTGGGGCTGATCGCCGAGCGGCCGTGGCTGGGCTGGGGGGCGGCCGCGTTTAGCTTGATCTATCCCCAGCGCACGGGGCGCTGGCATGGCCATCCCCACAACATCCCCATCGATCTGGCCGTCAGCCACGGGCTGCCCGTCGCCCTGTTGGTGGTCGGTCTGGTGCTAGCTGCTGGCACGGCATGGCGCGCGGCTGACGATGCGCGTGAGCCTGGATCACTTCGCGCCTGATCTGCACGATGCCGAGCGCGGGGCCGGCAGTTTCGAGATCGCGCTCGATGGTTGGCG
>JBJTUM010000254.1:0-6820 GCA_046080725.1 Cyanobium sp. | reverse complement strand
TCCCCGCTGATGCACACCTCATTGCAGGTGGGGCAGACGGGCTCCTCCCCAGAGGCGGGATCGGCCAAGCTGAAGCGCTGGCGGGCCTCCAAGGTGTCGTAAGGGGGCTTGAGGGCCATCCCTCCTTGGGGAATCACCCCCATCCCCCGCCAGGGTTGATCCACCGGCTGGAACACCTCCTCCAGCGAGGCGCGGGCTGCGGCATTCCCCTCGGCTCGCACCACCCGGGGGTAGGCATTGGCCACTTGTGCCTTGCCCGCCTCCAGCAGCTCTACGGCCTCCAGCAACCCGGCCATCAGGTCGGCCGGCTCGAAGCCCGTCACCACCACAGGCACCTGGAACCGCCCCACCAGCTCCTCCAGTTCCCCCGTGCCGATCACACTGCACACATGGCCCGCTGCCAGGAAGGCTTCCACCTGGTTGGCCGGATCCGCCAGGATGGCCTCCATGGCGGGTGCCACCCGCACATGGACGGTGAGCAGGGAGAGATTGTTGAGCCCCAACGCGAAGGCCTGGCGCGCCAGCAGGGCCGTCGCCGGAGCCGTGGTTTCAAAACCCACCGCCAGAAACACCACCTGCTGATCCCGCCTCTCCTGGGCCAGGCGAAGGGCCTGCAGGGGGGTGGTGAGCAGCTGCACATTCCCCCCTTCGGCTCGCACTGCCAGCAGATCCACCCCCCGCTCCGTGCCTGGCACCCGCAGCATGTCGCCATAGGTGCAGAGGATCACTCCTGGGGTGCGGGCCAGCGCCAGGGCCTGATCAATCGTGGCGGCAGGCGTCACACACACCGGACAACCGGGACCGTGGATCAGGCGGAGATCGGCCGGAAGGAGTTGGTCGAGCCCCCAGCGCAGCAGGCTGTGCGTTTGGCCGCCGCACACCTCCATCAGGGTCCAAGGGCGAGTGATTCGCTGGGTGAGGGCCTCCGCCAGGGAGGCCACAGAGGCTGCTGGGGCGCTCACCAGGGCCCCGGGGCCTCGAGGGCGGCCAGGGGATGGAAGGTTTGAAGCATGCGCATGTATTGCACCCGTTCGTATTCTTGAGGGTTGGGGCAGCGAAGCTGGCTCATGCAGCCGATCAGCTCCGCCACCGAGCCGGTGTCGTGGTCGATCAGCCAGCGCCGCAGCTCCTCCTCCAGGCTGCGCAACCGGCCAGGACCATGGCGCAGCAAGGCCCCTACCACCTGGGTGACGGAGGCGCCTGCCATCAGCAAGCGCACCACGTCGGTGCCCCGATGCACGCCTCTGGAGGCCGCCAAATCCAGGGGATGGCGGCCATGGAGCAGGGCGATCCGGCGCATGGGCAGCCGCAGATCGTGGGGTGTGGAGAGCAGCAGGTTGGGCCGCAGCTCTAACGATTCGATGTCGATCTCTGGCTGGTAGAAGCGGTTGAAGAGGGTGAGGCCATTGGCGCCGGCGGCGGCAAGCCGCTTGGCCATGGCGGCCACGTTGGTGAAGAAGGGGCCCAGCTTCACGGTCAATGGCAGTGTCACTTCGCCCCGCACCTCCCGCACGATCTCCTCCACCTCAGCTTCGATGGCACCACTGCTGCGGTCGGGATCGGTGGGAAGGGAAAAGATGTTCAATTCGATGGCATGGGCGCCTGCCGCTTCCAGCTGCCGGGCAAAGCGCACCCAGCTGGCTGCGGGCCTGCTCCAGGTGGCGCAGATAGAGCTCGGACCCCACGTGGAACAGGGCAGCATCCGGCACGTAGGTGAGCGATTCGCCAGTGCTCTCGCTTCCCTGCAGGCTGAGGTGATGCAAATTCAGTTGCTCCTGCTCCAGCTGCTCCTCAAACAGGGAATGGAGCACGATCGCCCCAGCCCCTGCCTCTTCGAGCCGCAGCAAGTTGGCGGGATCTTCACTCAGGGGAGCGGCGGCTCCCACCACCAGCGGGCTCCGCAGGGAGAGGCCAAGCCAGGTGGTGGCGAGATCCGGCGGGTCCATCGGGTGCAGGGCACAGGGGACACTTTCATTGTGATGGGGGTGTCGGTTCTCGTTCACGCCAGATTGAGGCGCAGGGCCAGCCGTCGTGCCACTAAGGCCCCGGTGCGTAGCCCCCCCTCCATGCGCCCATGGAAGCCTGGACTGGCGTATTCCCCAGCAAAGAAGAGCTTCCCCTGCCAGCCCTGCTCCAGCCTTGGAAAAACCTGGCTCACCTCCCCTGGAGCGGGAGCGCTGGTGCAACAGCGTGTCCAGCGTTCTTGGGGCCAGAGCCAAAAGCTCAGTTGCTTCACATGGTCTGCAGAGCCAGGAAACAGGGTGTTCAGTTCCTGGCGGGCTGTGGCTCTGCGTTGCAAAGCTCTTTGGTGCAACCACTGCTGGGCGGCGTCACCGCCTGCCTGCAGAGTGAGACAGGCTCCCTGAGGATCTTCCTTGGGGTCCCCCCCCTTGCCAGGTCATCCCCACGGCCCCATCACGGAGGGCTGTTGCCTCCAGGCCTTCCACTTCCCAGAAGGGCTGATTCACCTTGGCCAACACCTTGATGCCCACTCCTGTGCTCAGGCGGTAGCTCTTCGGTACGGCCGGATCGATGGGTAGGTCATCCCAGGTGCTTGGAGGGGTCGTGAGCACCACGGCGTCCGCCTCGAGATGGTGGCCTGAAAGCAGTTTCACCCGGGCTCTTGGTCCCTGGAGATCGATGGAGGCCACTGGAGAGCGCAGTCGGATGAGGGCGTCGCCAATCGCGTCCGCCAGTGCACGCGCCAAGGCTTGGGTCCCGGAGGCGCAGCGAAAAACCTCCCGCTCCGTCCAGAATGCCTCCAGGCCTCCAGCGGCAACGGACGCCAGCAGGGCCAGATAACTCATGCGCTCCGGCTGGCAACTCAGGTCATGGGTGAGCAAGGTGAGAGCTCCATGGCGCTCCAAGGGGCCGACCGGCCAGCCTTGGGCGTTGTCCCAAAGCGATGTCTGGTCAAACGCCTGGGCACGACCGCCCAGCCAGGGCCGTATGGGATCGATGCGGCGGGCGTCGCCCGTCAAACGTTCCAACGGGGCCTCGATTTGGCGCCACAGCGCTTTCGCCTCTGCTCCGATGAACCGTTGCCCCTGGAGCACGATGGGGGAAGCGTCCTTCAAGGGCTCGGCCTGCTCCGCCAAGGGCAAGCCGAACTGCTGGGCACAGGCGAGCCAGGTGGCGTGGGTTCGGCCGATGAATTCGCCGCCGGCCTCCACGATCTGCCCCTGAAGAAAGGTGTCGAGTGAATGCACCCGCCCCCCGACCCACGCCCGTGCTTCCACCACGGTGACGTGAGCCCCGGCTCGGATCAGTTGGTAGCCACAGCTGAGGCCGCCCAGACCGGCTCCGATGATCACGACCCTTGGTGCCCCCTTGCCAAGGGCGGCCTTTGGGCGATTGGCGAGCATGAGAGAGGCTCCCGCGGCCAGGCTCGCCAGCAGCATCTCCCGCCGGGAGAAGCTGCTGGGCCTCGCTCCCACCTCCCGGGCCAACCTGGCGATTAGGTCACGTCTCACAACCGCGGGAGGGGGAGGAAGGCATGGCGGTAACGTCAGTTACACGAATAAGACTCAGGATGTCCTAGCCCAAGACTTAACCTTTGCCGATTGGAAATGTCAAAGAAAAAACAGAAAAACCACCCTGTCGTTTTGCCTCTTGCGGAGATGACTGGCAATGGGGAGGATCTCTACCGTCCCAGCCCGATCCTGGACGACTTCAGCGCCCATTCCGAGGGCCGACAGCCGAAGCTCGAGCGCAAGTTCTACGAGAAGGAGCTAGCCACCCTGCAGGTGGAGCTGGTGAAAATGCAGTATTGGATCAAGCACGCCGGTTTTCGCCTCCTGGTGCTCTTCGAGGGCCGCGATGCTGCGGGAAAGGGCGGCACGATCAAGCGCGTCACCGAACCGCTCAACCCCCGGGGCTGCAACGTCATCGCCCTCGGTACGCCAACGGATCGGCAGAAAAGCCAATGGTATTTCCAGCGCTACGTTGAGCACCTCCCGGCGGCCGGCGAAATCGTGCTGTTTGACCGCAGTTGGTACAACCGAGCTGGCGTTGAAAAAGTGATGGGCTTCTGCACGCCCAAGCAGGTGGATGAGTTCCTGCTGTCGTGTCCGGAGTTTGAGCGCATGCTCGTGCGCAGCGGCATCACCTTGCTCAAGTATTGGTTTTCGGTGAGTGATGAGGAACAGGAAGCGCGCTTTCGCTCCCGAATCAAGGATCCTGCGCGCCGCTGGAAGCTCAGCCCGATGGATCTGGAATCCCGTGACCGCTGGGTGGAATTTTCCAAAGCCAAGGATGAAATGTTCTCCCACACCAATATCCCCGAAGCACCCTGGTTCACGGTGGAGGCTGGCGACAAGCGCAGAGCGCGCCTCAATTGCATCAGCCACTTGCTCAGCAAGGTGCCTTACGTGGATATGACGCCCGAGGAAATCAAACTGCCATCCCGCAAGGGAGGCGGTGAATACCAGCGGCCTCCCTTGAGCGAGCAATTTTTTGTTCCCAACCGTTATCCCGCTTCCTTGTCGGGAAGCGGGCAGATCAATAGCCCTGGCTGACGAATGGTGCGCCAAGCGCCACTGGGGGTGCTGACCTCCAAGCCGATGGAGGTGTCTAAGGCCCCAGGACCGATGCTCTCCAACCAGCTGATGGCATCCGCGATGGCTTCATCGCCGCTTTCATAGACACCATCGAGATGGGGGTGGGGTTGATGGAAGCAATCGATCAGTCGATAGTCCCGCCGCCCAAGAGTCGCAGACATTTTGTTGGACGTTGAGCCAGCCACCAAGAAGGTCATGTCACCACTTCAAGATTTTTCTTAGTTTTGATTGATGGGCAGGGCCTGTGTTGTCGTGTTCGACACCATCGACTGTGACGAACCGTTCCCTTTTGTGTGCCTGTGTCATGAGCGACGCTCTCACGCTGGAAGGGCCCAAGGGTTGAGCCCCAGATCGGCCCCGATCCGATGGGCGCAGGCAAAGCCGCTGAATGCCACGGCATTGAGCCCCTGGCCGGGGAAACAGGAATCCCCCACACAATAGAGGCCTTTCACCCCTGTGCGGTTGAAGGGCATCGGCAGCAGTCCGGGCAGGCGATGGGCAGGGATCGGTCCGTAGGTGCCGCCCATGCGTCCGAGGAAGCGTCTATGGCTGCGGGGTGTGCCCACCTCCCGATGGCGGATGGCCTTGCTGACACCAGGCAAGATTCCTTCCAGCCTGGCGATGAGCCGATCGGCATCGGCTTGTTTCTTGGTCCGGTAGTCGGCTGGAGAGAGCCCTTGCCAAGCCCCAATGGCACTGGGGGTGAAGGTGTGCAGGATGTGGCAGCCCGGTGGAGCCAAGGAGGGATCCAGCAGGGTGGGCATCGACACGAAGATCACCCCCTGCTCTGCTTCCATGGCGTCCCAGTCTTCCAGCAGCAGATGGTGGCAGTGAAAGCCCTCAGGAACCAGCTCGGCGTCGATGCCGAGATGCAGGGAGAGGAAGGAGGAGGAGGGTTTGTAACGGCGCCGCCAGGTGGCTTCAGCAGCGGGAGTGTGGCTCCGGTCCACCAGGGAATGGCTGATAGCGCCCAGGCAGTCGCTGTCTCCAGCAAAGGTGTCCCAACGGGTGGCGTTGCTCACCACCCGTTGGGCATGGATCACCTCTCCTGAGGCCAGCTTGACGCCAACGGCCTTCCCTCCATCGATCACCACTTCGGTGACGCGCGCCTTGTAGCGGATGGCGCCCCCATGGGCCTCAAGTCCGGCTACAAGTTTTTCTGCGATCACCCCAACGCCTCCTTTGGGGTAGTTGATGCCTCCTGCATGGCGATCGGAGAAGACCATACCCGCATTGATCATGGGGGTGCGGTCGGCGGGCATCACGCTCCAGCAGAAGCACTCCATGTCGATCAGCTTCAGCAGCTGGGGATCGGTGATGTGTCGCCGTGCCACCTCCCCCACGTTCACGGGAAGCCAGCGGGCCAGTCCCAGGCAGGCCAGGGGTGCCCTGAAGAACACTTTGGCCAGGTAGGCCGGATCTTCCAGAGACAGCAGGGGCATGGCATCGAGACAACGAAACACCTGCCAGCAGGTGTCGTAGAAGGCCCGAATGCCCTTGGCCTCCTGAGGGAAGAGGGAGGTGAGGTCTGCGATGAAGCGCTCATAGTCCCGGTCGACGGCCACTTCCAGCCCCCCGGGGAGGTGGTAGGCCAGTTGAACGGGGTCGGGCACAGTGGCACAGTGCTGCCCCACATCGGCCAGGGCTCGGGTGAGGAGGTTGGTGTGGCCCTGGGTCCCGAAGCCAAAGATCATGGAGGCGCCCACATCAAAGGTGTAGCCCGCTCGCTGGAAGCTGCCCCCGCTGCCCCCCGGGATGAGATAGCGCTCCAAAACAAGGGTTCGAGCCCCTTTAGCGGCGAGTTGGGTGGCGGTGACCAGTCCGCCGATGCCGGCGCCGATCACGATCACGTCCCAGGTGGGCTCTTGTTTTGTCACCGGAGGGGCAAGGCTCGCAAGACCCTAGGGGTACGGGGGTTGGTCTCGCTACACGGGCAGGGGCCTGCCGTCTTCCCCGAAGCGCTCGACGGCCACCACTTCCTTCCGCAGGGTGATGCGTTGGGGGTCGTGGTATTCGCTGCGTTCGCGGTGGATGCGCACTTCTTCCACCAAAACCAACTCGGTGCGAGTGACCACCCGCTCCTCCAGGATGGGGATCACGGTGACGTCGCCCTCTTCGCGGGTGCGGGGGACCTCCCCGGTGACCACTTGATTGATGGGGACATGCTCCACCCGTACCGTTTCACGGCTGAGGGGGTCGTCAACCACCACCTCCTTGGATTCCACGTTCTTGTTGATGCGCACCCGGCCGGTTTCCACCCG
>JBJTUM010000253.1:0-3550 GCA_046080725.1 Cyanobium sp. | reverse complement strand
CCAAGAGGTTGAAGGAAGTCTTCTACAAGCAATTCACCAGGAGTGATGGGAGGGAGGCGGTTCATGAGAGGGAATTCATTGGCCATTGATGCCTCCTAGCCCGTGCCCCAGCCACTCCCACCAGCCCGGACGTCCATCCTGTGGATTCAGACCGGCTGGGGCTCACAGAAGCCATGGGCGGCCTTGCTCTCGGCCTGATCCTCGCAGGTCTAACCAGGCTCTCTCCAAGGCTTTGCGGCGATCCACAGCCCCGGCTCCGCTATTGCCCTTCTCGCTCTCGAGTTGCACAGCCAGACATTCGTAGCGGGGTTCGCTCAGTCCAGTCAGGCGCCTGAGGTGGCGCGTCCAGCCTGGCTCGGCTGCCCGTTCCAGTTTCTGGTTTTCCGGTACCAGGATGGAGCCATAAAGACCTGCTAACCCCGTGGGACTGAGGCAGGTTTGCAGACGGGTGATGCTCCCGGGAGGATCGTCGGGGGCACGCCCCAGGGCGATCTGATCGTTGATGGGCTTTACCACCTTGGGCTGGGCTGAACCCAGGGAAAGGACGCGCCTGTCGCTTAAGGAAAAGGTGGGCTCCTGGGCGGCCACCGCCTCCATATTCAACCCATTGCGCAGATCGGTTTCCTCGCTCACTTCCGATCCTCGCCGGCTGCGCACCGGCATCAGACGCAACGTCAAGGGAGCTTCCCCCGATCGGGGCACCAGGCGAAACACCCGTTGCCTGCCTTGGCTCAGCTCCCGGCCCTGTCGCGGCTCGGCTCCAACCGGCAACTGGCGAATGTCATACCCCGGCAGCTGCAGGTTTGCGGGCGCCTCTGCTAAGGGCATGGGAGCCGCCAGGCTCACCATCTTGCCCATCAGAGCTATGCCCGTGAGCAGGCTCAGCAGCTGAAGCTGACGCCGCAGTGGAACGCTCATCGTGTTCCTAGGGCCGCCACCTGGCGCGCCAACCAATACACGTAGAGCCACACAAACAACTGCATCGCAATTCCCGCAAACACCAACCCACCCCACTGCTCATGGAAAAAATCGAACCACCATTTCTTGTTGGCCAGCGTGCTGTCGTTGATCAGGGCCAACGCCATGATCCGACCGGCGTTGGTGAGCAGGGCGATCAGCGGCGCAATGACCAGCATCAGGCCGTTCTGCCAGCGATGGCGCATGGGAAACGCCATGGCAAAGATCACGGCCACCACAAACAGCTGCAGCAGCATATTGAGCCCCGCGCAGGCGTCCGACACCTTCACCCCAGCCGTTGGCAAATAAATGAAGATGCCGGCCAACTTTGAGGGGAAACCAGAAAACCAGAGGAATTGATGGGTGATCCAGGCGGTGACCACCGACAACGGTTCCAAGGGCGTCACCCAGCCCAGCCAACGCATCACGGGCAAAAATCCCAACACCAGCAGGGAGCGCAGGAAGATCTGCCCTTGGTTCCACGGTGCGGCCAGCAGCAGCAGACCCAGTCCAGCCAGCAGGGGCAGGAGGCTGGAGGCAAAGTCGAAGGCCACCATCCGCTGTCCCCGGGCCAGAACGAGCACCAGCAGGGCCACCCCAACCCAGCGGCCCACGCGCCCTGGACGGGGCTGCCATCCATCCGGGAAGCCTTCAAACACCACCAGGGCTCCTCCCATCACCAAGGCCACATTGATGGCCTCATCAGGCAATTGGGTGAGGAGACTCAGCAGAAACAAATAAATCCCAAGAAGAGCTGCTAGCAGGAGCCAGAGGCACTTTTCATCCAGCATCCTCCGGCGGCTGATCAGTCTGGATGGTGAGAGGGATGTTAGGGGAAACATCATGGTGCGGTTCTACTCCTGCCTCCCACCGCCGAGACTGTAGACCGTTCAAGGCCATTCCTCGAAGCACCGCAGAGGGGCGGCATCCATAAGCCCGCTGAAAATCCACATAGAAGCGTCCCAGGGAGTTGTAACCGCACTCGGCAGCAATGGCCCGCACCGTCGTGCGACCCGACTGGCTCTCTTGCAGCCGTTGCATCGCGAGGATCATGCGCTGCTGGCGTATCCACTGCATGGGGCTGCAGTTGAAGCGCTCCTGGAAGGCGTAGTGGATGCTGCGGCGGGAATAGTTGCTCTGTTCCACCAGCACCGATAGGGAGAGCGGTTGATCAAGATTGAGCCCGATGAAATCCAGCACCCTCTCCAGCCGTCGGTCGGTGCTGGCGGCATTGGGCAAGGGGGTGGGCTGGTGGTTGCGCAGGCTGGGGAAGGCGAGAGCCGCGATCAGCCGGTAGAGCTGTTGTTCAAGAAGAAAGGCATCGAGAAAGCTTTCCCCCAACATCCCCACCTGCACGAAAGCGGGGAGGAGCAGGTTGAGGGCGATCACCAAAGCGGAGCACTGATCGTCGCCATCGCTGGGCAGGCTCAACCCATTGCTCAGGGGGGAATCGAACGACGGAGGAGGCTCCCAGCGGCCTGGGGCCATGGCCCGAGCCGTGGTGACCAACCGCAGGGGATCAAAGGGGATGAGCGTGACACTGCAGCCCTGCTCAGAACACAGCTTCCAGCGTTGGCCAGGAAGGATGACCGCTTTCTCCGATTGAAGGTCAAAACACTTGGAGCCTATGGTCAGTGCCGCGTGGCCCCCATGTCCAAGCACGATCAAGGGGTGAGCATGGCCGTTGCCGCTGGTCTCCAGGAGATAGGGAGAACCAACAATGGCCACTACGTCCAGAGAGCCGGCAGGGAGATGGCCGTCAGCATGGTCCCATTCCCGTGCGGATGAAAGTGGCTCAAGACGTTTTACAGGCAGGCCTTCGGCGAGTCGGCACTGGCTTTCAGCAGGAGTAGCAGAACGCTTGAGGAGGGTCTCAAGAGGATGGGAGAAACCTCCAGGCAAATAAGGGCGGGTGAACTGCTCCAACCACTCAGCCTGACAAATTTACGAAACAAGTAGATGAGACCCTGGGCTATAGCTAATTGGAAGAAATGTGTTAGCCAGACATGGCAGACATGGCAGACATGGCAGACATGGCAGACATGGCAGACATGGCAGACATGGCAGACATGGCAGACATGGCAGACATGGCAGACATGGCAGACAATAACTCTGGTATCATATGTTGCATTAAAAATGTTACTGAAATATGTCTCACTCTCGCCTTCCTATGTTACCCCCATATCGCTGCGGGTGGGTTTCAAATTTGTGCAGAGCCAATGCCGATTCGCGCAATTAGCTACCCTCTCAATGCGTTTTCTGCATTTTCAGGTGGTCGTAGCTAGGTGGCCTGAGGAGGAAGGCTTCCCAAGCGAAGCACCGCCGAAGGCTTGGCCCCATAGGCGCGCTTGTAGTCCACATTGAAACGGCTCAAGGAGCGGTATCCACAGGCAGCGGAGATGGCGGTGACGGTGTCGCCAGGCTGAGGGTGGAGCAAGATCGATGGGGAGGGCGGTGGCGCTGCAGAGTTCCGTGGTGAGGCGAAAGCACTGGCCCGGCAGAAGCACCCCATCGCCAGGGGAAAGATGCATCCCGTGGGCGTTCTGGGCCAGATCGGCGTGACCATCGTGGTGCAGCAGAAGCCAGTGGTGGG
>JBJTUM010000252.1:0-2821 GCA_046080725.1 Cyanobium sp. | reverse complement strand
CAGCCAGGGCGCCCTGGAAGTGGCCCGGGAGCGCCTGCGCCGCTCTGACGGGGCTAGGAAGGTGAAGGAATTGCGCGTGGAGCAGCGCAGCCTGCTCGACCTGGGCGATGAAGGACCCTTCGATGCCATCAACTCGGTGGGGGTGCTCCACCATCTGGCCAGGCCGGAGGCCGGGCTTCGGGCCCTGGCAGAGCGGCTTGCCCCAGGGGGGCTGCTGCATCTGTTTCTCTATGCCGATGCCGGGCGCTGGGAGATTCACCGCACCCAGAGGGCCCTGGGCCTTCTGGGTGTGGGCACCGGGGCCGAGGGGCTCCGGCTGGGCCGCCGCCTGTTGGCCGACCTGCCGCCGAACAACCGGCTGCGCCGCCACCATGAGGAGCGCTGGGCCCTCGATACGGCGGCCGATGCCAACTTCGCCGACATGTATCTCCATCCCCAGGAGACCAGCTACACCTTGGAGGGTTTGTTGGGCTTCCTGGCCCAGGCGGATCTCCATTTTGCCGGTTTCTCCAATCCCGACGTGTGGGATCCGGCCCGTCTGCTTTCCGGGGAGTTGCTGGATCGGGCCCGGGCCTTGAGCGCGCGCCAGCAATGGGCTCTCGTGGAGGCGTTGGATCCGTCCATCAGCCATTTTGAGTTCTTCGTCAGCCGGGAGCCCATCACCCGCTCCGACTGGGGAGACGACAGCGCCCTGCTGGCCGTCGCAGGCGAAACGAACCGCTGTCTCTGGGGCTGGCCCGGAACGGACCTGCTGGATGCCGATCTCCGTCCCCTGGAGATTGAGCCGGCTGATGTGGTCTTGATGCAGGTTTGGGAGGCGGCCCCGGGGACCCCCCTGGCTGCCCTGCCCCTCGCCATGGGGGAGGGGGAACGGCTTGAGCGGGCGCGACGGCTCATTCAGCGAAGGGTGCTCCTTCCGGTCGCCCCCTGATGGCTTTGGCCTCGAGCCCGCGTGATAAATTCCCAGCGCTCCATAAGGCTTCTTCAGGTTGGCGGTTGCCCTTGCCACTCCTTCCAACGCCGACACACCATCGGCGGCTGAGGAGCGGCGGGCCGACGTCCCTCCTGTAGGCCCATCCACCCCCTCCACGCCGGCCTCTCCAGTCGTTGTTGATGGGATGGATCACTATCACCGCCTTCGACGACGCCTGCTGGTGGCCACCACGGTGGCAGCGGTCCTGGCCGTTCCTGTAGTGGGTTTCGTCTTTGGTCTGTCGGCTGCCCTGAGCGCCCTGGTGGGCGCCCTCAGCGGTCTGCTCTACCTGGTTCTGCTCTCCCGAAGCGTTTCTCGCCTGGGTGCAAGCAGCAAATCCGTGAGCAAGGTTCAGCTCCTGGTTCCCATTGTGTTGGTGCTTGCAGCTGCCAAGCTGCCCCAGCTTCAACTGTTGCCAGCCCTGCTGGGTTTTCTGCTCTACAAACCAGCCCTTTTGGTTCAGGCTCTACTCGACGCCTGATCTCCATCTCGTCGACGTCCCATCGACGAGATGATCTCCGATCCGGATGTCTGTCCGGAGTTGTCCAATCCGATGGTTCCAATGCCTTTCGCGATGCCCTTGCTCCCCCTTGCCGCACTTGAGGTGGGTCAGCACTTTTACTGGATTCTGGGCAAGCTCAAGATCCATGGTCAGGTGTTCCTCAGCTCCTGGGTGGTGATCGGTGCCCTGTTGGCACTGATCGTTTATGGCACCCGCCGCATGCAGAGGGAGCCGGCTGGTGTGCAAAACCTGCTGGAGTTTCTTTGGGATTACATCCGTGATCTCTCCCGCGAGCAGATCGGCGAAAAGGCCTATCGCGACTGGTTGCCGTTCATCGGCACACTGTTCCTCTTCATCTTTGTCAGCAATTGGGGAGGGGCTCTTATCCCCTGGAAGCTGATCCACCTTCCCAGCGGCGAACTTGGGGCGCCGACAGCCGACATCAACACCACAATCGCCCTGGCCTTGCTGGTGTCACTTGCCTACTTTTATGCAGGCCTCAGCAGAAAAGGTTTACGCTACTTCGAGTATTACGTGGAACCCACCCCGATCATGCTTCCTTTCAAGATCGTGGAGGATTTCACTAAACCTCTTTCCCTTTCTTTCCGTCTTTTCGGAAACATCTTGGCTGATGAACTTGTGGTGGCCGTTCTGGCCTTCCTTGTGCCCCTGATCGTGCCGCTACCGGCCATGTTTCTTGGGCTGTTCACCAGTGCGATTCAGGCCCTGATCTTCGCCACCCTTGCCGCTTACTACATCGGTGAGGCCGTGCACGAGGAGCACCACTAGTCAGATTCGCCCTCCGGCGCTCTGGCAAACTCTCAGCGCGCAGGTCCGGATTAGTCCGGGCCCATCTCCCTCGGCTCTAATCCAGGAGATGCCCAGCCGCCAGGTTCCATCCGGTTCCAACCCCGGCCTTTCAGGCCATGGCCATCAGGCCTCCAGCGACTCCCATCCCCCGTTACCCCATGGATTCCCTCACTGCCGCCGCCTCCGTTGTGGCTGCCGGTCTCGCCGTCGGTCTTGGTGCCATCGGTCCTGGCATAGGCCAGGGCACCGCAGCAGGCGGCGCTGTCGAAGGCATCGCCCGCCAGCCCGAAGCTGAAGGCAAGATCCGCGGCACCCTGCTGCTCTCCCTGGCCTTCATGGAAGCTCTCACCATTTATGGCCTGGTGGTTGCTCTCGTGCTGCTCTTCGCCAACCCCTTCGCCGGTTGACCGGAAAGCCGGATGGTGCCGTGAAGGGATGCTTCCCCACGACTCTATCCGGCACTGGTTTTCTGTTTCGCTCCAGCTCCCGCCCCTTCCCCGCCCTGCTCCATGACCAGCTGGCTACTGCTTGCCGAG
>JBJTUM010000251.1:0-15531 GCA_046080725.1 Cyanobium sp. | reverse complement strand
GGGTGCCGGGGGAATTACACCACTGCAGGGGACGCAGCGTTGTTTGGAAGTGACTTAAGGCCCCTGTAACCCGTATCCAATCCCAGATTCGCGAGGAGTTCAACCAAAAAAGATGAGCCACTCCCTCCACTTCCAGTGATCATGACGTGGCGCCTTGGGTCTTGGGCATCCATGTGAAGGAAGAAGAATTTGAACCTATCTTCGTGTTGTATCAGGCGTCCTCTGGTTGTCAAGGATTCTCCCGTTTGGCCCTTGGCCCCTCCAGCTGCACTTGGTGGGGGTAAGGAATCTCAATGGCCTGCTCCCGGAAGGTCTGCCAAATCGCCTCCTGCACTCTGCTGGAAATCGAAAGGTTGTCTAGGGCGCTGGCAATCCAGAACCGCACGACATACTCCACCGCTGAATCCCCATAGTTCTGCAGGAACGCCCTCGGGGGGGGGTCTGGCAGCACCCCGACCACTGCTGCGGTGCTCCGCTCCAGCAGGCCAATCACCTCAGCCGGGGGATGGTGGTAGGCGGCTCCCACCGCCACCTGGCAGCGGCGCAGGGAATCTGTGTGGGTATAGGTAACGGTGGAGGAGGTGAAGAAGGTCTGGTTCGGAATCAGCAGCTCTGCATTGTCGCGATCGCGCCAGAGGGTGGCGGCCCGGGGGCCCAAACGGCGCACTTGGCAGGCCTCCCCATCCACGATCAGCACATCTCCGGGGCGCACCGAGCCCTCCACCAGCAACCAGAGGCCGCTGATGAAGTTGGACACCACTTCCTTGATGCCAAATCCCACTCCCACCGACAGTCCGCCGGCCACGGCCACCAGGGCCGTGCGGTTCACCCCCAATCGATCGAGGATCCACAGCAACCCTCCCGCCACCACCGCGTAATGCAGGATCACGGCCATCGCCCTCCGGCTGCCGTCGCTGATCCCCAGAAAGCGCTGAGCAAGCCAGGCCACGGCCTGGGTCGGGGGCTCCATGGCCATCACCAGCACGTACAACACCAGCAGGGAGCGCAGCAGGGTGCCCAGGTTCACGTTGCTGCCCACCCAGTCGCCAATGGGGATCAACCCGAGCACGCTGGGATTGTCCACCAGGCCCACTAGCAGCATGAGGGCTCCCACCAGATAGAGGGGGCGCAGCAGTCGCACACTGATCACCTGCAGGGTGCGGGGGTCTAAGCGGGAGGCCAGGAGCTGGGGTGCCCTCTCTAGGGCGTACCAGCCGCCGACCAGACCAGTGAGGATCCCGAGCAGCAGGAAGGGTTGCCCCATGAGAGCTAGCAGGGTGGTGAGCCCAGCCAGCAGCAACAACCCGAGCCCGCGGCGCCCGGCCCGGTTGCCCAGGTAGGGGCTCAGTCCTGTGCGCTGGGACAGCATCTGGAACCCCAACAGCACCAGCGGCACGGCAAGGAGTTGCAGCAGCACGGCGCTCCGACTTAGGTAGCCCTGCCAGCCGGCGATGGTGTCGAGCAATTCGTTCATGGGGCCCTCCTTCCGCCCTGGATGGCTCCCACCAGTCCATCAATGGCCCCTTCGGTGTCGAGATCGCCATAGAGGTAGCGGCTGAGCACCTGGCCCATGGCCATGCCGTTGTGATCGCCCTGTTGGAACAGGGTTCGCCCCTTTCCCTTCGCCTCGCGCATCTGGTGCTGGGCGAGGGCCAGGAGGCGCAGGGTTCCCTTGCGGTTGGTTGGCAACCGCTGAGGCTCGAGGACAGGTAACACCTCCTGCCGTTGCAGTGCCAAGTTGCGCTGGGTGAGGGGGGTGAGCAGGAAGCGGGCCAGGGCCTCCGCCACCTGCTTCTGGGGCGGGCTCGAGTTGCGGCCGAAGGCCAGCACCCGCTGCCGGCTCACGGGACTAGGGGGACCACCCGGCCCCCGGGGCAGGGTGGCAATTCCCAGATGGCGACCTAGATCGTTTTTCAGCCGGGCCAGGTGGGTGCTGCGGCAGCTGGTCCAGTCGAGCTGGCCCTTGCCCAGATCCTGAATCAGTTGGCTCTGGGAGAGCTGGAAATTCACGTCCTGCACCTGATCCGCTTGCTGCAGCCAGCCCAGCCAGCGGCCCAGGGCTTGGCGCCGCTCTTTGGTGGCGGGTTGGCCGGCAAAGAGCTCTTCCACGCTCTCTACCACCCCCAGGCTCCCGAGGGTCCAGGCCAGATTGAAGCCATCCAGGGGCAATCCCACCCGCAGGCCCTGGCTCGACTGTTGCAGCAGGTCGTCCAGGGTCGCGGGCGACTGAGTTAGCCGACGCCGGTCGAAACAGGCCAACTGGGGCATCAGCAGCACCGGCACACTGGTGAGCTCCCCGTTCGGACCTTGAAACCGACGCGCCTCGGTGGAATCCATCCGTTGGAGCAACGCTGCCGGCATGCGCACCGTTCGGGTCAGTCCGGCCCGCCGAAGATCGGCGGCGGTGGAATTGCTGACGAACAGCAGATCGGGTCCCAAGCCCGCTGCGGTCCGGAAACGGGTTTCCTCCAGAAGCGTGTTTTCCTGGAAGAGCTGGAGCTGCACATCGGCGTGCGGGTGCATCAGACGAAACTCCCGCAGCGTGAGGGCCAGACGCCCCTTGAGCGCTTCCGAGAGCTCTCCATCGATCGTTTCGTCGCTGGTGATCCCCATCGCCATCACCACCGTGCCCCGCAGGGCCTGGCCCTGGGCCTGCGGGGGGAAGGTCTCCTTCCCGCAACCGGCGAGTCCCGCCCCAACCAAGGCAGCCAGAACCCCTAGGGCAAGCCGGCCCAGGAGCCCTGGCATCTCAGCCTTCGGGATAGAGCAGGGTGTTGAGCTCCTCCTCATCCACGTCGTAGACCCGGGCCAGGGTGGTTTCGATGGCGCTGGTCACCACGTCTGGCAGGAAGCGCATGGCGTTGAAGGCGTCTTCGGCAATCTCGTCGGTGAGCAGCTTCTCACCGCCCAGCTTTTCATCGTTGATCACGGCTATCACCCAGCTCTGGTAGGCGGTGACGAGGTCGGCGAACTCGAGCTCCGGGTCGTTCAGATCCAGGGCCATGGGAGGGCGTCTCCGCGGACGTTGCCTCTGCAGTCTGCCCGCTGAAGGGTCCTGCGGCAGGCTGGGAGTGTGGCTTGCTCTGCTTTGCCCGACACTCCATCCCCTTCAGCCCAGGCCCCCTCCTGGCAGGCCACGCTTTTTGACGTCGCTATCGGCGAGTTGGTGCGTCAGCACAGGGAGAGTTTTGCCCCGCTCTGGACGGTGGAGAGCTGGGCCAAGCTCCTGATCTGGCTGGCCCTACGCTGCGGGTGCGCCACTGATCAGGCCTCCTTGGAGGGTTTTGCCGCCGGTCTTGGGCCCGACCTCAGCCGCCGGATGCGGCGCCTGTTCTTTGAGCGGGAGCTGGAGGATCTCAACCTGCAGTTGATGGCCGACCCGGCCGAGGGCCAGGTGCTGGCCTTGCCCTTGGATGTTCTGTCGGAGGGGCCCGATGCCCCTCGGGTTTGGGAGGGCTTGGGGCGGGTTGGCCTCGCCGAGAGGGTGGCTCCCCCGGAGGCCTGGCAGCACCACGAGGCCCTGATTGTTGTGCCCTGGAACCTGGAGGCGCCTCCATGCAGCTGATCGGGGAGTTTCACGACAGGGGCTACCTGGCCCTCGCGGAGGCCGTGATGGGCTTTTTTGATCGTCGCAGCGATCTGCATCGGCCCGGGGTGGCCTTTGGGGGCGCGTCGGATGGCGCGCCCGACAAGGTGTCGACCGATATCAGCCTGGTGGCGATGGATCCTTCCGATCCAGAGGCCCATGGCCTGGCGGAGGCCATCCTGCGTGGGGTGTCGGTGGGCTTGAAGCGTTGGCTGGCGGAGCGCCCCCTGTTTCTGGAGTGTTGCCCGGAGCGTTCCCTGTTTGTCTGCCCCCTGTTCAACCTGCAGCGCTACGCCCCAGGGGAGGGGTTTTACCGCTGGCACTGCGATTGGAGCCTGGATCCGGATGCCACCGAACCTCATCGCCGCGTTCTGGCCTGGATTCTCTATTGCCATTCCCTGCCCGCCGGTGGCACGGAGTTTCACTGGCAGGAGCACCATGTGGAGGCCGAAAAGGGGAAGCTGGTGATCTTTCCCGCAGGGCTCTCCCACATCCACCGGGGCCGGGTGAGCCAGGAGCACAGCAAAACCATCGCCACCGGCTGGATCAATGCCGGCACGCTGGAGGGCTTCCGGGAACGGCTTGCTTCCGGCTAGGTGAAGAACTCCCACGACCCGTTGCCCTTGGGGCTGACGCTTGCCAGACCCGTGGTCATCATCCAGACAGCTCTTGCCGCCCCGATTGCCCCAGCCATCATCCCGCCTCCCCCGCCGCTGGCGCCGGATTTGGGCTTCCGCACCTTGGAAGACCCTGCCCCTACTGACGGCACTGGCGTTGACGGGTCTCGTGTTGACTCCGGCCGCCCGGGCGGAAACCGTGGTGGAGCGTGCCGCCCGGACGGGGGTGATCACCATCGGCACCCGCACCAACCTCATTCCCTACGCCTATGTGGATGGGAAGCAGCAGCTGGTGGGGGTATCAGTGGATGTGGCCGAACGCATCGCCAAGGAGGTGTCCAACTACCTCCAGAAGCCCGTGCGGCTGGAGTTTCGCCCGGTGGACAACAAAGATGCTCTCTACAAGATGGTCAGCCAGGGCGAGGTCGACTTCGCTTGTGGCATCCCCTTCACCTGGCAGCATGAGATGGTGGTCGATTACAGCGTGCCCTTTAGCCTGTCGGGCATCCGCCTGCTCACCAAGGGCGGCATGAAGGCCGCCCCTGAGGCCCTGGTGGGCAAGCGCATCGGCGTGATCCCGGGCTCCCTGGGAGAGGCCACCATCCGCACCCTGCAGCCAGCCGCCGTACGGCTGCCCCAGAAGGATCTGGAAACCGGAGTGGCTGCAGTGATCGGCGGCCGCCTCGATGCGATGGCTGGCGATTCCATCCTCCTGGCGGGCGCCCTTTCGCCCTACGCCAAGACCTTCCTGGACACCCAGATCTATGAGCTGGTGCCCCGGGAGGCCTATGGCCGCTACGCGGTGGGCTGCATCGTGCCGGAGAACAACTCCACCTTCCGCAACCTGGCCGATCTGGCCATCGTGGGTCTGCTCCAGGGCTATCTCGACGATGAGCCCACCTCCGTGGCTTCCGTCAACCGCTGGTTCGGTCCCCAGGGCATTGTGCAGCTGCCCGGTGACATGGTGCGGGCCTATTTCGAAGCCGTGTTGCTCACCCATGAGCGGTTGGCCCCGGGGGCGACTCTCCCCACATCAGCTTCCGCCCCTGCTCCCGTCCGTCCCTAGCCCTGAGCCCCATGCCCCAGTCCCGTTCCGCCGGCCTGCTTGCCTTCTTGCTGGCCCTCCCCGCCCTCTCGCTAGTGGCACCGTCGGCCACCGATGCCGCTTCCACTTCCCTTGCGCCGTCCCCCACTTCGGAGGCCGCGGCAATGAATCCGGCTGAAGCCCTGGAGGCCCGCCTCAGCCGGCTCTCTGAAGCGATCCGAGAGCGCTCTGGTTCTCTCGATGGCGCTGAGCAGGCTGCCCTGAAGGGTGAACCTTGGGTGGCGGCGGGCGCCTGGGGCAATGGCTCCGGCCGGGGGTGGGCAAACCGGAGCTGGCCCAATCGGGTGTATGGCAATTCCTATTACGGGAGGCCGGTGTGGGCCAACTATCGGCCCGGATGGGGCAACTTTCGCAACGGTCCCAGCTTTCTCAACTGGTGAGCGCGCCCGCCATTGGCCCCCTCTCCCTATTGGTGGTGCAGGCCACGCCCTACTGCAACCTGGATTGCGATTACTGCTATTTGCCGGATCGCCACGATCGGCGGCGACTGGAGCCGGCCCTGCTGGATCCCATCCTCGACACGGTGCTGTCCAGCGCCTTCGTGGAGGAATCCTTCACCCTCCTATGGCATGCGGGCGAGCCCCTTATGGTGCCCCCCGCCTTCTACGAGGAGGCCAGCCGCCGCATCGCCGCCGCCCTGGAGCGCCATGGCCGCCCCGACCTGCAGATCGCCCAGGCCATCCAGACCAATGCCACGGTGATCGATAGCCGCTGGTGTGAGTGTTTCCTCCGCCACGGCATCCAGGTGGGGGTGAGCCTGGATGGACCCGCCGCGCTCCATGACGCCCATCGCCGAACCCGTACGGGCCTGGGAAGCCATGCCGCCACCATGCGGGGCATCGCCCAGTTGCAGCGCCACGGCATCCCCTTCGAGGTGATCACGGTGCTCACCGCCGCCTCCCTTGAGGATCCCGATGGGCTTTTTCACTTTTTTGTGGAGCACGGCATCGGGGAGGTGGGGTTCAATATGGAGGAAACCGAAGGAGCCAATCGCCTCTCCAGCCTGGATCAGCCCGGCTTGGAGAGTCGGTGGCGGGCTTTTCTGGAGCGCTTCTGGGAGCTGTGCGCCAGCCATCCGGGTGCCCTGCGGGTGCGGGAGTTTGAAACGCTCTGCGGTCAGGTGGTGGGCAACAGCCGCATGGATCACACCGACATGAACCGGCCCTATGTGATCTTGAGCGTGGATGTGGCGGGTCGCTTCTCCACCTTCGATCCGGAGCTGCTGGGAGTGCGCACGGAGCGCTACGGCGATTTCGTGCTCGGCCAGGTCGGGCGCGACAGCCTGGAGTCTGTGTTGGCTACGCCTGCCTACCAGCGCATCGCCGGCGAGATGGCTGATGGTGTGGAGGAGTGCCGCCGCAGCTGCGAGCACTTTGCCCTTTGCGGGGGTGGGGCGGGGAGCAACAAGTATTGGGAGAAGGGCACCCTGGCGACCAGCGAAACCCAGGCCTGCCGCTGGCGGGTGAAGGTGATGGCGGATGTGGTGCTCTCCGCCCTGGAGCGCTCCCTTGGGCTGGAGCCAGCACTGCCGCGGCAGTGCTCTTGAGGCCTATTGAGGAGGTTTTTGAAAAAATGCTCTGCCTTGGCGGGCTGAGGGGCGCTGTTCAGGGCCATATTGGATGGCACCGATTGGGAACGATCCAGTTTCTTTTTTGGTTCCGTCGAACCAAAGGGCGTGAACGATGTCGTTGCCTTCTTCCATGGATGTGATCGTCATCATCGGGCCGCCAGACTTCAGCTGGACAACATCGCCGATTTTGAAAGCAGGTGAGGCCATGGGAGGCTGTAGCTAACTCAAATTGAGGTCGCAGTAGATGCTACGACAGAAACCCGGAAATGAGCAAATCAATTGCGCTGCAGCAGCTCTCAGCTGCAGCGAGTGAATGACTACCTTGGAAAGACAGCATTTTTGAACTGCGTTGGCTATCAGAATTTTCGAAATATATGAGATTGATATGCCGAACGAAGTTCCCTTGGAGCTTTTCGCTTATCTCAGGTTTTTGTCTTTTTCACGATGGTTCTGCCTCTCCTCGGGTGAGGCGTTGCAGTTGACGGGTTTCCATGGCCAGCACCCGACGGGCGAAATCGGGATCGCGCTCGAGGGTGGCATCGAATGAGTCGACGGGCACCGACAGCACCCTGGTGCCAGCCACTTCGGCCACGATTGTGCTTTCGCTGGTGCTGTGGGTGAGCACCTCCAGTTCGTCGAGCACCTGCCCTGGCTGCATCCGCTCCACCTCCGCGCCCTTCCTGCCCGGATGTTTCACCTGGGCAGCCCCCTCGATCAGCAACAGGAGTTCCCGGCAGGTGTCGCCGGCTTCCGTGATCAGCTCCCCCGCCCCGTAACAGCGAATTTCCGCCTGTTCCGCTAGGGCATCCAGCGTGTCGGCCCAGGTGCGGCGGAAGAAATCACTGGTGGCGAGCACCACGCGCTTTTCAAGCTCTGGCAGGGCCGCCAGCAATAGCTCTCCCTCCGTGCTCTGGAGCCGCTCGGCGGTCTGCCGAACCCAAGAGGGATGCTTGCCTTGCAGCAGTGATTGAGCAAGGCCCCGTTCGCGGCCGGGATCTAGGGCGGTGGACAGGGCCAGGGCTGCGGCCGCCACGGTGGGGAGTGGATCGTGAGTCAGGCGCTCTAGGTGATCAAGGATGGATTTGGGTGGCATGGGCAGTGCCACGGCAGATGGCTCTGCCGGGCCCTCTTCCAGCAGGGCCTCCATCACCACCGCCGGAAGCCGCTCCTGCCAGGCTTCGGCCGCCAGTAGCTCCGACAACACCTTGGGGCAGAGGGCCTGCAGCCGGGTCACCAGGCCCAGGGCGGCCGGATCGGAGCCGAGCATGGCCAGGCCCTCAAGCAGTGCCCGCACGCCCAGCTCCTGGCGATGCTTCAGCTGGTCGTCCAGGAGGGCCACCAGCTGGGGTTGCCCGGCCAGCTCAGGCTGTCGCAAGCTCAACTGGGCGATGCTGAGCTCCTTCAGCCGGTGCAACAGTTGATCAGCCTGGCGGGTGGCCCGTTCGGAGGGGGAGAGAGCTCCGATCACCTGGGCCTCCTCCCCAGGGGTGATCCCAAACTGATTGCGCAGGGCCACCAGGGCCGGGTCTCCCTCTCTGTCGCTGTAGGACTCTCCGATCTGCCCTTTCAGTCGCAGCACCCGCTCCAAGGAGCGTTTGTAGCCGCTCAAGCGCACCTGATCCTCCAAGCTGCGCTTCTTGTCGGGATCGAGCAGGGCCGGATCCTCCACCCCGAGTTCGTCGAGCAGTTGGCGGTGCTCATCGTCGGAGATGCCCAGCTCTTGGCGCATCCGCCGCAGCACTTCCAGGCTGCTCGCCATGTTCACGTAGCCCTCAGCCAGGGCTTCCCTCACCACCCCCTTGTAGGCCTCGTGCCGCTGGCTGCTGCCAAAGCCCGGGAGCACTCGAGCCAGCACGTACACCTCATCTGGATTGAGATCGCCCAGGCTGCGCCCCTCGAGGAAACGGCTCACCTCCAGGCCAAGCTTCTGCAGCTGGCGCCGGAACCGTTCCGCCAGGTTTTCCCGCTCGTAGAGCGCCGGGCTTCGATGCCAGCCGCGCACCAGCCAAAGGGTGCTGGTGGCCACCAGGGCACCGTCGAAGAGGTATTGCACCCAGGCCGGCGCCAGGAGCAGCAGGGGTCGGCCGGCGAACAGGAAGAAGAGATTAAAGGCCAAAAAGGTGGCAGCCAGAGCCACCCGGTGGCGGATCTGTTGCCTGTCAGGTTCGGCACCCTGACGCCGCACCCGATGGCGCATCCAGCCCTCGATGGCCCTGCCCCCAAGCCAGCCGAACCAGGTGCAAAGGCCTAGCACAAGGGGCACCGCCACGATACGGGGGAGGTTGATCGGCTGGCCGAAGAGGAAGAGGCCTGGGCTGAGCAACAGGGCAAGCTGATCGCTCTGGCGGGCCCAGGCGCCGGAGAAGTAATAGTCCCAGTTGCCGGCGTAGAGGTAGTAATAGAGGAAGTAGCCCACCACAAGGCCCAGGTAGGCGTAGCGCTCGAAGGCGAAGGCACATGTGCCAAGGCGGGCCCAATACATCCGCTCGGCGTCGATGTCGATGCAAGGCTGTTGGCAGGCCACGCAGGCGCTCTGCTCCTCCCCGTTGGCGGTGGTGGTGCGGCACATCGACTGGGTGATAGGCGTGGGGCTCAGGTGGGCCTTGCTCCCCAGCAACCCTGCCGGGGTGGAATAGATGGATTGCACGGGGGCCATCGGGCAGAAGTATTGGCACCAGGCTTTTCCGCCATAGAGCCAGCCCACGGTGATGGCTGCGGCAATGGTGAACAGGAGCCAGCCCGCGAGCACGAGGCGATCGGCGTTGAAAAAGAGGATGCGGCCGCAGAGGCCTACGAACAGCCAGCCGAATTGCAGGGCGGGGTAGTGCTTGGCGAGCCAGGAGTCGGGTGGAACCTTGGCCAGCTGTTGACGAATCTCACCGGTCTTGGGATGCTGCTTGGCCGTTTGCCGCTGCAGGCCCAGGGCCCGTGGAATCTGGGAGAGGAAGGACAGGGGGCAGATGCGCCGCCAGAGCTCATGACCAAACACCAGCAACACAAAGATCGCCGAGGGCACCACGGCCCCCCAAAAGAGCGTTGTGCCCAGGGGATAGGGCGTTTGCACCAGGCAGCGGCCCTGCACCTCCACGCAGGTGTTCGGGAGCCTCAGGGGACTCCAGGGGTGATCGGGGGTCGTGAAGCGGGCCGTGATGGGATCAAAGAAGAGCGAGCCGATGATCAGCAACCAGCCTGTGGTGAGCAGCCAGCGCACCCCATGCATGTGGGTTTCGCTTACCCGAGAGCCGGCCATGGTCTTCTGTCCACGTTGGGTCGGAAGCTAGCCAGATCTGGGGTGGATCGGCCCCCCCTGTGGTGGAAGGAATGGGGTTGCCTCTCCAGCGCCTTTCACAGCTGATGGCTGAGCGGGTGAAGGAAGAGATGAGGCTTGATTCATTAGCCAATCCGTCGAGTAAGTTATAGGGGTAAGAGATAATGTCTATCCATGCTTGCTGCTCTACAGGAACGGCACGCCAGGCTGTTGCGTTGGCTGCTGATTTCCGGCTGGTTGTTGTTGGTCATGTCGCTGCTGATCCCTTCGGCTCCCCCTCAGGGCAACCGATTGTTCTGGGGCACGGTGGTGCCTGCCGGGTTGCTGGTGATCGGTGCCATCAGCCATGAACTTTGGCGCCGCCTGTGCCCCTTGGCCTTTGTGTCCCAACTGGCCCCTGCCATGGGATGGCAGCGCACCCGGCCCGGCAAGGGCAACAAGCCCGAGTTGGTGTTGGTGAAACCCGATTCCTGGTTGGGGCGCCATCACGTGCAACTGCAATGGAGTCTGCTGATTACCGGGCTCTGTCTGCGTCTGCTTGGTGGCAACAGCGATCCCATCTGGCTGGCCTTTTGGTTGCTGGTCACCCTGGTTGCTGCCGTGTTGGTGGGTTGGGCCTTTGGGGGTAAGAGCTGGTGCCAGTATGTCTGCCCGATGGGGCCGGTGCAGACCGTGCTCACGAGGGTTCGTGGCCCCTTGGGAACCACGGCCCATGTGGCGGCTCCCTCTCGGATCACCCAGTCCATGTGCCGTACGGTTACGGAGGAGGGGAAGGAGAGAAGTGCCTGTGTGGCCTGCCAAACCCCCTGTTTGGATATCGACGCCGAGCGTGCCTTTTGGCAAAACCTGCAGGGGAAACGGGGACTAGATTGGGCCTGGTATTCCTATCCGGGGCTGGTGCTGGCCTTCTTTTCCCTGATGGAGTGGAATGCGGAGGATAGGGGCATGGAGCACCCGCTGGGCTACATCCGCTCGGGCCTTTGGGCTCAGGATCGGGGACTGGTGGGGCGCGCCTTGTTGCCGTTTGAGGATTTTGGGCTGGTGCCCCGGCTGGTGGTGATCCCTCTTCTCCTCACAGCAGCCGGTTGGTTGTCGGTTGTTCTTTTTCGGCAGCTGGAGGGCTTGCTGGCTCGCCAGAGTTCCTCCCTCGGCCAAACGGTCTCCAAGGAGCGGGCACTGCACCACACAAGATTGCTGGCTTCCTATGGGGCGATCAATGTGTTCTTCTGGTTTGCCGATCCGCTCCAGGGGGTGCTGGGTCCTAACGGTGGGCAATTGATCCGATCCCTGGTTCTGTTGCTCACCTCCATCGGCCTGTTTCGAGGCTGGGGGCGCGACCAGGCCACCTATCGGCGTGAGAGCACCAGCGACAGCCTGCGCCGCCAGCTGCGCGACCTGCCGGGGCTGGAGCCCTCCCTCGATGGTCGCAGCCTGGATGCTCTCTCCCCTGCCGAGGTGTTTACCCTGGTGAAGGCCATGCCGGCGGTGGGGTTGGCGCAGGCCCGTCGGGTCTATGGCGACGTCATGGCTGACATGCTGCGCGCTGGCAGGCTGGACCAGGCCAGAAGTTTGCTGGATCTCCAGGAGTTGCGCCACAGTCTGCAGCTCGACGACGAAGATCACCACAGCATCGTCGACCTTCTCGACAAAGAGCACCCTGATCTGCTCAGCAAGAGCAGCATTGAGCGCCAGACAGACGATCTGCGGGAAGAACTCGCCCGCACCCATCTCCAGGACTTCCTGGATCGCCATCACCTCACCCTGTTGGATCCCCAGTGGCTCACTCCTGACCAGCGGGAGGATCTGGACTGCCAGCGGCGCGCCTGTGGACTCTCTGAGCCTCTGTGGGAGTTGATGCTCGAGGAGTTCGGGCCCCAGGGGGATCTTGAGCGGCAACGGTTGCTACCGCTCCAAACCGCCTGGCTGCAGGAGGCCGGGTTGCTCGCCTGGCTTCAGACCCAGATTGCCCATGATCCGCCGCTGCGACCTCTGCGCAATGTGCTTGCCAGGCGTATGGCGGAGCTCCAAGCGGAGCTGGCTCCCCGGTTGGCCGCAGCCGGATGGGAGGCTCTGCCTGCGCAGGTGCCGGCCAACGGCGATCTCCAGCGCGTTTTCGATCTCCTCTGGCATGAATCAGACCCCGACACGGCCGCTTGGGTGTTGATGCTGGAACGGGACCGCCATCCGGACCAGGTCTCCCGGCGGCTTCAGGGCCCCCGGCACGGGCTGGCCACCTCCCCTTTCCTGCAGGGCCAGTTGGCAGACTCGTCGACGGTGTCCAAGGAGCTGTTGGAGGGGCTGACGAGATGGTCGATGTTTAGCGACATGCCTCCCGCCGGTCTGGTGTGGCTGGCCGCCCATGGCGTCCAGCAGACCCTCACTCCAGGGGGTGTGGTGATGAAGCAGGGCGGCGTCAGCGACCATCTGGCCTTTGTCCTCGCCGGAGAAGTGTCTGTTCAGATGGGAACCGGTGAGCGGGTAGCCCTGGGGCCTGGAAACGCGGTCGGGGAGATTGGCGTGATTACCAACCAGCCTCGCTCTGCTTCTGTGATGGCTGGTCCCGATGGCTGCCAGCTCTTCGTGCTTCCCGCCACCGCCTTTGAAGACTTGCTCCGTCGCTCCGATACCTTCAGCCGATCCCTGCTTGCCCAGCTCGCCCAGCGTCTCGCTGAGACCAACCGTCGCCTCCCGGGCAGTGAGCCTTCTCAAGACTTGATGGCTTCGGCATAGGCCGTAGCGATGTCGGCGATTTGCTGGGCACGATCGAGCCCATTGATGATCTTGCGTGCCGAGACGAAATCGTTGCCGATGAAATCAGCGAGCTTCAATCCTGTGAAGGAACCATCCCGCATGCCTTGCACGAGAATTTGCACTGCGATATTCGCTTGGGAAGCAAGTTCGGGTTGACCAATCAGGTCGATTCCTAGCCGTTGGCTCCAATGGCTGTAGTTGATGCGACCGGTGATTTGCACGTACCCACGGCCCTTGTAGCGCCGTCCATCGCCGGCATGGGTGTTCCCGAGATCTGTACGCCCTTCATAGGCATCACCGCTGGCCAGCTCAATCATGAACCGACCGAAGTGGGATTCATGCTCCGCTGTGGCCAGCACGTAGGCGATTTGCTTGCGGTTCGAGACCCCATCGTTGAGGCATTGGGCCAGGATGGAAGGCACGTTCTGTTCAGCGAAGGGGCGGATGGCTTCGGGGCAACGGGCGATGTCGAGAAGGGTGCCGATCTCTGGAAAGCCGTTGGGCATGCCCAGGGTCGCTACAGGATCCCGGCTGCCCATCCTGATGGCCTCAGGAGGCACCTTGAGGAGTTCGGCCCAGGTGTTGCGGTCTACAACTCCTGTGATCGCAAGCCCGGACGGCACAAAACGACTGCGTGTGGGATCGGCAGGGCGCAAACGCTGGAAGGATTGAACGGCGGCTTCCGTGGCGGATCCGAACTGTCCATCGAGCGGCGCGTCCTTTGGCAGCACCCCCCAGTTTCGAAGCGAGGTCTGGAGGATTTCCACCTCATGTCTGAGGTGCTGCCATGGGATGATCCCATCCCCCTTCTGCAGCTCCACCCTCTCGATGGAGCCTGCTGCCGGGGAGGGCTGAACCAAATGGATTGGGGTCACGGGCGTCGGTTGGGCCTTGTCTCTTAGCGCTTTCAGCGTGTTGGGACCCACCTGGCCGTCCATGGCGAGGCCTTCGTGCAACTGGAAGGCCCTCACGGCTTGGGCAGTTGCGTCTCCATAGACCCCATCGATCTGGCCCGCTTCGGAGATCTGATTCAGCAGGCCCTCCTCGGCCAGGAGACGCTGCACGGCTGCCACGTCATCTCCCCGCATCGGCGGGGACATCAATTTGAGAATGCGGGAAGGAGCGGTCGTCGCGGTGTCGGCGATAGAAGGTGTTGGGGACGGTGGAAGGCTTCCGGTGTTCACCGGGAAACCATCGGCGGGTGAGCGATCCAAACGGGCCGCCGTCTCTTCTCCGTAGCTGCCATCCACATCGATCCGATCGCTGGGATTGTGGCGGTTCCAGAGGGTTTGAAACGCCTTCAGTCCGATCTGTCCGATGTCGTCACGAACCCCGCCGCCAACGTAAGTGAAGTGCACGTCATCACCCGGACCGAACCAGTCCCAACCCTCCGCTTCCAGGGCCTGGCGCCAAGCCGCGAAATCGGGGGTATCAATGGCATAGCCATCTTCATGGTTGCTGCGCCCTGGAGTTGCTGCAATCGACACGCAATTGGAACCCTGCCAGCTAAATAAAACATGCTGCTGAACGACCGTGCGAAAACAAGAATGAATCACCAGGTTGCTCCCTCGCCTTGCAATGCCTCTGGCCAGGGCTTCCTTGGCGCGAGGTTGCATGAAAAAGTTCACAGATGCTCTGTCGCCTGTGATATTGAGATCATCCATCCTGACGAGAACACCGCCAGGGATGATTCGGTTCATCTCCTCGATGATCTGCAGGCTGAGGCCACGAACCCCTGCGGTGGTGCACGTTGGGCGATCATCGCGGATCACGTCATTTACGGTGCGCATGGTTCGTTAATGCGTGCAATAACCAACATACCCTTTCAAGGGCGGGCGGCAGGTGAGGCGGAGGGGGATCATGATCCTGTTGCCGTTGCCGACATGGGTGAGGGTGATATTGCCTTGAATCATCACCTCTCGCCGCCAGAGGCCTCCCAGGCGATCTTTGAGAATCACATCCTTGCCTTCTTGCTCTTTCTGTGTTGTTTGATAATCCATCTTCAGGCCATCTTTCCAGAGGATGCGTAGGCCGTCAGGCCGATGCTCATCGATGCAACCAATCACCTGCAGGTTGAATTCGCAATCCTTCCACTGATCACGGGCGATTTGGGGTGGTTGGCTGTTGGGATTTGGCCTTGGTTGCGCGGATGCCACCCCCTGAAGGATTGCCCAGGCAAAGGCAAGTGCATAAAGCCAGCACCATGGCTTCAGCATGGATGTTGAGCTGTTCTTGGCAATGTAGCAGTGGTCATTTCAAGGTGATTCGCGGCTCGGGATCCGGCACTGGGTTTCCTTGCAGATAGGCCGCCAGGGCCCCCACATCCAGCGGGCCACCGATGGCATCGCGCCCCTGCAGCAGGCCGGCAAAGCCATCGCCCCCCTGGGCCAGAAAGCTGTTCACCACCAGCCGCACCGGTTGCTGGGCGGCGATGGGTCGGCCATTGAGCCGCAGCTCCCGCACCCGTTGGCCATGGGGAGCCTGGGCCGCCCAGCGGTAGCGCAGGGTGGCGGAAGGTTGCAGAAAGGTGGGCCGCTTGGCGCCGGGGGGCTGCTGATCTTCCAGCAGGGCCTGGAGCTGGGCGCCAGTGAGGGTGATCACACCAGGCTGTTGCCGAAGGGCTGCATGGCGAAG
>JBJTUM010000250.1:0-2642 GCA_046080725.1 Cyanobium sp. | reverse complement strand
TCAGCTGGCGCGGCCGGCTCGGAGGGATAGGACCTGACAGCGGGCTCTTCATACCGCTCCCGGTTTCCATAGCGGTCCCTCTCACCAAAGGACTCCTCATAGCGCTCAGGCTCGTCGTAAGAGGGGCGAGCGCGATCCCTGGGGGCTTCTTCATCGAGATAACGGCGCTGCCGCAGGGGTTCCCGTTGGCTGCGCTCCTCCCTTTCCACGTATTCCATCTCCTCTTCCGGCTGGAAGGCCCGGGCGGTGGCCGGTTGGATGCGCCGTTGCTCCTGCTGGCTTGGCTGCCCTGCTGGCAACTGGTTTTCCGCCGGCACGGGCCCCATGCGGTACCGCTCCCGCTCCTCCCGTTCCCAGCTGCTGCCACCGATGCCCATCTTCTCCAGCAGACCCGTGCCCAGCTGCTTCAGCTTCTGCTCGGCCCCCTCGTACACGATGATCCGATCGCTGCCGCTGCTCACCACCTCGCTCACAGGAAGCTCCCAGGTGCTCAGCACCCCTTCCGCCAGCAGGGGCACCCCCAGGGCGCCCACCACCAAGGTGATCAGTTCCCCGGTTTCGATATCGAAGCTGTAGCCCAGCACCCGTCCCAGGGTCTGGCCCGATTCGGTGATCACCTGGCAGTTGATCACCTTGCTGTAGCGCTCTGGATTGAAGCCCTCCGAAAGGGAATCGGAGGAATCCACCAGAATCACATCCCCCACCTTTCGGATGCGCTCCAGGGGCATCCAGCGGGGCAGGCCGGGGAGAAAACGGGTGAGGGGGTTGTCGCGCAGCCCCAGGGCCACCACTTCCCGCCGGTCGATATCCACCACCACTTCCCCCACCACCCCCAAACGGCGTCCCGTGTCGCGGGTGATCACCTGGGTGCCCATCAGCTCAGAGCGCAACCAAAGCCGATCGCTGGGGACGGGGGAGTCGCTGGGCGGTGGAGAAGATGCGCTCAAGACCTGCTACCTGATCGGCTCATTGTGAAGCAAGCCCTTACGTCCAGCCAGCTCATGCTGCGGGGGGCAAACCGACCACCTGGGTATGGGCACCCCGGGCCTGGGTGACGCCGATGGTGCGGGTGGCCGCACCAATCATGGGCCGGCGGTGGCTCACCACCAAAAACTGGGCCCCCTCGGCCTGGGAAGCGATCAGCCCTGCCAGCCGCTCCACGTTCACCCCATCGAGAAAGCTGTCCACCTCATCGAGGGCATAGAAGGGGGAGGGGCGGAACTGCTGCAGGGCAAAGAGGAAACTGAGGGCGGTCAGGGATTTCTCCCCCCCCGACATGGAGGCCAGTCGGCGAACGGCCTTGCCCTTGGGATGGGCCACCAGGGTGAGGCCCCCCTCCAGGGGCTGCTCGGGGTTTTCCAGCTGCAGCTGGCCTTCCCCATCGGAGAGGTGGGCAAAGATGGTGCGGAAGTGTCCATCCACGGCCCGGAACGCCTCCAGGAAGGCCTCCTGCCGCAGGGTGGCCACCGTTTCGATGCGCAGCAGCAGCTCCTGCCGCTCCCGGCCGAGCACCTCCAGCCGCTCCTCCAGTTCGGCCAACCGGTGCTCCAGCTGCTCCAGCTCCTCGAGGGCCAGCATGTTCACCGGCTCGAGGGCCTCCATCTGCCGCTGGATCTGCTCCAGCGCTTTCTGCAGGGCTTCCAGCCCTCCTTCCCGCACCTCCTCGGGCACCTCGGGCAGGGGATCGGGAAGGGCCTCGGTGAGTTGCAGCAGCCGCTGCTCCCCGCTCCGCTGCTCGCTCTCCAGGGCCACCAGCTCCTCCCCCAGCCGCTCCAACTCCCACTGGCGCTGCTGCAGGGCGTGGCGCTGGGCCGCCAGCTGGCTTTCCGCCTGGTCGCGGGCCCGGCGCTTCTCCCCGAAGCGGGTGCTGAGCTCCTGTTGCTGGGCCTCCAACGCCTTGCGGCGCTCCAGCTGCTCTTGTTGCCGCTGCTTCCAGGTTTCCCGCTCGCTCAACAGGGCATTCACGGCGGCGATCAGCCGCTGCTCCTCCTGGCCCAGGCTCTCCAGCTGGTTTTGGAGCCGTTCGCTGGCCAGGGCCCGGTCGCGCCGCTGGGCCAATTGGCCATCCCGCTCGGCCCGGGCGTTCAGCAGGGCCAGATCGGCTGCTTCCAGCTCCGCCTGCAGGCCCTGCCACAAGCTGGGTTCCCCTGCGCCAGCGGCGGCGGTTTCCGCCTGATCCAGCACGGCCAGCCGCTCCTGCAGGGGGGCCAGCAGGCGGCCGATCTCCTCAACCCTGGCACCGTCGCTGGCCAGGGCCTGGCCCAGCTCCGTGCGCCGTTGCCCCAGCTGGGCGCTGCGCTGGCGATGGGGATCGAGGCTGCGCTCGGCCGCCTTGCGCTCCGCCTCCAGGGCTGATTGACGTTGCTGGCTCTGTTGCAGCTGGGGCCGCAGGGCCTCCAGGGCATCGCTGAGGCTGCCCTCCTCCCGCCGGCAAGCCACCAGGCTCTCCCCCAGTTCCAGCAGGCGGCGTCGCAGGGGCTCGGCCTCATCTCCCTCCGCGGCGGAGCCAAAGCCCAGCAGGGAGGAGCGCTGCTGCAGGCTGCCGCCGGTCATGGCGCCACTCTTTTCCAGCAGCTCGCCCTCGAGGGTCACCGCCCGGCAGCGGCCCAGCTCTCTGCGGGCCTGGGCCAGACTGTCGAACA
>JBJTUM010000249.1:0-7736 GCA_046080725.1 Cyanobium sp. | reverse complement strand
GCTCGCCACCCGCCCGCGGATCTCCACCCGGCCCGTGGTGGGTTCGGTGATGCGGCTGAGGATCTTCAGCAAGGTGCTCTTGCCCGCCCCATTGCGGCCGATGATCCCCACCCGCTCTCCCCGGCGGATCTCGAAGCTCACATCCTTCAGGGCCCAGAAGTCTTCCTCACCCCGCTGGTGTTCATGAGCGGCATGGCGCCGCGCCCGGCGGATCTGGCCCGCCAGCGTAAAAGGGTTGGCCCAGCGGCCCAGCGCCGCAGCCTGGTGGCTCAGCAAATCACGGACCGTGCCATGACGTTCGTTTAGCTCATGCTGGATCGTGTACTTCTTGCCGAGCCCCTCAGCCCGGATCACCACATCACCGGAACTGGTCATCGCTTAGATCTCATCCACGAACGTTTTCTCGGTGGCCCGAAAGCGCCACACACCCACCACCGCCAGAAGCGCCACCAACAGCAGCGACAGGTTGATGCTCAGCGGGTTCACAAGCGCGCTCTTGCCTAGAATCGCCCAGCGAAACCCCTCAATCACCCCAACCATGGGGTTTAGCGCAAACAGAAACTGCCACTTGGCCGGCACGATTGAAGTGGAATAAGCCACTGGGCTGATGTACTGCCCGATCTGCACCAGAAACGGCACCAGAAAGTTCAGATCGCGGTAGCGCACCGTCCAGGTGGAGATCAATAGTCCCAATCCCATCGAGAAGGCAAACACCACCACCAGCCAAAAAGGCAGTGTCAACAATCGCCAGGTGGGCCAGTAGCGATAGCAGGCCATCAACACCGCCAGAATTCCAAACGACAAACCGAAATCGATCAGACAGGTGATCACCGTCGCTGCTGGTGCAATCAACCGCGGGAAATACACCTTGCTGAACAGCCCCGCCCCCCCCTGCAAACTCCCCGCCACGCTGCCCAGCGCACTGGCGAAGAATTGCCAAGGAAGCATCGCCGCAAACACCATGATCGCGTAGGGCGCATCACCATCACTGGGCAGCTTCGCCAGCTTCCCGAAGATCACGGTGAACACCACCATCGACAGGAACGGTCGGATCAGCGCCCAGCCCACACCAAAGGCCGTTTGCTTGTAGCGCACCGCCACATCCCGCCAGGCCAGGATCGCGAACAGCTCCCGGTAGCGCCACAGATCTTTCCAGTACTGCTTCTCGATCCGGTTCGGCTCGAGCACCAGCAGCTGCTGGCTGTGGTTTACACGGTTGGGTCGCATGCCGAGCATCAATGCAGGGAGTCTATTGAAGTATTGAAATACATGCCATTAAAAGGGATTGAAATGCTTCCAATCTCTGTTGTCATGATGCAGCTTCCGCAGCATGACGAGATTGGAGATCTGCTTTTCATGCCACGGTTCTCTGATCTCAGGTGATACGATTTTTTCAATATAAGGCAGCCGATTAATGGCCCTATAAATTGAATGTTTAATGGAGCGCTTGGAATGTATTGATGGACAGACTATGGTGCCTTCTGGGGGGTGCCAGACTTCATAAGCCCTATTAGCCAATATAAAGCGTAATAACTTCTGAAGCGATGGCATCCACATGTCATGGAAGCCAACAACACCACCTTCATCAAGCTTCTTGTCTATCAATACGAACTCAACAAGTGTGAGGTCAAACAGGTGAGATGCGTCAATAAAAGCAAATTGAACATTCCCTAGCGTTGGCACAACTTCTTCAGCTTGCTTTCGGTGGAACTCCCACCAACGATCGAGGCCGGCACGGCGGACCATTTCAACACCAGCATTCCCATAATCAGATTGATAAGGATCACAAACCACATGTCGCCCGAAACCATTTTGATCAATAGCCCCAAGAATTGCCAATGTAGAGACATCCTTAGCCAATCCTATTTCTACTGAATCTTTAGGCTTGAGAAACTGTACAGAGGCGTTGAGTATCAACGCTTCGTCCCTGGAAACATTCGAATCAAGCGGTATTGGCAGGCCAGATTCATCATAGACCTGTGAAGTTTTTAGTGCTCCCTCAAGTATTGGAGGCAAAAGGGCTTCAGAACTTTTCATAATTGGGCATTGGATTCGCTGATTGAGTTCATTCATATTGCTTCCTAAATAAAGTCGCACTTCCACTGGTGATGCGACTTTTAATGGCAAAGGGAAGCATGCTTATTGCATTTTCAAGTATCCAAACAACCGGCTCGGGCAAGATTCGCAACAATACCCCTAGCTTCACATGACCAGCTGTTAATGGATTTGTATGGTAAATCAAAGATTCAATTGCTAATCCTGACTTCCTACTCAGCCATTCAATTTCTTCTGGCCAAAGAAGAAAGATATGGCCATCCGAATTTGGCTTAAACTGGACTGCTTCAAAGACAGTTGTATCTACACATTCACTAAACTTTGGAAGACGGTTTCTGAAGTAGCGACCGTTGGGCGTGCTCATCACGACAATGCCGCCAGGCTTTACCAAGGCTGCCGCATTAATCAAAAACTCATCAGGATGTGCCACATGCTCAATCACCTCTGAGATCAGAACACAATCAAATTGACCAAACAAATGATGAAGTTCGAAAGCATTTCCTGCCAAATAGGCGATGTCTCCCTTTTCATGCTTAAGCCTAACGTAATCCGCAAGGTCTCCCCTCAGATCATTCCAGACTACCTTATATCTAAGCTCCGCAAGTGCTAATGAAAAGTTTCCCTGAGCTGCAGCAATATCGAGGATTGAAGACCCGAATGGCAAGCTGGATTGGATTAATTTAATAGTAGTTCCAAATCTTTTTTGATAGGCGTAAGTGTAACCAAGTTGCGATCTGTCGCCATAAATCTCAAGAAGGTCGTAAGTATACGATGACTTCCAGGATTCAGGCCAATCTGATCTTGGGTGAATGCGCTTCAAGGCCTGAATAGATGCAGATCAAAAATAATGAGCTGTAAGCACGTTTGCTTTTTGTTGTTCGGTTGCACCATCTGAAGTTGCAAACTTGTTACGTTTAATGATTAAACAAAGAGTATCTCCATCGGCGACGGGTGATAGCACCAAAGACCCGATGAGCCGAGCTGCCAAACGCATCGCCGGCCGAGAAGTCGGTGAACTCCCGTCCAACGGAAATCCCCAGCTCTCCTGCACATCCAAGCCATAACGATTCAGCAGCCGGGTAAAAGGAAACAATACGATCGGAGTGATGTGGGTGGGATCACCCTTGGCGTCAAACTGCTTCAAACGATCACGCAAAGCGAACAGCAGCTTTGCTTGGGGCGAATGCAGATTCGGCGTGGTGAACAAGGCCAGGCCGCCTGGTTTCAGCAAGCGCGCCAGCTCGGCCAAAAACAACCCCGGATTCTCGATGTGCTCGATTACCTCCACAGCAAGAGCCAGATCAAACGATCCATCAGCAGCGTCGAGCCGAAACTGATCCAGATCTGCCTGCACATAACGGATCGCTTCCGTTGTCGCCGGGGGGCGAATGTCGACCCCGGTGAGATCCCGGTAGCCCATGACTTCCAGCCGCTCCAGCAGAGCGCCACTGCCACAGCCAAGATCGAGAATCCGTGCCTGAGCCTGCGGCACCAGCTCCCTTACTTTTGCCGCCACATGCGGGTGAAGCAGGGGGGTTGAAGTGCGCGGTTGGTTCATGGTTGGCCATCCTGCAGCTCAGCTGCCCATCGGCGCCCAAGCTGATGGAACGGGCGCTCAACCCAACGATAAAAGCACCAGGCCAAGGGGATCACCAGCAAAGTAGCCAGGGTGGGAATCAAAAAAGAGACCGGCTTGAAGCCAGCGATCTGAAGCCAGGAGCTACCCCATAGCTTGAATAAGGGGAAGTGGAGCAAATAAAGGGAATAAGAGATGGTTCCCAGAAACACCAAAGGAGGTACCCACCAATGGTGTGTTGAGAACACATTGGCTCCGGGGCCCAACAACCACATCAGCAGGAGAAAAGAAAAAAGAGCCCAGCTGTAGTTAAGCAAGAAATCATGTGTCCCCCCCAAGCCGGCCAGAAAAGACAAGAAAAAGCTGGCCACCAATGCGATGCCATGCCAACGCGTCCAAGGGGGCAAGGCACCCTTGGCATACACCTCTGCAAGCCAAGCACCAGAATTCCAGATCAAGGCATAGTTGAAGAACACATTCAGATCACCAAGCCCATTAATAAAAAGGAGACATCCGATCCCTGTGAAGAGGAGAGTGAGGACAAGAGCAGCTCTTGCGCCTTGGCTTCGCCATAGGCCATAAATAAAGGGATACACCAGGTAAAACTCCACCTCAATGGGCACCGACCAGAGGGAAGGGTTTAGAGAGATTTGACGCCCACCTGTCAACCAGTTTTGCAACATGACGGAGCTGGAGGCATAGGTGGCCAGTTCTTCAGCCCCTTGCGCACCGCCGGATGAACGGAAGAAAAGAATCCCGATAACAAAACAAAGCAGAAGGGTCAGTGCGTAGGGAGGATAGATGCGAAGGATTCGCCTCACCGCATAGGCACCCCAATGTGGGGCTTGACCCTTGGCCGCCACGGGCAAATGGATACAGAAGCCACTGAGCACAGAAAACATCATCACCAGCCCTCCCAATTGGGAGACAGGCAGAGAGAAATAACTGAAAAGCCGATCCCACGCTGTGTAGCTCTCAGGATCGGCCTGAATGGGCCGAAAGCCCACCCACAGATCCACCCTGGAATGGAACCAGGCTACCCCCAATGACGCCACGCCTCGCAAGACATCCACCGCAGGCAACTTGAGCGAGGGATGACCTGATGAAGTCACTCCCGCTCATCCAGCCATTGCATCAGCCGCTGGGAACCGGCCTTCAGGAGCGCGAGCGGTTTCTTCCCCCGCTTCTTGGCAGACCTGGCCTTGCCATTGCTGGCAGCAACGACGTCTTGGGCCTGCTCCTGATCTGGCTTCACTCCGTTCGCCGTCCTTTCCCGCTTTTCAGCCGCCTCTGCATAAGCCCCATAACCGGATCGGGCGCCATCTCCTGCATAGCGGCCATAGCCGCCATAGCCATAGCCATAGCCATAGCCATAGCCATAGCCATAGCCATAGCCATAGCCATAGCCATAGCCATAGCCCTTTCCGCCAGCTCCCCGCACCACGGGCTGGTTGGCCAGCACGCCCAGCACATCCACCCCCGTATCGCCCACCCGCTGCAGAGCCTGGGCCGGCAGATCCCGATTCACCCGCGACAAGCCCACCAAGAAGATCAGCCCATCGAGGTGCTCCGCCAGCAGCACCGGATCGCTCAACAACAACGCCGGAGGAGTGTCGAAAATCACCAGGTCGTAGCCAGGCAGCTGGCGGATCTCCTCCACCACCGCCCCGCACCGTTCCGAGCTCAGCAGCTGGGTGGGATCGGGCGGCATGGGCCCCGCCGTGAGCAGATCCAATCCTGCCTGCAAATGCTGCACCATCCCCTCCACCTTCATCTCCGGATCAGTGAGCACGGTGGAGAAGCCCTCCATGTTGTCGGCCCCTAGATAGCGGTGCAGCCGGGGGCGGCGCATGTCTGCATCCACCAGCAGCACCTTTTGGCCCATCTGGGCCAGGGTTTGGGCAAACAATGCAGTGGTGGTGGTTTTCCCCTCCCCCTGGGTCGACGACGTGAGCGCCACCAGCCGCACCGGCTTGTCCGCCCGCAGCAACCGGAAATTCGCAAACAGGTTGCGCAGGGATTCCTTGATCGCAAAGCGCTCCCCTCCTTCCAGGGCCGCCAGCGACTGGGTGATCGTGACCCCCTCTCTCCCGCGCAGGTGGGGCACCACCCCGAGCATCGGAACAGATAGGTCGTCGCGCAGCTCCATCGGGTTGTGGAACACATGAGCCATCCGATCCCGCAGCAGGGCCAGGCCCACTCCGAGCACGCCACCAAGCAGGGCCGAGGTGAGCAGCCCCCGCGACACGCTGGGCTTCACGGGCCGCGAGCCAAAGCTCGGCTGCACCATCACCCGCCAGGGCACCGTGCGCTGGGCCACCTGCAACCGGAAGCTCTCCCGTGCCCTGATGTAAGACGTGAGATTTTCTTGGGCCACAGCCAGCTGCTGCTGCAGGGCCTCGTATTGCTTCAACTGGACAGGATTGCCCCGAAACTGACGCGCCAGCTGCTCCTCCTGACGCCGGATCTCCTCCAGCTGCAGGCGGTTGTCCTTCAAGCTGGCCAGGATGGGATCCAGTTGCTGGCGCTGCAGCAGGGGACGCAACCGGGCCCGCTTGGCCCGAAGCTCCTTCACCTGGGGCGCATCCTCCGTGAAGGCCGCTTCCGCCTCCACCAGCTGCCGCTCCACCTGGAACAGATCATCCGACAGGGTGGTGGGCCCGCTCCCTTGAGCTCCCTTGCCCAAGCCCTTTGCAGAGAACCTGTTGTCGGCCCCCTCCTGGGTGGCCAGGGGAGCGCCCCCAGCAGGAGAGATCGTGAGCTGCCCCCGCCGCAATGCCGCCGCCTGCCCCTCCAACCGGGCCTGCTCCTGCTCCAGATTTTTGCGCGTGCCCATCAGAGCGGTCTGTTGCCCTTTGATCGACGCCGCTTCCTCCATCGGGTCGACAAAGCCCTTGCTCTGGCGAAACTCCGCCAACTGGTTTTGCAAGGCCGCCACCCGGGCCTGCAGCTCAGGCGCCTGCTGATCCAGGAAGGCCAGGCCCTGGGTGAGCTTTTCCTGCCGCTGCCGCAAGGAATAGGCCAGGTAGTCTTGGCTGATCTTCTCCAAGATGGCCTGGCCCTGCGCCGGATCCCCCCATTGCAAACTCACCTCCAGCACCCCGGGGGGGCCCGAGCCAGCCGCCGCCTTGGGGGTGGAGATAGTGGGGGCGATCACTCCCGGCGGCAGGCCCAAGCTCCGCTCAATGGGAGCGAGCAGCAGGGGGCTGGAGAGTACCTGGATCAGGGTGGCCGTGTTGTTGGGGGACCCCCCCCGCGACAGCGCCACGCTTTCCAAAGCCTCCCCCCCCCCGCTGGAGCGATCCTCCGTATTGATTGGATCGCTCACCAGGAGCTTGAAGCCCCCCTGAAACACCGGGTGGTGGGCCCGCTGCCAGGCCGTGTGCAAGGCCCCCGCCAGCAGGCTGGCGGCGAATACCGCCAGGGCCAGTCGCTTACGGCGCTGCAGAGCCTGGAGCAGTTCCCCAATCTGGATGTCGTCCGGCTCAGACGAGCCATAAACCGCCGTTGGCGTGAGAACGCTATTGAAATTAATTTTTTGGCCAGATCCGTTCAAAGACCTAGGGCTCCAGCGGGAGGGAGATCAATGACCATTATTCCAAAGTTTCCCACATTCTTTGTTGCCCACACTTCCAGTATGGAAGCTGCGCAAGGAGCCCGAGCAGTGCTCTAAGACCACCGAACGTAGCAATTGAACATAGTCCAGCTTCGCGTTTTCCACAACCCTGCAGGATCCGCCATCGGCACCGATCCACCCGGGGCCGTAGCCCCAACCAAGGCCGATAAGATCCTCCATTTCCCGGCCGCCTACCACATCACATGGGTCATCCCCGGCTGGGGTCTTGGCTGGTCCCCCTTCTCCTTCTCAGCCAGCTCACCGCTCCTCTGAAGGCCGCTCAGGCTCAGGAAGTGAAGTCTGGCCCCCAAACCCAGCCCTCCACTCAGGCCCCGGCAGCCGACGACGGTGCCGATCTGGACGCCTACATCCTCGGCTCGGGCGATCGGCTGGAGATCACCTTCCTCTCCACCACCTACGAAAAGCTGGGCGGCACCTTTGAGTTGCTCAACGATGGCAGCACCAGCCTGCCCATGATCGGCTCGGTGG
>JBJTUM010000248.1:0-3507 GCA_046080725.1 Cyanobium sp. | reverse complement strand
CCTGGCGGGGCCGTGGGACCGTGTCAAGGTGGACCCGTCCGTTTGGACTCTTGGCACGGAGCCCCTCTTTTTTTTTTGCTTGTTACATGGGGCCAGTAAACTGGCAACCACAAGTCAAGAGGTACACAGGTACAACGGGGTTCCCAGCTGTGAACCCCCTGGAACCCAGCTGCTAGCAGCCAACACATCTGCATGGCAAGAACAGGCACAGCGCACACACGCCAGCAGGGCAGGCAGGGGCATATGCAGAGGCACGTGCGGATGGGCAGCATTGCAGGCGATGCAATCACAGCCTGACAGGCAGAGCACAAACGGCCAAGCGTCAAGGAGGGGCTCATGCATCTCCCCTCTAAGTTGAGGTACAACAAGGTGCAGCTAGAAATGCGGTGGGGTACATGGGGTACAAATACTGCTAACAGCGACAATAAGAAAAAGGGCCCCGCCCTCCCACCTCAGGTGAACTGGAAGTGGGGAAGGGTGTCAACCCGGAGCTCCACCGTGGGCTGCGGGCAACCCTGGGCGTCCTCTGGCATGGTAGCCAGCACCGAGCGCACACACCACCAGCGCTTGAAATCCTCCTTAGGCAAGCCAGCGGTGCGGCCACGGAACCAGGAGGGGCAGACGCCCCCTGCCTGGCGGATGTCGCCCTTGACACGCAGCCCGTCCTGGCGGATGAGGCAGCTGATTTCAGCCACAAAGGCAGCCACCACACGGGCCGCCGTGAACCCGGCACTGTCGCCACCCAGCACACACGCCTGGCGGGCCAACCAGACCCGTTTGAGCATGGTGATGCGCAGGATGGTCCACAACGGTTGGAGGCCGGCAGGCGCTGGGGAGGGCCGCCAGACAGAGGCATCGTCCGCCAGCAGCACAGAGGCCATGAACAGCGGGGCTGGCCCAGTATCAATGAGCTGCCACAGGCCGCACAGCCACTCCAGGGCCTGCTTGCCCACAGGACACTCCAAAAACAGGTGCTCCAGGGTGTCAAGGGGCCGAGGGCTGGCCTGCGCGCAGCAGGGGGCCCAGCAGCGGGCCTCCTGGAGCCCAGGGTGCCCGGGGGGGGTAGTGGGACACCTTGGCCCCACCACAAGGGAGGGCGGCATGCAGTAACAACCAGGCAAATGCCTTTGACTCCCGAGGAAGGCGCTTCAGCTGAGCACGCGTCCATGCTTTGCTCCAGGGCGGCGCTGCTGCAGGTGCTGCCCCCGCCTGTCGGAGGGGGTCCATGGTGTCATCCACCAAAGGGAAAAGGATGGCAGCCTCGTGCGCTTGCTGCTGCTCGCGCTGCTGGGTGGCAAGCGCCTCCCTCCCTTCCACTCGCTGGCGCACATGCAGGCGTGGAGGGGAGGGGAGGAACCAGGAGGCGTGGTACAAAGGTGCCAGATCACTCTCACGAATGGGCCGACCCTGGCCGCTGCTCCCAGGGCCCTGCAAGGCGTCATCAAAGCGCCGCTTCTGCCGGGCAGCCATCTCAGAGACCACCCCAGCCCCAGCCCCAGCGAGCCCCGTGCCCCAAAGCTTGGGCCGCACACCAGCTCCGGGGACCCAGCCCGGGGCATCCCGGCACTGCCACTGGATGATGCGTGCCGTGGTGTGGCGGACTGAGTAGAGCAAGAGGGGCTCCGTGCCAAGAGTCCAAACGGACGGGTCCACCTTGACACGGTCCCACGGCCCCGCCAGGTACTGCATGTCCCTGGTGGGATCCTTGACAGGTGGAGCATCTAGCACACAAGCAGGGGACCAGGTGGTGGGCACCACCGCCGGGCCAATGGACAACCGCTGGATCTGGCCATCACTACACACTTGGAACCACCACTGGGTGCCAGTGGGGAGGGTCAGCCGCACCCACTCCTGGGCACCATCCACCTCCCAACGACAGGTGGACGGGGCGTTGGCCGTAGCAGCCCAATCCACTGGAAGCTTGAGAAGGGGCCAACTGGCCACGGGGACCTGGCCTAGGCGTGCAAGGGGCCGCATGTTGGGCGGCATGTGAGCAGGGGTCTTGAAGGCCAGGCCATCTGCTCCAGCCACTGAATGGTTGCCCACCAACAGCTCCAAACCAATCTGCTCTTTGGTAAGGTTAGAGAGGACTACTCGGCGATGCAGGCCCAGCTGTTGTAGGGACTGCACGTAGGAGGCGTGGCGGGGTGACAAGTTGCGGTTGGGTGCAGCTGTTCCATAGCATCGGGTCTGCTGTACCAGCAGCCCGACACCAATGCCCGGGCAGGCCACTTCAAAGGCAGCAGCCATGAGGGGCTTCCAGTGGCACCTCTTGGGATGCAGCAGCATGGCGGGCACCTTAGCCCGGAGGGCGTGGCCAAAGGCCTCCAGATCCACCAGACTCACTCCCCCCTGGTCTCGGGGAAGGCTGGCCACATGCCGGGAGGGGCGGTGGCGGAGGGGCCTAGTATCTGCCTCATCGAGCAGCCCACCAGAGATGATGTACCCCTGGATGGCCCGGGAGATGCTGGCCAGCTGCTGCTCAGGCGGGGCCAGAAAGGTAGCATGGTAGGAGAGGGTGGAGGCCAACACTTGCTTGGCTACGTGGAGGCGCCCGAGGTATGACAGCTTGTGCCGGGACCAGTGGCGGATGCGGGCACATACGGCCTGGAGCTTCTTCCCATACAAGGCAGACACTGCTGCTGCCTGGTCCCCAGTAGTGAGGGGGATGCCCAGGTGCCGGACCGGCTCCAACGGCGACTTGAAGGTGATGCCAGTCCCAGCATGCAAGCCCACCAATGGGGGGTGGGTGCCAAGGGACAGACCCCACGACTTGGGGAGGCTGACCTGGGCTCCGCTGGCCTGACAAAACGGCTTGATTGCCAGCTGAGAAGAACACCTCGTTGAAGGCCGCCACCATGGGTTCCGACAGCAGGGACCAGAACCGGGTGTAGAACTCATAGGGCAGCCCATCACAGCCCGGCCTCTTGCCCTTAGGGGCGGACGCTAAAGCAGCCTTGACGCACTCCTCCGTCAGTCGGCCATCAGGCTGAGGCCCTAGGCAGGCCGTTTGGGCATCCACCCCCAGCAACTTGTCAACGCTCTGCAGGAGCTGATCTTGGGCTGCTGTGTCCACCTGTGCCGGGTGGAACAGCCCAGAGGGAAGGGACCCATCCTCCCCTTGGCCCTCCTGGGACCCCCCCGGCTGTTCAGCCTGGGCCCTGAGTCGTGAGGACCCCCTTCGCTCGGGCTGCTGCTGCTGCTGCTGCTGCTGCTGCTGGGGTGTCCCCTGCTTGGTCTGCTTGGCTGAGGCAGCGCTACCAGCGGCCCCCCGTGGGAAGGAAGGCCCTGGCTGTCCCGAAGAAGCAGGCTGTGAGGGCCGAGGGGGCCCCGAGGCTGAGGCCTGTCCCTCACAATCCATGGGTCGCACCTCTGTGGGTGTGGGAGGCAGGGGCAGTTGGGCCTCCACCTCCTGGTCCATGGGGGCTGGGCCCAGGCCAGGCCGCTGTGGCTGCTGCTGCACATGCTGGCGGGAAGGGCTGGTGGGGGTGCCCTCTATCTCCATGG
>JBJTUM010000247.1:0-8656 GCA_046080725.1 Cyanobium sp. | reverse complement strand
GAATCCCGCATGGATGTCACCCGCATTTGCGGGATTCAAAACCAGGAGCATCGCCAAGAGAATGGCAAGCCCACTTGATCGGATCGTCCGACTCAACTGCCCAACAGCTGAACTCCCCATGAAAGACCTCTTTCCACAAAGCACTCCCACGCATTCTCTCTGATGTATGGCACCGTGCCGGAGTGGCTGATGGACCGCCTGAAGGGCGCCGGTGGAAGGGTGCCCTTTCGCACCTACATGGAATGGGTGCTCCACGATCCCACGCATGGCTTTTACGGAAGCGGCCGAGCGCGCATTGGTCCTAGAGGGGATTTCGCTACCTCCCCTTCCCTGGGGGGAGAATTTGCTGATCTACTGCTCTCCCAGTTGATCGAGTGGTTGGAGCAGATCCCGTCGGAGCGCCTGAGCCTCCTGGAGGCCGGACCTGGGGACGGTCAACTGATCGAGCAGGTGGTGCGAGGGTTGGTCCGTCAGCGTCCCGATCTCGCAGCTCGCACGGAGATCGTGCTCCTCGAACCCAATCCCGGCATGGTGGATCTCCAGCGAACGCACCTGGAGGGGTCCCCCCTTCCAGTGCGTTGGTCGAACTGGGAGGAGCTTCGGCACACTCCCCTCCAGGGGGTGGTCATCGCCCATGAAGTGCTTGACGCCTTGGCCGTGGATCGGGTGCTCTGGGATGGCCAGCACTGGCGAGAACAGATGGTGAACCTGGGCGATCACCAGCTGGACCTGGTGGCTGGAGAGATCCTGCAGCCACCAGAACGGGATCGGATGGAGCAATTTGTCCCGTCCTCCAGGCATTTTGCCCCCGGTTGGTGCACGGAAGTGCACTCGGGACTGGCGCCATGGTTTGAGGCTTGTGCCGGCGGGATCCAGGAAGGAGTCCTGCTGGTGATTGACTACGCCCTAGAGGCCTCTCGGTATTACTCCCCATCGCGTCGTGATGGCACCCTAATGGCCTATCGCCAACAGCAGGCCTGTGCCGATCCGTTCCTAGCTCCAGGGGAATGGGATCTGACGGCCCACGTGTGCGTGGAGGCCGCCCAACAGTCAGCCGTCTCAGCCGGATGGCAATGTTTGGGGGATCGGCGTCAGGGGGAGGCCCTTCTGGCCCTGGGCTTGGCCAACCGTTTGTCTGCCCTGGGGCAATCTCCCCAAGCCAACCTTGCGGAGGTGTTGAGGCAGAGGGAACAGCTGCTCCGGCTGGTAGATCCTCGAGCTATGGGTGATTTTCGTTGGTTGGTCTTTGGCCGGTCTCACCGGGGTACGTCCGCGCCGTTTCTGCAGAGCCGATGCCTTCTGGATCCATCTCCATTTGAGGATCAATTCCCGACCTTCTAAGGGGGCACTCAAATCACGGGGCCAGTCGATGAATGCGCAAGGTCTCCAAAATGGTGCCCTCGTCCACGTCATCCCGAATCACCACCTGTCCAATGGCAGTGGGCAACACAAAGCGCAACAGCCCCTGGCGCACTTTCTTGTCACTCTGAAGGGTCTGCAGAACGGCCTCTGGATCAAGCGGCGGCACCTGAAGCGGCAATCCGGCGGCGGCTACCACATCCCTCTGGCGCCCCTCCGCGTCCGCATCCCAAAGGTTCATGCGGCGGGCAATCGTGCCGGCCATCACCATCCCCAGCCCCACAGCTTCCCCATGAAGGAAGTCGGTGTAGCCCGTGAGGGTCTCCACGACATGGCCCAGGGTGTGGCCGTAGTTGAGCACCGCTCGGAGGCCACCCTCCCGTTCATCGGCAGCAACCACAAGAGCCTTGGCTGCGGCGGATCGCTCCAGGATCTCCTGTAGCAATGGGCAGCCCACCGCGGCGAGGGACGCAAGCCCACCCATTGGATTTTGCCGGGCCTGAGCCTCCAGGGCTTCAAAGAGGGTTTTATCTCCAATGACCCCGTACTTGATCACTTCGGCCATGCCCGCCCGAAATTCCCGTTCCGGAAGGGTGCACAAAACCTCGGGATCGATCAGCACCGCTTTCGGTTGGTGAAAGGCTCCGATCAGATTCTTCCCTCCCGGATGGTTCACCCCGGTCTTGCCGCCGATGGCCGCATCCACCATGGCCAGGAGGGTCGTGGGAACCTGGACCACCGCTATGCCTCGAAGCCAGGTGGCCGCCGCAAAGCCCACCATGTCGCCCACGACCCCACCTCCCAGTGCAACCATCAGAGAACTGCGCTCGAGCCGGTTCTGATGGGCAGCGTCATAGATGCTGGCCACGGTGGCGAGGGTTTTCTGGTCCTCTCCGGCTTCGAGCACCAGGGAACTCACTTCCAGGCCGGCCTCCACCAGGCTGTGTGCTGCCCTTTGGCCATAGTGTTCAAAGACCACAGGATTGCTCACGAGCAATACCCTGCTGCCAGGCCGCACGGCATGGGTGGTAACCCATTGCCCCAGACGCTGCAGCCCACCGGCTTGGATCACAATGGGATAGGGATCGTGGGGAAGTGCCACCTGCAGAACCCTCTCTGTGGAACTGACAAAGGCTTGGGCTTGGGGACACATAGGAGAACTGCGTAGGCTCAGGCAATGGCTCCATTCTCTGCTGCCATTCCAGCGCCGCTTCGCTCGGGGGGACCACCGTCATCAGGCTGGATGGTTCCGTGGTTGTTTCTGGCTCCCGGCCTCGCCCTGCTGCTGCTTTCGGTGCTGATCCCCGCAGCCATGGCCCTCCTGCTGAGCTTCACCACCAGCGGGTTGGATGTGGATGCACCACTTCAATTCATTGGCTTGGCCAACCTTCGCCGCCTCCTGAGCGATCCCATGATGGGGCGGGTGACGCTTACCACCTTCCTCTACTTATTGAGTGTGGTGCCCCCCATCGTGTTGGGATCCCTGGCGCTGGCTGTACTCGTGAATCGCCGGCTGCCTGGCATCCACCTGCTCAGGGCTGCTTATTACACGCCAGTGTTGGTGTCCCTTGTGGTGGCAGCCATAGCGTTTCGTTGGCTCTACGCGGAGAACGGTCTGATCAATGGCTGGCTCAAGGTGCTTCTTGGGGGTTCGTTCACCCCGATCGGCTTCCTCACCTCTCCAGTTTTGGCCCTGCCATCGGTGATGATGGTTACTTTTTGGAAAGGTTTGGGCTATTACATGGTGATTTTTCTCGCCGGGCTGCAAGGAATCCCTGCCGAGCTTTACGAGGCGGCTGCCCTCGATGGCTGTGAGGGCTGGAGTCGGCATCGCCATGTCACCCTCCCACTCCTGATGCCCTATGTGTCGCTTGTGGCCGTCATCTCCGCCCTGGGGGCCACGAAAGTGTTTGAGGAAGTGTTCCTCATGACTCAGGGTGGTCCGGCCGACTCCACCCGCACCCTGGTGTATTACGTCTATGACCAGGCTTTTGGTGAACTCGAAATCAGCTACGCCTGCACTGTGGGGTTGGCCCTTTTTCTCATTGTCCTCCTGCTTAGTCTGCTCCGTTCGCTGGTCGCCGGTCATCGTCCGATGGCCTAGGACCATGCGATGGTGAGCATGAGCAGAATCCAGGGCGTGGCAAGTAGCGCTTCCATTGGAATCGTGGGTGGAGGGCAATTGGCCTGGATGCTGGCGAGAGAGGCCAAGAAACTCGGCGTGGAACTCCATGTGCAAACCCCGGATCCCCAAGATCCAGCCACCCGGGAAGCCTCCAGCGTGGTGTTTGGGCAATTAAGTGATGTGGCGGCCACCCGCTCCCTGGCCAGGAGGGCGAGCCAGATCAGCTTTGAAAACGAATGGGTACCCATCGCCGAGCTTGCAGCTCTCGAACAGGAGGGGATTCCCTTCCTGCCTGCTCTGTCGTCCCTGGCCCCCTTGATCAACAAGCGGAGTCAGCGCCAGCTCCTCAACCAGTTGAATCTGCCGACACCCCATTGGGCCCCGATGGAGGAGGTTTATCCTCCCCCTCCCCGAAGGGGCGGAGTGGAAGATCAGCTCCAAGTGGAGGAAAGCTGGCCATCAGAGTGTCAAGCTGATCCTCTCTCAGGGTGCCCTACACCCGTGACCCTTACGCCACGGCTACCCCAGGGGCTCACCTTCCCTGTGATGGCGAAAGCCGCCAGTGGTGGTTACGACGGCAAAGGAACGTTGGTTTTGGCAAATCAGACCGGGCTGGAGGAGCATCTAGCCAGCCATCGGGCACAGGATTGGCTTCTGGAAGAACAGGTGTTTTTTGAGATGGAGTTGGCTCAGGTGGCTTGCCGTGATCAACTGGGTCAGGTGCGCTGCTTCCCCCTTGTGCAGACCCACCAGCGGGATCAAGTGTGCGACTGGGTGGTGTACCCCGCCCCGGTGAACCACGCGGTGGAGGCCTACGCTCGCAATGTGGCCATGTCACTGGTCACCTCCCTGAACTATGTGGGAGTCATGGGGATTGAGTTCTTCTATGGACCAAAGGGCCTGATGGTGAACGAGGTGGCGCCCAGAGTGCACAACTCGGGTCACCTCACCCTGGAGGCCTGCCGCACCAATCAGTTTGCCCAGCAGGTGCGAATCGTGGCTGGGTTGCCCATGGGGATGACCGAACCCCATGCAAAGGGAGCCTTGATGATCAATCTTCTCGGCTATGCCTCCGCCGAGAGTGCGGAGAGCCATGCTGGCTACCAGCGTCAACGGGAGGCCCTGCAAGCCATGGGCGGCGCCACGCTGCACTGGTACGGGAAGGCTCCCAGGTTGGGACGCAAGCTGGGACATGTCACCTTCCTGCTTGATGCAGAAGGCCATGATCAAAGGGAAGTGGAATGCGCCAGACGCCTGGATCAGGTACGGGCGGTTTGGCCCTGGCCTGAAGGGCAAGAATCCCCTTAAAGTGTGATTGAACTGCTGTGTTGGTGACTGCCTTTCACAGTTTTCTGATCTGACTCCTTTTTCGACATGGGGAGTCTGCGGCGGCGGCAACGTAGGCCGGCCTTGTAGCCGGAAACGAAGTTCCGCTCTTGAAGCCCCTTCTGGTTCCACCAGGTCGAACACTGGGGCAAGACGGCACAGCGGTTCACCCCATTGGCTACCTGTCCCTACAACGGGACGCTAAAAGCTCATCAATGCGTTTTTGCAAAGCCTCCCGGCTCAGGGTGGTTACCACAAAAACCTCCTGGGCCGTGCTAGCTCGGCGTGCATTCACCTTGTGCCCCCCGGTGATGGGAGTAGACACCTTCAAGGAAAGAAGGGAGGAACGGCCCCGCACACGGCTGATCACCGCAGGGGTCACCGTGCTGATGCCGGGGTCCTCCGCGAGAAGTTTCAAAAGATGGATTAAACCCTCGATGTAGGTGCTGTGAGTGACAACCACGCGTCCCATGGGGCTGATCAGCTGAAGTCGAGAGGAGCCATGGTGAGGCCCTCCGCACCCAGTTGCTGGTGGTAGAGCTCCCCCTGCTCCTGTGGCCCACTCCAGACCACGGCTGCACCCTCCCCGTCGATCTGGTGGGCCAGCTTCCAGGCCTGATCAGGATTCATGCCCGGGATGTAGCGCACAAGCACCTTGACCACATGCTCAAAGGTGTTGATGTCGTCGTCGAGCACGATCACCCGCACCCGGGGATAGGGCTTCAGCTGCTTCGATGGGCGAACCTGCCGTTCCGGAGTGGTGAGCGGCGAGCGCGACATGGCGTGGAGAGCGATGCAATGAACTGGTGTGCAGCTTAGGTAAGCTGCTTGAAGTGTCGTAGATGCTTTCATGTTGATCACCCTCGGTTGGGCTGCCCTCGCTGCGAGCTTCACCTTTTCGATCGCGATGGTGATCTGGGGACGCAACGGTGATAACACCCTCAATTTCTGAGGTTCTTCCCCCCACCTCCACCCTCCTCGCCGCCCTGGCCTCTGGCCTTCTGCTATTCGTGACGGTGGGGGTTCTCTACCTCTCCGCTGTTGATTGGCGAGACAAGCGAAGACGGCGGGCCGACCAACCGCCGAAGCGATGAGCGCCCACTCCCCCATTCCCTCGCTTCTGCTCGATCCAGATGTGTGGGAGTTGGCAGGCAACCTGCTGGTGGCTCCCCCCAAGGGAGAAGGGTTAGAGGTCACTTACCCCCTGGACGATCTCCTGGAGGAACTGCTGACTCTGCATCGGCAGGCGAGGCTTTATCCTAGCGATTCTTTTCCATTGGCAGGCCTGCTCCACCTTGGAATTCCCTTGGTGGAACGGCGATGGACCCTCGAGGAGCGTGAATCGATCCGCCAGGCCGCTGATCTGTTGAGACGGGAGCTCGTGGGCGACACTGTCAGCTACGTGGTGAATCGCAACCTCAACCCCTCCAACCACTGCGTGCTGCGCTGTGGCTTCTGCGCCTACCGGCGTTCGGCAGGGGAGGAGGGGGCGTTTCGAATGGAGCGATCCGAGCTCAGAGAGCGAGCAGCAGAAGCTCAGGCTCTAGGGGCCACCGAAGTTTGCTTGCAGGCGGGGCTGGATCCTGATGCCACGAAGAACGGCAGCCATCTCGACTATGCAGTGTCCCTGTTGGTTGACCTTAAGGAAGCTGCCCCGCAGCTCCATGTGCATGGGTTCTCTCCCCAGGAATTGCTCTTTATCTGCCAAGAGGACAACCTGCCCCTGGGTGATGTGATTCAAACCTTGCGGCTGGCCGGCCTGGGCTCCGTGCCGGGCACGGCCGCGGAAGTGCTCTGTGCACGAGTTAGGCAATTGATTTGCCCAGAAAAACTCTCAGCCCGCTGCTGGGTGGCCGTGATTCACCAGGTGCATCAGGCTGGTTTGCCCACCACCAGCACCCTGATGGCCGGCCACGTGGAAACCCCCGGGGAACAGCTGGCTCACCTCTGCACCCTGGCCACCCTGCAGCGGCAGGCCTGGCTGGATGGCAGCACGGGGTTTACGGAATTTATCCTTTTGCCGTTTGTTGGCGCAACGGCACCAGCACCCCTCCGGGCCCGGGTAGGACGAGATCAGCCCGATCTGGACGCCATGCTTTTGCTCACGGCCCAGGCCCGCCTGCTGTTAGGGCCCTGGATTCGCCACCACCAATCCAGCTGGGTGAAGCTCACCTTGCCCGTAGCCGCAGAAGCCCTCGACTGGGGATGTGATGACCTGGGGGGCACCCTCATGGAGGAACACATCAGCACCATGGCTGGGGCGAAAGGTGGCACGCGCCAAAGTGTGGCGGCGCTGGAGGGCGCCGCCCGCAGCAGACACCGGCCTGTTCGCCAGCGCACAACCCTTTACGGTGCTCCCGCTACAACCTGTTGAGTCGCCGAACGGATGAAGGTCGATCCAAGAATTTTCCGTTTGCCTTTGGCTCTCACCCTCCTCACGACTTTGGCGTTGCTGCTGGTGCCCTCAGTGTTGTTGGGCCGCATGCCAAGGCCACAGGCCATCGGGCTTGAAAAACTGATGGCCAACGCAAGCCTTATGCAGAGTTTTCGCCCCACCCCCGATCGCCCTGTTCCACGACTTTGGCAAGAGCGCTTGGGTGAGGTGAGCGCGGCCAAACTCTGGCGCTTTCAGACCCGAACCTGGTGGCAATTCTGGGATGACCATTCGGAGGGGCAACCCTTCCTCGCCTTAGCGGCCCGGGGCTTGCCGGAATCCATGCTGCGATCGGTTCCTATCACCCCGCTCCGCGTTGGTGATCTGGCGATCTTTTCTCCCGACCCCCAGTCTCGACAGATCCTGAATGATCGCCTGCAACCCCAGGTGCGCCGCTCCAATGGGTTGCGCCTGCGATGTTTGCCCCGCTTGGAACGGGAGCAGGCGGTTTTCTGGCGCCCCTCTGGCCTGGGAGCCCTCCTCGGGCCGCTTGCTCCCCTTCTGCAAAATTTTCAGGAGGGCTGCCTCAGCCTCAGCATCGAGGGCAATGGACTGGATTGGTCTGGAGAGGCGGCTTCCGTGGAAGGGATGGTGCTCCAGGTGCCCCAGGGAGTGGGGGAGATGCCATCCCCTCCGCAACGGATGACAACGGCAAAGGATCTGCTCCTTGAGGTGCATGGGGCTTCGCTGGATCCATTGATCTCGGGTCTGCTTGCCAGGGAACTGATCCGCCAACCCCTTGCTGAACTGTATGGTCTGAGCACGGCGCAGATCCAATTGCTTCGGCAGACCCCATTTCGCCTGGCCTTGCGACCCAGCACCGATAAGAAGTTTCAGGCGTCCCTGGAACTCACCGTGGCCGTAGGACGTCATCAGCTCGAATGGGACGCTGGATTAAAGCGCCTGGCCCAACGCCTAGAGAAAGAAGGTCTTCTCACCAGTTCCCCATCACCCCAAAGCCTGACCCTGTGGCAACGGAAGGATGGGGTTGGGTTGGGTGGTTGGGTGTGGCTGAAGGAGAGCAATCAAATCACGCTCTTTCTTGGTCCTCAGCCTTCCCAGCTGCTGCCGTGGCCAGGCCCCGGCCCTGCTGGCAAGGACAAACTCCTTCTGGTAGCTCGGCCACGGGCCCTGGCCGATCTGGGATTGCTCCCCCCCGACCTGCCGGAGGTGGTGCGGCGCAGCACCTCCCTTTGGATCAGTGCTGGTCCCCTCCCTGGATTTGGGAAGGGGGCTCCTTTGAGCCAGCTTCTGGGCTCTCTGGACCTTCAGCCGTGAGGAGGCGTTCCTTGCGGCGGCGATCCGCAGCCACGGTTTCTTCCATGAGCTCCACGGCCTGGGCTAGTTTTTCCAGAGTGGTGGCGTAAAGAGCCAAATTCGTATCTACTCAGTCTTTCAGAAGACCAATCGAT
>JBJTUM010000246.1:0-3835 GCA_046080725.1 Cyanobium sp. | reverse complement strand
GTTGCTGCTCCGCCAGCTGGAGATCATCTTCGAGATCAACGCCCGCTTCCTGCGCATGGTGCGCCTCCGCTATCCCGGCAAGCCGGAGATGCTGGAAAAGCTGTCCCTCATCCAGGAGGGGGGCACCCGCAAGGTGCGCATGGCTCATCTGGCGGTGGTGGGCAGCCACCAGGTGAATGGGGTGGCGGAGTTGCACAGCCTTCTGCTGAAGCAGAACCTCTTCCACGACTTCGCCCAGATCTGGCCCGAGCGCTTCACCAACATCACCAATGGGGTCACCCCCCGCCGCTGGCTGGCAGTAGCCAATCCGAATCTGGCCATCCTGCTGGATGACAGCATCGGGCAGGGCTGGAAGAGCGATCTCGATCAGCTCTCCCGCATCGAGCCCATGGTGCAGGATCCGGCCTTTCTGGAGCGCTGGCGCCTGGTGAGGGAGCAGGCCAAGGAGCGCCTGTCCCAGACCATCCGTCAACAGACCGGCGTGTTGGTGGATCCCACCAGCCTCTTTGATGTGCAGGTGAAGCGGATCCATGAATACAAGCGCCAGCACCTGGCGGCCTTGCAGCTGGTGGAGCGCTACCTGCGCATTCGGGCAGGGGAAGACCTGCCGCCCCGCACGGTGATCTTCGGCGGCAAGGCCGCGCCCGGCTACGCCATGGCCAAACTGATCATCCGCCTGATCGTCGGCATCGCCGACATCGTGAACATCGATCCGGCGATGGATGGGCGCCTGCGGGTGGTGTTCCTGCCCAACTTCAGCGTGAGCCTGGGCCATCGCATCTATCCGGCGGTGGATCTCTCCGAGCAGATCTCCACCGCCGGCATGGAAGCCTCCGGCACGGGCAACATGAAGATGGCCCTCAATGGTGCCCTCACGATCGGCACCCTGGATGGGGCCAACATCGAGATCCGCGATCGGGTGGGTGGCGACAATTTCTTCCTCTTTGGCCACACCGCGGAACAGCTGGCGGCCATCAACCGCAACGGATACCACCCCATGCCCTGGCTGGAGAATGAACCTCTCACCAAAGGAGCCATCGATCTGATCGGCTCGGGCCATTTCAGCGAGGGCGACCGGGAGCTGTTCCACCCCCTGCTCTCCAATCTCTGCAGCAGTGATCCCTTCCGGTTGATGGCCGACATCGGCGATTACCGCCGCGCCCAGAACGACGTGGATGGGGCCTGGCTGGATCGGAACCGGTGGATGCAGATGTCGGCCTTGAACACGGCCCGCTGCGGCTTCTTCTCTTCGGATCGCTCCATCCGGGAATACGCCGAGCGCATCTGGAAGGTGCAACCGGTGCCCGTGGCCGCCACCCGACGTGAGGCCCATCTTGCGGAGTAGCACGGCCACGCCACCTGTGCTGGTGGAGGATCCCTGGAGCCCCTGGCTCCGCCCATGACGCTTTGGATGGACACCCTGGCCCAACGGGTCCAGGAGCGCCTGCAACAGGCAGATATCCAGTTGACCCTTGGGGGTGAGCCCACCCTGGTGCCCCTGGAGCCTGAGGGGGCGGAATGGACGATCGCGGCAGATGGGCCTACCAAGCTTCCCCTGGCCCGCCAACTGGCGGCCGTCTTTCAACAGGACGTGTGGCCCGGAAGCACCCTGCTGTATTGCCCGGGGAAGCTCTATGCCGGTGAGGTGAATCCCCGCTGGGCCCTGCGGCTCCTGGTTCGGGCCGATGGAACACCCCTGGCGAGGCCCCCGCGGTCCCCGTCGCCGCTGGCGCCCCCCACCCCCCTTGGGGCCGAGCAAGCCGCCGCCTGGCTGGAGGGGCTGGGCCAGCGGCTGGGGGTCAAGCTCCAGCCCCTGGCTCTTCGGGATCCTCTCGATGAGCGGCGGCTGGCCTGGGCCGCACCCCTCACCACCTCGGAGATCCCCCCGGAAGGGACCCCCCAGGAGTGGACCTGGGAGGCGGGCGCCTGGCCCCTGGCAGAAGACCTGCGCCAGCTCAGCGGAGCGCCGGGGCCCGCGGGCCTGCGCCTGCCCCTGGCCCACTTCCCAGACAACTTGCCCCGGCAGGTGCTCACCCTGGAAGTGGGAGATGACGGCTGGGAGCTGTTTCTTCCCCCCCTCCTGCGGCTTCCCCTGGAGGCCCTGCTGCAGGCAGTGGCCGATGGCCTTGAGGGGCTCACGGAACCCAGGCTGAGCGGCATGCTGCCCAGCGACGGCGACGACCACTGGCAGGTGCTCGGGCTGACGGCCGATCCGGGGGTGCTGGAAATCAACCTGCCCGTTTGCCACGGCTGGGGCGACTACGCTCTGTGGCTGCAACGCATCGAGGCAGCCGGCCAGCAGGTTGGGCTGCGCAGCTGGAAGGAAACCGCCCATGGCAGCCAGGAGGGAACGGGGGGGGGCAACCACCTGCTCTGGGGGGGCGCCAGCCTGGCCACCAATCCCTTTTTCCCCCGGCCGGCCTGGCTGGCGGGCCTGCTGCGCTACTGGCAGCACCATCCCAGCCTTGCCTATCTCTTCAGCGGCAGCAGCGTGGGGCCTGCCTCCCAGGCGCCCCGGCCGGACGAGGCCGCCGGCTCGATCTTTGATCTGGAGCTAGCCTACCGGCAGCTGGAGCAGGCCGAGGAGCGGCCGTCCCAGGAACCCTGGGGCGACCATCGGGCCCTGATCGGGGAAACCCTGCGCCACCTCCATGCCGATCGCAGCGGCAACAACCACCGCAGCGAGATCAGCTTCGACAAGTTCTGGAATCCGGGCACGCCGGCGGGTTGCCTGGGGCTGATTGAGTTTCGCGCGTTGGAAAGCCTGCCGCGGCTGGAGTGGACCCAGGCCATCGCCCTGCTCTGGAGCAGCCTGGCGGCCCACCTGCTCACCCCGGCGCATCGGCCCGGCCGCCTGCGCGACTGGGGGCCGGACCTGCACGATCGCTGGCTCCTGCCCAGCCAGCTCTGGGCCGACCTGCAAACGGTGCTGGCCGATCTGGCCAGTGGCGGGCTGGCTCTTGAAGCGGGGCCCTTCCGGGAGCTCTGGGAGTGGCGCTTTCCGCCCCTGCTGGCCTGGGAGGGTGCACCCGGCGCCGATGGGGAGGTGCCCCGCCTGGAGCTCCGGCCTGCCCTGGAACCCTGGCCACTGATCTGCGACTTTCCCCGGGAAGGGGGCTTCACCAGCCGGTTTGTGGACGGCTCCCTGCGGCGATTTGAGATCACGGCCAATGGCGCCTTCCGCAACCAGTGCTGGCTGGCCTTGCAGGGCAGACTCCTGCCTCTGGAGGCCGATCCCTCCGCTCTACTAGCGGTGCGCTATCGCCTGCAACAGCTCTTCCCTTGCCTCCATCCCGGCATCCCTCCCCATTGGCCGCTCCGGCTCCTGGTGGGCAGCCCGGAGGGGGTGAAGGCCTACACCCTCAGCCCCAACGGCGAGCGCTTCGAGCCTGGGGAGGGGGAACGCTCCGATCCCCCCTCACGGGAGGCGGCTGGCCCAGCCTGGCAGGGGCGGGAGAGCCCCCAATCCGTCACCCTCGACTTGCGGCTGGAGGGCTTGGGACTCACCAGTTGAGGCCGTGCAGCTTGGGCAAGGGAGCGGTTTTGGAGGTGACGGCAAAGAGGCGGGGAATGCGGGAACTGTTGTAGACACGAAACTCCCGCAACACACTGGCGCCCTCCTCGCGAACGGCCTGGTTGAGCACGAGGGAGCCGTCAGGATCGGAAACGGAGCGGTGAAAGGTGCCGGGGGGGATGCGGAGGATGTCGCCTCCGCAATCCAGCCGCACGATGTGATAGGGATAGTTCCAACCCAGATTCACCAGGTAGAAGGTGCGGCCGCCATGCATGGCCAGCAGGTTGTCTTCCTGATGGGGGTGAAGATAAAACTGCCAGG
>JBJTUM010000245.1:0-2526 GCA_046080725.1 Cyanobium sp. | reverse complement strand
CAGGGGGTGTAGGCCACGTAGCGCAGGGGCAACTGGCTGGCGTCGAGCACCTCCTCCCGGTGGAGCGACGTGATGGGCACCTCGGCGGTGGGGGTGAGCCAGAGGTCGTCGTCGGCGCAGCGGAAGCTTTCCTCGGCGAATTTCGGCAGCTGGCCCGAGCCCGTGAGGCTGGCGGTGTTCACCAGGATCGGCGGCAGCACCTCCCGGTAGCCCCGACCGGTGTGCAGATCGAGCATGAAGGAGATCAGGGCCCGCTCCAGCCGGGCGGCCTGGCCCACCAGGGTGATGAAGCGGCTCTGGGCGATGCGCACGGAGCGCTCGGTTTCGATCAGCCCCAGCCGCTCGGCGATCTGCCAATGCTCTTCGAAGGTTTCACCTTTGGCCGGAAGGCGGGGGGTGCCCCAGCGCTTCACCTCCACGTTGTCAGCCTCGCTGCGCCCCGCTGGGGCGAGGGGCGAGGGCAGGTTGGGGAGGGTGAGGAGCTGCTCCCGCAGGCGTTTTTCGAGGGCCTTCTCCTCCTCTTCCAGGCCTGCCACCTGCTGCTTGATGCGATTGCCCTCCTCCCGCAAGGCCTGCACCTCGGGATCGTTGGGGTTGCCGCCGCCGCGCATGCGCTGGCCCACCTCCCGGCCGATGCGGTTGCCCTCGGCCTGGAGGCCACTGCGCTGCTCCTCCAGATCCCGCTCCTGGCGGGCGATAGCCTGGAGGCCGGTGAGATCCACCTCCAGGCCGCGGCGGCCCAGCTGGTCAGACATCACCGCGGGGTTGTCGCGCAGCAGGCGCTGATCCAGCACAGCGGGGAGGAATGGCTCAGGAGCAGATTAGGGGGCGGTGTTGATGGGGGCTACGGCCTTCAGAGCACCTGCACCACTTCGGTGACTTCGGGGATCGATTCCCGCAGCTTGCGCTCAATGCCCATCTTGAGGGTCATGGTGCTGCTGGGGCAGGAGCCGCAGGCGCCCTGGAGGCGCACCTTCACCACGGGGCCATCGAGCTCCACCACTTCCACGTTGCCGCCATCGGCCATCAGGTAGGGGCGGAGTTCATCGAGCACCCGCTCCACGTTTTCGATAGTGAGAGCGCGGGGATCGGCGCTGGCCTCGGGGGCGGCCTGCTCGGGGGGGGTGGTGGTTTCGATGGTCATGGCGTGAATCTCTATGCCCATGAGCTAAGGGAGAAATCACCCGTGGGCCGGGCCCCGGAGATTCACGATCACCACCCCGGCCACGATCAGGGCCATGCCCGTCAGCTGGCCGGTGGTGGGGATCTGGCGGTAGGCGAGCACGCCCACCAGCACGGTGGCCAGGATGCCGATTCCGCTCCAGATGGCATAGGTGAGGCCGAGGGGCAGCACCTGCACCACCCGCGATACCAGCAGCATGGAGGTGCCGTAGGCCGCCAGCACGAGCAGGGTGGGTCCGGGGCGGGTCATGCCCTCCGAAAGGCGCAGGCAGGAGGTGCCCACCACCTCCGCGCTGATGGCCAGGGCCAGGAGGAGCCAGGGGTTGGAGGGGGGCATGGGGCAATGCCAGGGGCCGATCCCTAGGATCTAATGCGATTGCTCCGGCGCATGACCGACGTTCCCGTTTCCCGGATCCGCAATTTCTGCATCATTGCCCATATCGATCACGGCAAATCCACCCTGGCCGATCGCTTGCTGCAGGACACGGGAACCGTGGCAGACCGCGACATGCAGGAGCAATTTCTCGACAACATGGAGCTGGAGCGGGAGCGGGGCATCACGATCAAGCTCCAGGCCGCCCGGATGGAATACAAGGCGGCAGATGGAGAAACCTACATTCTCAATCTGATTGATACGCCGGGCCACGTCGATTTTTCTTATGAAGTTAGCCGCTCCCTGCAGGCCTGTGAGGGGGCGCTGCTGGTGGTGGATGCGAGCCAGGGGGTGGAGGCGCAGACGCTGGCGAATGTGTATCTGGCGCTGGAGAACGATCTGGAGATCATTCCGGTGCTCAACAAGATCGACCTGCCGGGGGCCGATCCAGAGCGGATTCGGGCGGAGGTGGAGGCGGTGATTGGCCTGGATTGCTCCAAGGCGATCCCCTGCTCCGCCAAAACGGGGCTAGGGGTGCCGGAGATCCTGCAGGCGGTGGTGGATCGGGTGCCGCCGCCGCCGGATCGGGTGGAGGAGCCCCTGAAGGCCCTGATTTTTGATTCCTATTACGACCCCTACCGGGGCGTGATCGTGTATTTCCGGGTGATGAGCGGCACGATCCGCAAGAAAGACAAGGTGCTGCTGATGGCCAGTGTCAAGAGCTACGAGCTTGATGAGGTGGGGGTGATGGCGCCGGATCAGCGGCAGGTGGAGAGCCTCCATGCGGGGGAGGTGGGGTATGTGGCGGCGTCGATCAAGGCGGTGGCTGATGCCCGGGTGGGCGACACGATCACCCTGCTGAGCGCCCCGGCGGTTGAGCCCCTGCCGGGCTACACGGAAGCCAAGCCGATGGTGTTTTGCGGCCTGTTTCCCACGGATGCGGATCAGTATCCGGATCTGCGGGAAGCGCT
>JBJTUM010000244.1:0-3466 GCA_046080725.1 Cyanobium sp. | reverse complement strand
GTGCCGAATTCGACTGGATCCATCTCGCTGTAGGGGCTGCGGCCCCGCAACTGCTGCTTCAACAGCTCAGCTTCCTCCGGCTGGAGCCTGTGATCGGCGCAAACGGCGGCCAGAGGAATGGCGGCAAAGGCTTCGGCGGGCGTCATGGTGGAAGAGATAAACAACCACTCTGGATCTGGCGCATTAGGAAGGGATTAAGGCCTTAACAGATCAGCTTGGGGCTCCTGAGCCATGGCCATGGATCAGCAAGCGCAAGGGCATGAACAACAGCCAGTTCCATGAAGCCAAGGCCTGTCTGCAAACGACAGGGCGAAGTGTTCTCGCAAACAGCAAGCCGCTGCCGCCTGGCCAAAGTGAGAATGAAAGTGAATGGCAGAAGGTCAGCCCAATCAGAGGCTGCACGCGCAACCCAACTGATCCAGCCACCCCATGGTTTGCCTCCCGACAAGTTTTGGCACCACCAGCCAGCAACGGATGGTTGTGCGATCCCCTCGACGAGCCCCCAGCCGCGTCGGAACCGTTGCCCCCATCCCCTCCCTAATCCTTGTCGCCGCTGGCGGTCGCCACCTCGATTGGCCTCCCGTGCGCATCGCGGCCATCCTGCGGGCCCATCAGGCCGGGCGGCGGCTGCATGGCCTCTTCCATGGCGGCGCTCTCAAGGCGGATCAGGCCATCGCCGCGGCGGCCGAGCTGCTTGGTTGGCCCACGGAAACCTTCCCTGCCGATTGGACGGGATTAGGCCTTGCCGCCGACTCCATTCGACATCGCGAGATGATCCGCCACGCCTGTGAGCTCGCCGCGGCCCGCTCGGTCTGCAACCCCACCGCGGTGGTTGTGATCGCCTTCCCGGGGAGCAAGGGCCCCTCCTCTCTCTTGGCCCAAGCGCGGCTGCTGCGAACCCGGATGGGGTTACCGATCGCCATCAGCAACCTGAGCGGCGATCCCCTCCCGCTGGCCCCGGTCTCCCTGTTTGGGGCTGGCGGTCGCACTGAGGATGCGCCAATCGATCGCCCAGCCCTCAGAGCCCTAACGTGAAGCAAGGATTGGTCCCTCAAGGAGCCTGGAGGTTGGGATGCAAGACCGCACGCAAGAGCGCACACAAGAGCGAACGGCGCTACCCGCAACGGAATCCGCACCTGAACTCACATCTGAATCCACAGCTGAATCCGCCCCTGAGTCCAGCCGGCCCCCGTCACCTGGCGAGGCTCACTCCTTAGAAAACCCGTCGATCGCCAACCCACCGCTCTCCAGCGGAGCCTTTGCCCTGGAGCTCATCCAAATCCAGATTCGACGGCTGGGGAAACTGCAAAGCGAGGTGGTGGCCGATCGCGATCCAGAGCCGCTGCACCAGTTGCGGGTGAGCCTGAGGCGGTTGCGCACGGCCCTGGTGCAATTCGCTCCGGCCCTGGAGCTCCCAGAGAGCGTGAGTGAGCGGCGCATCGCCGCCGTGGCGCGCCGCACTGGCCTCTGTCGCGATCTCGATGTGCTCGGCCTGCGGCTGCGGGAGCAGTTGCTGCCTCGGCTGCCCGACAGCGAGCAGCGCAGCCTGGAAGGAGCCATGAAGCGGCTCGCTCGGGATCGCCAGCAGGCGTTTGAAACCCTGGTGGAAGCCCTCCACAGCCCCCGCTACCTGAAGCTGCTGGAGCGTCTGCACAAATGGCAGAAACAGCCTCGCTTCACCCCCCTGGGCCAGCTGCCGTTGACCCCCTGGCTGGCAGACTGGCAGGCGCCCTTCAGCGCCGGATTGTTTCTGCACCCCGGCTGGATGGTGGAGGATCCCGCCGCTGAGGCGCTCCACGGGCTGCGCAAACAGATCAAGCGAGCGCGCTATTCGCTCGAAAGTCTGGAGCGTTGGTGCGAGCCTCCCCTGCAGGCCTGGGTGCAAGACCTACGGCAAGCCCAGGACCACCTCGGGGAACTGCATGATCTGCAGGTGCTCAACCAGAGCTTCGTGGAGCGCGAGCATCTGCGCAAACCCACCGCTGTGCCCATGCTCCACGCTGAGCTCAAGAGCCAGCAGCAGCTCCACTGGCTGCGATGGCGCGAACTGGCCCGGCGGCTCCACCAGGACAGCCATCGACACACCATCCAAAGGCAACTGCTGGAGCTCTGCAGCGGCGCCCACTGATCCGTGCGGCTGAGTTCCTCAGCGCGTCCCCTGGGGCTGAAGCACGAAGGCTTGACGGCTCGGAAGCTCACCTTGAGAACGCACCAGGGCTGAGGAGACGTTGGCGATCATTACCATCGCCACACCCATGGCGATGATCAAAGCGACCCATCGTTGGGATTCCGTCAGAGCGGCCAGGTCTTCGTCGCTCAACGAGCCTGGGCTGGAAACAGGGGAGTTTCGGTGGAGGGGGTAGAGGCTCATGACCAGCAGGGGGGTGGGTCCTTCTCAGAGTCCTATGGGGCTCCCGAGCCTGGGTGTGATGGCCTTCACTCGCGGCTGTGCCATGGCCCACGCACTGCATGGCGGCAACTCCCCCGGTGACGGAAAGGATCCCCCTACTCCGCCAGCAGCCGGGCGCCATTGAGCCGGCGGATGGCCACCACCGCTGGCCTGGGGATCGAGCCCGGTTGGCCCGCGGGCCAGTTGGATCCCAAGGGCACGGCCCTGAGCTGCTCGAAGCGGCCCCCATCTCGATCGGTGAGGGTGTAGGCCTGGATTTCCTCTTGCCCCCGCTGATGGATGGCGTTGTCCTCCCCCGGGTGCTGGATCGAGAGAAACAGGGTGGATTCGCTCGCATCAAAACAGGGGCCGGTGAGCTCGCATTCCATCGGTCCGGTGGCAAACAGGAGCGCCTGGCCTAGGGACGGCCCCGCCGCTGGCAACAGCCAGCAGGCATTGTTACCAAACACATCGGCGCTGCCATTCACCGCGGCCCGATCGGTGACCATCCAGACATTGCCTGAGCGATCCACGGCCAGGTTGTCGGGGTTGGCGAAGCCCATGCCCCCCTGCCAGGGCGTGCCGCCGGTGGCCGCCATCCGCCAGCGAAAGGCTCCCCCCGGTGCCTGGAGGCCAGGGGCGCCATCCTCCAGGCGCATCACCCAGCCGTAGGACCAGGTGCTCTCCCCATTTGGCCCATGAAAGATGGCGGGGTCGGCCTGCCCCTCGCCATCGGATCCGCCAGCGGTGAAGGTGATCAGCAGATCCCCCGTGCGCGGATCCAGTTCCGTGTCCTCCGGCCGGGCCGTCGGCGTGGCACCGGCCGCGTTGGCGGCCAGATGGGCATCGATGAGGATGGCCCCCAGTTGCTCCTCGCCACCGCCGGGGTAGAGATCCGCCAGGGTGCGGAAACGCTGGCGGTAGGCCTGCGTATCGGGATCCGTTGTCAGCAGCTCAGCGCCGGCCTGGCTCCTGTCGCGGTGGGGGAGTGGCACCACCGCCCGCAGGTCGAAACGGGCGAAGTGTGAGGGGAGCAGGGGCTCGACGGGCGTTGCCGGGCCGAGGGGAATCCAGCGG
>JBJTUM010000243.1:0-3640 GCA_046080725.1 Cyanobium sp. | reverse complement strand
GCTTCTCCCGCAGGGCCTCCCCGAACAAGCGCTCAGCCTCCGGTTGGCGCCCCCCCAGGGCGGCGGCACACCGGCGTTGTGCAAGGCGGCATAACTCAGGACGCCGGAATCCACCCCCTGAGCGCCCTGCCAATGGCTGCGCTCCAGGGCGCCCGCATCCAGTTGGGCGCCGCTGAGATCGCTTTGGCGCAGATCGGTGCCGAGCAGCTGGGCCCCCCGCAGATCCGCCCCCCGCAGGGAGGCGCCCTGCAGGCTCGTGAAGCGCAGATCCGCCCCCCGCAGCACCGCCCCATCGAGGCGGGCCTGGCTCAGGTTGGCCCGCTGCAACTGGGCACCCGTGAGGTTGGCATCCCGCAGATCGGCCCACACCAGATCCGCATCCTGCAGCCGGCAGCCCTGGCACTGGCGCCGCTCCAGAAGCTTCATCACATCTGCGTCTGCAGCGGGGGCAGAAGCCCCGCTCAGGGCCAGCAGGCTGGCCAGGGCACTGGGGATAAGGTTCCTGAGCCTGCCTCGGGCCATGGCCTGTTTCAACCCGAATGGGCCTTCTTCATTGGTTTTCTAATGCCATGGGCTGGAGCGGGCCTGGCTGGAGGGACTCTCCTTCAGGCGGCCGGGATTAGGCTCAAAAGATGCACCTGGCGTTGGCCACGGAAGACGGCTGCGCCCTGGCGATCGGCGTCTACCCCCGTTTCCGCTACGACGGCCGGGGGGGAGGGGGTGTGGGCCGGACTGGAGACGCTCTGGGAGACGGCTGGCAGGCGTTGGCCTTTGAGCCGGCCAGCCTGGCCATCCCCCCCCTCAACAGCCGCACCACCCGCCTGCTGGGGGTGCCCATGCCACCGGGGCTGGAAATCGCCATCCATCCCGACACGCTTCAGGGCCGCTGGCATCCGAGCAGCGGGGCGGTGGAACTCACCTTTCTGGCCCGCTTTGCCCTGCTGGTGGCCGGCCGGTCGGTGGCTCCAGATCTGATCGTGGCCACCCAACTGGCCACCCACGCCGTGCGCGGCCAGCGCCATCAGGCCGAGGGCACGCCCCTCGATGGCCAGGGCCGGGGCGTGCTGGTGGGCGTGGCCACCGTGGCGCCGACGGGGGAGGGATGGGTGGATCGGTTTCTCCAGCTGCCGGATGAAGCTCTGGCGGTGCTGCGCTGCCAGCTGGGCCCAGTAGCAGGAGCGGATTGACGCACGATTTGTCTCTTTGCGCAATAGCAAAGTGCAGACTTTTTTGGGCTGTGCAGACCTAGAAAGAAACGTCACTAAATTGCGCCATTCGTCGATAGGTTCCCTGCTGATTTATGGATGATCGAGGTGGCTCTTTCCACCTCTGTTCCTGCGGTCTTCGCCGATGTGGCATCAGGACTCGAGAATCTCCATCACAAAGAAACAGACGATTCGGCGGACATCCTGATCGCTCTGAGAGGAGATTCCCCAATCCGATCGTGTCGCCAATTGGTGCCGGACGCCTTTGGTGTGAACCGGTTTGGCCAGCTCAAGATTGGCCAATCGCTCCTGATTTCAGAAGCCGGTATACCCGCCGAGATTGTGATTGAGAACGCGCCGATCTTCCACCTCTTGGTGATGAGCAAAGGCTCTCTCACCGTGCAAACCAGCACCGGTGCGCTCAGCCTGGGCGAAGGGGATGTGGCCCTGCTACCCCCAGGCCCAAGGAAGGTTCAGGCCAGCCATTGCAGCCTGATCACCATCGCCCTTCGGCCCCAGGCCCTGGCCGTGGCCGCCGCCACCATGGCGGGAACGCCCCGCCATGGGGCCACACCCTCTGAGCCAGAGGACTGGCCGCCCTTGTCGCTGGCGCCAGAGCCCCAGGCCCAACTGATCCACCGGGTGCTGCGCACCATCGATGCCTCCCTCGCCCTGGGCAGGTCGGTGGCCGCCCATCTGGCCCTCGATGACGTGCTCCAACGCACGGCCGCCACCCTTCTGCATCCGGAACTCCTCTGGGCCGAGCCCGCCGACCTGCAGCGCCACAGGGAGGGGAGCGCCCCCCGCAATTTCGACATCCTGATCGACTACATCCTCGCCAACCTGGACCAGCCCCTCACCCTGAGCGATCTCGAAGCCCGTAGCCACTACTCCCGGCGCTCCCTGCAATACGCCTTCCAGGAGCGGCTGCACTGCAGCCCCAAGCAGTGGATCCGGGAGCAGCGGCTCACCGTGGCGATGCGGAAGTTTCAGTGCGATGGGCAGCGGCCCTCGGTGCAGGAGGTGGCCCAGGCCTGCGGCTACGCCAACCTCAGCCACTTCAGCCGGGATTTCAAGGCCCGCTTCGGGATCAATCCCTCCGCAGCCAAGCGCCTCTAAGGAGCCAAGACCACGCTGGCAGAGCGCAGATCGTTAGATGGGAGCAGGGAAAGAAAAGGCAGAAGTCTTTTCGGAAAGCGCAAACTTCCAGAATATTATGCAAATCGAAGCCCGCCTATCGTTCCTCAGAATTAGTGTGCTGATGAAAGCAACTCAGCGACTTATTGGCGCAATTTTTCATTCACCGTGGATGAGATCTTTGCCAAGGGACTTCCCAACCTTCCTCACGAAGACATTCGCCAAGCAACCGATCTACACAGCTCTGAATCGCTCGGCACCGATTCGTTCCTTCCAGAGCCTGGCGCCTGATCGCCACTTTCTGCATGAAGTTGGCTATATCAATATCGGCAAAGTTGGAGTGATCTCCCAACGGGGAACCGAAATGGCTTTCCATGTGGAGCACACGCCCCATCTCCATCTGCTGGCGGTGTTCGGCGGACAGATCACCCTGGACACCGCAGGCGGAACGCTCAACCTCGCCCGCCAGGGAGCCGCCCTTCTCCCCACGGGCCACCGCCACACCCAGGGGGCCCACAGCCTGGCCTCCATCTCCCTGGCGCCCGCCCAGGTGGCCCTCGCCGCCGCCGCCATGGCTGGCCGGCCGCCTGGCAAAGCCTTCTCCCCTCGCGAGCAGTTCCCCGTGCTCACCCTCCCGCCTGCCAGTGCGCAGGGGCAAGCGATCCATGGCCTGCTGCGCACGATCGATGCCTGCACGGCCATCGGGCCCGCCGTGGCCACCCACCTGGGCCTGGACGATGTGATCCTCCGCAGCGCCGCCGCCCTGCTTCACCCCGCGCTTCTCCAGGAGGAGCCCGCCGATCTGCTCCGCTACCGCGATCCGGCGGGACGCCGCAGCTTCGATGCCTTGATCGACTACATCCGGGCCCATTTGGATCAACCCTGCGGCTGAGCGACCTGGAGGCCCAGAGCCACTACTCAAGGCGCGCACTGCAATATGCCTTCCGCGAACGCCTGAACACCACCCCCAAGCAATGGATCCGGGAGCAGCGGCTCACCCTCGCCCTCAACGCGCTGCAACGAGAGGGACAGCGGCCTTCCATCAGGGCGGTGGCTCTGCGCTGCGGCTATCTGAGTGTCAGCCAGTTCAGCCATGAGTTCAAAGTTCGCTTCGGGGTTCCTCCCTCCCAGGTGCGCCGCCTCTGAGCTGCCGCCAGCGCCGCAGCAGCTGGCGCCGGCTTTTGCGCAGCTCCCCCAACCCCTGCCGCCCCTGGGCTGGAGCGAAGCGGTGGGCTTCATAGCGCTCCACGAAGGTGCCAAGCTCCGGCTCCAGCTCGGGCCGGTGCACCCGCAGCCGC
>JBJTUM010000242.1:0-2961 GCA_046080725.1 Cyanobium sp. | reverse complement strand
GCTCTATGCACCGTTGGAGCGCCTCGATGATGGTGCTGATGCTGATCCTGCACGTGTTCCGGGTCTATCTCACCGGCGGCTTCAAGCGCCCTCGGGAACTCACCTGGGTTACAGGCGTGATCATGGCGGTGATCACGGTCTCCTTCGGGGTCACTGGCTATTCCCTCCCCTGGGATCAGGTGGGTTACTGGGCTGTGAAGATTGTGTCCGGCGTTCCCGCCGCCGTTCCTGTGGTGGGGGATTTCATGGTGGAACTGCTCCGCGGTGGCGAGAGTGTGGGTCAGTCCACCCTCACCCGCTTCTACAGCCTGCATACCTTTGTGTTGCCCTGGCTGTTGGCGGTGTTCATGCTCATGCACTTCCTCATGATCCGGAAGCAGGGCATCTCTGGTCCCCTCTAAATCGTTTCCAACCCCCCGCCCTTTTCCTCTCACACTCCAGAGCGATGCACATCCTCAAAAAGCCTGATCTCACCGATCCTGCCCTGCGGGCCAAGCTGGCCAAGGGTATGGGTCACAACTATTACGGCGAACCCGCCTGGCCGAACGACCTGCTCTATATCTTCCCCGTCTGCATCCTCGGCACCATCTGCTGCATCGTTGGTTTGGCCGTGCTCGACCCCGCCATGCTGGGCGACAAGGCTGATCCCTTCGCCACCCCCCTGGAAATTCTTCCTGAGTGGTATCTCTACCCTGTGTTTCAAATCCTGCGGGTGGTGCCTAACAAGCTCCTTGGGATCGCCCTGCAAACCATGGTGCCACTGGGCCTGATGATGGTTCCCTTCATTGAGAGCTTCAACAAGTTTCAGAATCCCTTCCGCCGCCCCGTGGCCATGGCGGTGTTCCTATTCGGCACCTTTTTCACCATCTATCTGGGCATCGGCGCCGCTCTTCCCATCGACAAGTCTCTGACCCTGGGTTTGTTCTGAGGCTTCTCCCCAGTCCCCCGTCTCTAGCCCACAGATCTACGGATCTGTGGGCTTTCTGCTTTGATTCGATAGAAGCGAAGCTGAGGTGCACAGAAAACGAAGCGGGCGGCGGGAATCGAACCCGCATCATCAGCTTGGAAGGCTGAGGTTTTACCACTAAACTACGCCCGCAAAATGGGCTCGAACCGAGCCCAAGGTCATTCTCCCACAGCCCCCGCCGCTCTCCCAAGAGGGTTCCGGGAGCGTGGCACACCGCGACACCTCAAGCATGATGGCCTGCGGTGATCAGAAGGACCTTTTGACCCTTTCCCCCTCCTCTCCAAGTCCGGAAGGTGAGAGCCCCGCTCTCCTGGCCGGTGGGGAACGGCGCCTGATGGTGTCCTACGGCCTCGGGGATGCGGGCACAGGCATGGCGGCCTCCCTGATCGGCTTCTATCTCTTCGTGTTCTACACCTCGGCAGCCGGACTCCCCCCCTGGATGGCCGGGCTGGTGCTGATGCTGGCCCGCATCTGGGATGCCATCAACGACCCGGTGGTGGGCTGGCTGAGCGATCGCACCCGCCATCCCAATGGCCCCCGCCTGCCCTGGATGCTCTGGAGCGCCATCCCCCTGGGGGTGGCCATGGCGGCGATGTGGTGGCTGCCCCCCGGCAGCCAGTGGGTGAAATTCACCTATTTCGTGGCCATCTCCGTGCTGGCCAACAGCCTCTACACCTGCGTCAACCTGCCCTACACCGCCCTGATGGCGGAACTCACCCCCAGCACCACCCTGCGCACCCAGCTGAACCGGGCCCGCTTCACCGGTTCGATCATCGCCGGGCTGGTGGGCATCGTGCTGGGAGGCGTGCTGCTCAAAGACCATGCCAATCCCGCCAGCTACGCCACGTTGGGCCTGCTCTCGGGCCTGGTGATCAGCGCCAGCACCCTGGCCTGCTGCTGGGGCATCGCCCCCACCGCCCGCCAGGCCCAGCAACCCAATTCCAGCAAAGGCTCCACCCGCCGCCTCCTGGGGCGCATTGGCCACAACGGCCGCTTTCTGCGGGTGCTGGGGCTCTATCTCCTGCTCTGGTGTGCCCTCCAGCTGATGCAAACCGCCGCCCTGATCTTTCTGCCGGTGGTGATGCGGCTGCCTGAAAGCTGGAGCAACTGGATCCTGCTGCCCTTCCAGCTGAGCACCCTGGCGGGCCTCCAGTTGTGGACCTTCGTGAGCCACCGCCAAGGGCGGCTACGGGCCCTGGGATGGGGAGCGGGCTTCTGGGTGGCCGGCTGCCTGGCGGCCATGCTCCTCTCTCCCCTCAACAGCCAGCTCGCCCCCCTGGCCACCGTGTCCAACCAACTCCGCCTGGCGGCCCTGGTGGGAGCGATCCTGGTGGTGGGGCTGGGGGCCTCCACGGCCTACCTGATCCCCTGGTCGTTGCTGCCCGATGCCATCGATGTGGATCCAGAAAAACCCGCGGGCCTCTACAGCGCCTTCATGGTGTTCGTGCAAAAGCTCTGCATCAGCCTGGTGCTGTTCGGCTTTGGCAGCCTCATGTCCCTGAGCGGCTACCTACCGGCGATGGGCGCCCAGCAACCTGAATCGGCCCTAGTGGCCATTCGGCTCTGCATGGGGCTGATTCCCGCTCTGCTCGTGGTGCTGGGCTTGGTGGTGATGCGCCACTGGCCCCGGGGCAGCGAACCCCAGCTGGCAGCATGACCCCCAGCCTCAAACGTCGCGCACCCAAGCCCCCCCGCTGGCTGAGCCGCCTGGGCACCAGCCTGATGCTGGGCGCCCAGGCTGTGAGCGCCATCGCCAAGGGCCACATTCACGCGGGGGATCTGCTGGCCGAGCTCCTGGAGGCCGGCCCGGCCAGTGTGCTGATCGTTCTAATCACGGGCCTGGCCGCGGGCACGGTGTTCAACATCCAGGTGGCCGCCGAGCTCTCCCGGCAGGGGGCAAACGCCGCCGTTGGGGGGCTGCTGTCGCTGGGGCTCTCCCGGGAGATTGCGCCTCTCCTCACGGCGATGCTGCTCACGGGCAAGGTGGCCACGGC
>JBJTUM010000241.1:0-11503 GCA_046080725.1 Cyanobium sp. | reverse complement strand
GTAATTCACCGGTAAAGATGTTGTCGCATCTCCTGTTCTGCTAAACGTATAAATCAAATTCCCTATCCCATCTTCTGCCACACTTGACGGGCTCACCGACAGCGTGATCACCGGCAGCGACGCGTCGTCATTGAGAATCGTGCCCACTACATCACCACTCGTACCAACCGTGTACCCCGTGCCCGCCGCAAGCGTCAGCACCACCGTTTCATCAGGTTCAACGGAGGAATCAGCCGTTGGATCTACCGTGACTGTTGCGGTTGTGGAACCCGCGGCAAAGGTGACGTTGGCAGAAGGTGCGCCAATCCCTGTGTAATCGGTTCCCAGGGAAGCCGTACCACTGACGCTGTAGTTAACGGTTAAGGGGGATGTGGTGGATCCTGTTCTGGTGAAGGTATAAATGAGATTGGCAGCTCCATCTTCTGCTACGAAGGTTGGGCTTACTGATAGCGAAACAGCAGGGGGGCTTGAGGCAGCAGCGGGAATTGATAATGACCATCCATTATCAATAAAACCATTATAAGAAGCCGAATCGTCCTGAATGTATAGACTCCATACGCCATTGGGATTGGTTCCGTTGAAAACGGAGAGGTCGGCTAAGTAGGGGCCAATAGGCGTGGACGGATTGATAAAAATGTCACCGACCTCAAAATCAGTTGGGCGATAAATGCCATTTAGTAATTGAGTACTATTTGGAAGAGATAGGGAGGCGAGCGATGAAAAGGTAATCGTGAGGTCGTTAATCCCAAAAGCGCCTCCCACATCCGACATCAACAGGCTTTTTGCGCCCGTTGGGCCGACCAGCAGAATATCGAGATCGTCAGGCCAGCCGTGGGTGAGGTTGTAAAGAGTCAGCTCCAGGGAAGCCAAGGAAAGATCGCTGTCTGTGGCAATCGTCACCGTGGAGGGGAGGGGAATCCCTGAACCAAAGGAAGGGATGGTGATCCTGGCCGGATTAAACGCAGTGAACGCGCCGTCATCATTGAGAATGGTGCCACTCGCGCTTGCGGTGCCCAAGGTGGCACCATTGGTGGGATTAAAGAGAGTTACCGCAAAGTCTTCGTGAGGTTCCTCAATGGAATCAGCTCGCACATCTATGGTGATCGTTTTCGTGAGTTCTCCTGGGGAAAAGCTCACACTTCCAGTCGGAAGCTGCAAACCCGAAAAATCAACTGCATCGACAGGATTAGCACCAAGACCAGTCACAGCCCATGAGACGCTGGTCTGACCAGTGCTGCTACCCTTGCGACTGATCTGGAAACTGAAAGGAGTAGAACCAAACTGACCTTCATTCAGGAAGGTCTGAGAAGGTACGATGGACAGCTCGGGGGTAGGAACTATATTCAGAAAAGCATCCACATTCAGTCGACCACCTGTGACCGTTATGCCAGACAGGGATGCTGTTGGAGTGGTGCTAGCCAATAAGGCTGTTCGAATCTGCCGCGCACTGAGATTGGGATACTTTGCGGCATAAAGAGCTACAGCTCCAGTCACATGGGGGGTGGCCATTGAAGTACCACTTAGGTATGCATAGCCCCCGCCTGGGTATGTCGAATAAACAGACACCCCAGGCGCGCCTAGGTCTACCGTTGAACTTCCATATGAGTAAGCTTGGGAACCGCCGCTCGTGATGCCTGTTACGGCCACAACAGCGTCGTAGCCAGCGCCAGAAGTTGTATTTATCCCTGAAGGATAACTTGGAGAAATATCATTATTAACCCCTGAATTTCCAGCTGCGGCAATAAAAAGAATATCTTGTTTGGCAGCTCTTACAACGGCATCTTGCAATGCTTGAGAGAAACTATTTAACCCCCCCCAAGAGTTGTTGCTTGCAACAATATTAAGTCCATGACGGCGTTTCAGATCTGTCAGGTAATCCAGAGCCATGACGGCTCCTCTTATGGAGCCGCCATTGGGTCCGAGAAATTTCGTCCCAATCATTGAGACTTCCCAGTTGACCCCGACAACCCCTAATCCGTTGCCGCCTTCGGCCCCAATAGTGCCGGCAACATGGGTGCCGTGATCATCAAGGATGCCATCGTAGATGGAGTTATCACTATAGACAAAATCCCAACCATGGACATCATCGATATAGCCATTGCCATCATTGTCAATCCCATCAATGGGGTCGTACGGATTAACCCAAGCATTGGCAGCCAAATCAGGATGAGTATAATCAAATCCTTCATCTACAATGCCCACATAAACAGATCTTGAGCCGATAAATCCGTTGTTCCAGGCTATTTCGGCCTGGCTTCCAAAATTATTGGTTGTGCCTGGCGGCCCAACCGCAGAAGGCGAATCGCTGCCATACATACCCCAGAGGGAGCCATTCACATATCCAGGGTCATTGCTAACCTCCTGTGACTGCAGGGCTTCCTCGAAGGCAGGGCGGAAGGCCTCCACCAAGGCCGGGGGTGACTGCAAGACCTGATCTATTTCTGCATAACGTACTAGAGGAATTTGATCGTAGGTTTCAAGTACATCCCCGGGGTTAACTCCTTCTGGAATCTGGATGACTTCCAGCACTCCCTCTCCTTCTGCCTTCATTGCGGCGGTATGGATCAATTCCTTGCGCTGTCCTCCACTAAGCGCAAGGGCCTGGGACCGATCCGCCTCCGTCGCTTCAGGCTTCCATTGCACCAGGACGGACGGCCTTGGCACCGCAGACCCCTCCAATCCACTGGAGCTTTGTAAGAGAGGTGAGGTGGAAGAGACGCCCTGCTGGGCTGTCGAGGTCATGGTCTGATGTGATGCAACGTGAGCGGACTATCTAACAAGCATACCTTATCATTCTTTATTTATCAATGCTGAACCAGCCTAACCGCGGCAGTGTTTTATGGGCTAATGAGGATATATAAATTCACTGACTTGGCCAGCCGCAAACTTGCCTAAGCTATTTGGTGCGCCTAAATTGAATACAATCTTTGTCATGAATTGCGGCTCATTTCTTTCTTATTGAGAAGACTCGAACGGTCATGGCTTCCATCGTTTCATCATCCTTCAAGGCCCTCGCCGTGGTTCCCCCGGGTCTTGAGACCGTTGCCGGAGAAGAACTGGAGAAGCTCGGTGCTCACTCGGTCAGAGCCCAGCGCGGGGCGGCATCCTTCACGATTGGCCCCGATGGCTTCTACAGGCTCCACCTGCAGGCTCGCTTGCCCTTTCGCATCCTGCGCGAACTGGCTCGTTTCCCCTGCTCCACCCGACAAGATCTGCGCCACTGGGTGCCACAGGTGGTCAACTGGGAGGAATGGCTTCCGCCACGGCGGAGCTTTCGGGTGGAGGTGAGTGGCGCGACGCCAGATCTCAACCACAGCCACTTCACCGCTCTGGAAATAAAAAACACCCTGGTGGATTGGCAGCGTCTGCGCTGGGGCGCTCGCAGCTCGGTGGATCGGCAGGATCCCGACCTGATCCTCCACCTCCACCTCCAGAAGCGAGGCGAAGCCGTGCTCAGCCTGGATGGGAGTGGGAGCAGCCTCCACCGGCGGGGCTGGCGGGCGGGAGTTGGGCTGGCGCCCTTGAAAGAAAATCTGGCCGCCGGCCTGATCACTCTCACCGGCTGGGATGGCCGTTGTCCCCTTGTGGATCCCTTCTGCGGCAGCGGCACACTGCTGATCGAGGCCGCTTGCATGGCCCTGGGCCGGGCACCGGGGCTGGTGCCCACCGCCGCTGGAGTGCCACCACAGGGCCGGTCGTCTGCCCTTCAGCGCTGGCCCGATTTCAACCCCACCCTCTGGGAGCAGGAGGTGAGGGCTGCCCATACGCTCGCCCGCTCCACCCTGGCCGATGGTCATCCCCTAGCGACCCTCGTGGGCCGAGACCACAACCCTGAGGTGCTGGCCCAGGCCAAGGCCAATGCCAAGGCAGCGGGCGTGGCCCCATGGATCCGTTTCGAGCTCGGCGAAGCGGACGCATTCACCGCGCCCCCTGGCCCTGGAGTGGTAGTGACCAATCCTCCCTTTGGAGAGCGACTGGGGGAGCGCCAGGAGCTGGAAGAGCTCTACCGAGCCCTGGGCCACCGCCTCCGCCAGCAGGCCCCTGGTTGGAACCTGTGGCTGCTGAGCGGTCAGCCAGGACTCACCGGAGCCCTGCGGCTCAAGGCCTCCCAGCGCATCCCGGTGAGCCACGGCGGCCTCGACTGCCGCTGGCTGGGCTATTCCCTTCGCGATCACTCCTAGGAATCCCCCAACGGAGAGTCATCGGCCATGGTTGGCACTGGCTGAAGGTTCTGTGGTGGGGCATGATCCATGCGGAATGGCCTGCCTCCGCGTGCCCTCTCCCTCGAACGTCAGCGAGCATCGGGCGCACCTGCGCCTTCAATCGCTGGGCTGGGCTCTGCTGGCGGCGATCTTCTCCGGTGGTCTGGCCCTGCTGCTGCCTCGGCCCCAGGAGGTAGGGGCCCTTATGGATGGCGCCCTGCGGGCCGGGGGATGTGGTTTTTTTTATGGCTTGCTGGCCTTTCACCTGCAGCGAGTCGACCCGGATGATGGCCATCTCCAGGCCGGCCTGGTGGGAGCCATCTGCGCCATCCGCAGTCTTGCCGCCCCCTTCCCCTGGTCCGAGAGCTGGCCCCTCTTTTCCCTCGAATCGGGGCCATTCACCCTGGAGGAGCTGACAGGGGCGCTGTCATCCCTGATGATGGGAGCGCTGTTGATCTGGTTGCCACTCTGGTGGCCGCTGATCGGCAGTGCCCTGCTGCTCCAGTGGGCCCAGCGCCTGCTGCCTGCCCCGCGGCCATGAGCCTGCTGCACGCCACCTGGCTGTTTCCCCCGGAAGGAGCGGGAGGCCGACTCTTGTTGTGGGCCGACACCTGGCGCGCGGCCAGCCCGGCGAAACCGGAGACGGGAGTGCCGGACCATCCCCTCACCCTGAACTGGGATGACCTGGCGGACTGGCTCCAGGAGCACGAACTTTGGTCTGAGGCTCTCAGACCTGCCAATGCCAGCCTCACCCTGCCAAGTCGCACCCAGGCGGCCAAGGGCCGCCGCTCATCAGCGGAGGGTCCCTGGAGTGGACTTCCCCTTCAGGCCGGCGAACCCATCCCCACCCAACTGACCTGGTGGCCCTGGAAGGTGGAAGGGCTGGCCATGGAACCGGGGGCAGCGGCGGAGTGGCTCAGCACCCTTCCCCTCTCGGGGCACCACCCCGACCTGGCGGATGAGCTGCGCTGGTGGAGCCACCTGCAACGGTGGGCCCAAAGCCTGATTGCCCGGGGGCGTTGGCTTCCCCAGGTGGAGGAGGGCAGGGCCTGCTGGCTGCCGCTGCTCAATCGGGAAGGCGACCGACGCCGGCTGGAAGAGCTCGCCATGGGCCTGCCACAGGTGGCTACCTGCGCCGTCGCCTCTGGCACCCCCACGGAAAGGGCCCTGGCCTGCCGCCGACCAGGAAGCGGCCGCTTGCGGGTGGCCAGCCTGCTCGAGGCCCTGCTGGATGGCCAACTCCGCAACGGATTTGCTCCTGGAGTCAAGGAGCTCGACCCCCTGTTGACGGCCTGGCAAAAAGCCCTCGGCCGAGGTGATGGCCAGCTGGGCCTTGATCCGGAGCAGACGGAGCGCCTGGAGACTGCCACCCACCACTGGCGCGAAGGCGTGGCGGGACGGGTGGCTCCTGCCCGAGCTTGCCTCGAGCTCTTCACGCCCGCCGATGGGGAGGAGCTCTGGGAGTTGCGCTTTTCCCTGCAGGCGGAAGCAGAACCCACGCTGCGGCTGAACGCTGGGGTGGTGTGGGCGGCCGGAGACAGCGTGCTGCAGCTGGGGGAAGTGGAGGTGCCCCAGGCGGGAGAACTGTTGTTGGAGGGCCTGGGGAGGGCCCTGCAGGTGTTTGAACCGCTCGCCCGGGGCCTGGAGAGCGCCACACCGGAGCAGATGCAACTCACGCCGGCGGAAGCCTTCGTGCTGGTGCGGACCGCTGCCAACCAACTGCGCGATGTGGGGGTAGGGGTGGTTCTTCCCCCGAGCCTGAGCGGCGGTCTAGCAAGCCGATTGGGCCTGTCGATCGAAGCGGAACTGCCTAGCAAGTCCAGGGGGCTGAGCCTGGGTGAGGGGTTGGATTGGCGTTGGGAACTGATGATCGGCGGCGTCACCCTGAATTTGAAGGATCTGGAGCGGCTGGCCGCCAAGCGCAGCCCCCTGGTGCAGCACAAGGGAGCCTGGATCGAGCTGCGCCCCGGGGATCTCAAGAATGCGGAGCGGTTCTGCGCCGCCGATCCGAGCCTGAGCCTGGATGAGGCCCTGCGCCTCACGGCCAGCGATGGCGACACCCTGATGCGCCTGCCGGTGCATCGCTTCCTGGCCGGCCCCCGGCTCCAGGCGGTGCTGGAGCAGTACCACCAGCAGAAGGCGCCCGACCCCCTGCCTGCTCCAGAGGGGTTCTCCGGCCAACTGCGGCCCTATCAGGAGCGGGGGTTGGGCTGGCTCACCTTTCTGCACCGCTTCGACCAGGGGGCCTGCCTGGCGGACGATATGGGTCTAGGCAAGACGATCCAGTTGCTGGCGTTTTTGCAACACCTCAAGGTGGCCGGGGATCTCAAGCGGCCCGTTTTGCTGGTGGCACCCACATCGGTGCTCACCAACTGGAAACGGGAAGCCGCGGGGTTCACCCCAGAGCTCTCGGTGCGTGAGCACTACGGCCCGAGACGGCCCAGCAACGAAGCGGCCCTGAAGAAGGCGCTCGACGATATCGACCTGCTGCTGACCAGCTACGGCCTGCTCCAGCGTGACAGTGAGCTGCTGGAGACCATCGACTGGCAGGGGGTGGTCATCGATGAGGCCCAGGCGATCAAGAATCCCTTCGCCAAGCAGAGCCAGGCCGCCCGGGATCTGGCGCGTCCGCGCAAGCAGAGTCGGTTCCGGATTGCCCTCACAGGCACCCCTGTGGAAAACCGCGTGAGTGAGCTCTGGGCCCTGATGGACTTCCTCAACCCACGGGTACTGGGGGATGAGGGCTTCTTCCGCCAGCGCTACCGGCTCCCCATCGAGCGCTACGGCGACATGAGTTCCTTGCGGGACTTGAAGGCCCGGGTGGGCCCTTTCATCCTGCGGCGACTCAAAACCGACAAATCCATCATCTCCGACCTGCCTGAAAAGGTGGAGCTCCGGGAATGGGTGGGGCTGGCGCCCGAGCAGGTGAAGCTGTACCGAAAAACCGTGGAGGAGAGCCTGGATGCCATCGCCCGCGCCCCCTTGGGACAACGGCACGGCCAGGTGCTGGCCCTCCTCACTCGCCTCAAACAGATCTGCAACCATCCCGCCCTCGCCCTCAAGGAAGAGTGCGTGGACAACGGCTTTGCCGCTCGCAGCGCCAAGGTGCAGCGGCTGGAAGAAATCCTCGAAGAAGTGATCGAGGCGGGGGATCGGGCCCTGCTGTTCACCCAGTTCGCCGAATGGGGCCATCTCCTGCAGCTGCACCTGCAACGGCGCTGGCGGCAGGAAGTGCCCTTTCTCAGCGGGAGCAGCAGCAAGAGTGAGCGGCAGGCCATGGTGGACCGGTTCCAGGAGGACCCCCGGGGTCCCCAGCTGTTTCTGCTCTCCCTCAAGGCCGGTGGGGTGGGGCTCAATCTCACCAGGGCCAGCCATGTGTTCCATATCGACCGCTGGTGGAATCCGGCCGTGGAAAACCAGGCCACCGACCGGGCCTACCGCATCGGCCAGACCAACCGAGTGATGGTGCACAAGTTCATCACCAGCGGCACGGTGGAGGAGCGGATCGACCGCATGATCCAGGAGAAGTCGAAATTGGCATCCGACATCGTGGGAAGTGGAGAAGAGTGGCTAGGGGGGCTTGATGTGAGTCAGCTCAAGGAGCTGGTGGCCCTGGAGGAAGGTTGAGATCAACGGGCGCAGAAGCGCACCAGCATGGAGGCCGAATCCTTTGGTGGGGTCAATTCGTTGGGGTCAAACGGGGGCACTTCGGCCTTGGCCGCCATCGGCGCGCGAGCCACATAGGGGGGGCGATCATCCTCCGCCTGCACCTCCAGGGGCCTGAGGGAGGCCAACCCCAGAGCGGAAGCCACATCCTGGGCACGGTGGAAGGCCTGTCGGTAGGCCGCTGCGAGCAGGGCCCTCCGGGTGTCGCCCGAGCGCGCTGGATCGGCTTCCGCACTCACCGGAGCCAAGCGCACCCCGGGGAGGGCACCCCCCTGGCGGATGAGGGCCTGTAAGCGACTGGGATCCAGGAGGCCACTCACCTGAAGAGACGCCTGGGTGATCGCAGGCTTACCGGATTCCGCAGGACGCTGCCAGGTGGAGGGTGAGCTGACCCGAAGCTCCCGAACTTGAAGGCCCTGCAGGACAGATCGAATGGACGCCAAGCGCTCCTGCAACAGGGCCAGAGCCCGATCACTGCTGCGCTGCTCCGCCTCCAAGGACAAGCTGAAACGCAACTGACCAATGGCCAACTCCCGCTCGGCGCTCCCGCGCGCTTCCAGGAGGGTGCCCTCACAGCGGAGTTGGATTTGGGCCTGTGCTGGAGAAAGCACTGTCGGCAGCAGCAGCGCCAGGAGAGGGCTGCAAACGGGCCAGCGAACGGAACCGGTGAACACTTGGCACCGAGACAATGTCTCCATGGCAGGCTTCGCTCCGCAACCCAAGAGACCACCAACGTAGACAGCCAGGGGCACGGCTCCCTGACGGGCCTCCCCTTCAATCACTGCTTCCAAAAGGCGGGGAATCAGTGGTGCAGACCGTGCCCAGAGGGGGGACCACCCCCGTGAGGAGATAGGCCGCTTCATGGCGGGCCACGCAGGCACTTGGATTCCTCAGCACCGTGTGGCCGGTTCCATTCACGCTCAACAGCTGGCCCTGGGCCAGCTCCCTGGCCATCGCGAGGGACGACTGAAAAGGGAAGACCGGATCAAAACGGTGTCCGATCACCAAAACGGGACCCGGGGTGGGGTGGGCCCAGGGTCCGCGATAGGGCGCGGCGGCCGCTGGCCAGGCCGCACAGCGAGCATCGCTCCAAACCACCCAGGGCCCAAGGGGCCCCGAGCGGCTCCGGGCCCACTCCGCCAGGGCCTGAAGCGCCCCTTGCTGGCGCGGTTGGGGGGTTTCGCTGCAGCGCAGGGCCAGGGCCTGCTCCGGGGCCCCATCCACCGCTGACAGCTCCTGCGATCCGTCCGTCCCACTCCCGCGGAGAAGGGCTTCGAGGAACCGGGCAGCCCCCTCCCACCCGCTGCCAGGCTCACCGGACGGCACGGTCTGCAGCCGCTGACGCAGCTGGCCGAACACCTCACCGGCTCCCAGCCTCTGGTCGCCCCAGCGAATGGGACCTTGCCGCAGGCGGGCCAGGAGTTCGGCGTAGCGCCGTTCCCCGCTGACCTCCGGGGCGCCCGCAGCGGCGGGAGCAAAAGAGCAGCGGGGACGCCCCACGGCGGCACAGCGGCGGACAAAGGCCACCAGGGTGGCTCCAAGGCCCAGATCCCGCTCCAGCCGAATGTCGGTGCCTTCCGTCACCAGCGGATTGCCGTTGTCGCCCCAGGCGTAGGGGTCGACGGGGCCATCCAACACCAGAGCACCCATTGTGCGGGGATAGAGGTTGGCGTAGGTGGCCCCAATCAAACTCGCCACCCCGCTGGCCCGCAGCCGCAGGGTGGGCTCCCCGAGTGCCTGGCGCAACAGCTCCAGGTCTCGAGCGCTGTCGGCCGTGCTCAGGTGGGGGAGCAGCTGGCCCTGATGGCGCTCGCAGGCGCGGGCCAGCTCGGCCCAGTGGGCAAGCCAACGGGTCTCCGCTGAAGAGCCCACCGGGAGGCTGGGGGGCTGGCGAGCGCGCCAGCCGCGCGCCTCCTCCTCGGACGGCCAGCAGTGCAGGGCGCCAGGCTCACCCCGGCGGCCCGTGCCTCGCCGCTGCCAGGTGAGCAGGTCGAACCGGCTGCGGAGGGCAGGGGGCAGAGCCCGGGCCATGGCGGCCAGAGACAGGGCATCGGCGGCCCCAGGCGCCCCATCGAGCAGCACCAGCGATCCCAGGCGGGGGCCAGGACCGGTGGCCCGCAGTCGCTCCACCCGCAACGCCAACTGGGCGCCGAGGGGACGCCCATGATCCAGGGGAACAGGCAAGGTGGCGCAGTCGATCCCCGGCTCCAACCCTGGGCTCCCCAGCACGGGGCAGGGGCCCCAAGAGAGGGTGGGTTGGGCCAGCACAGAAGCAGGCACGACAGCCAGGATCAGGGCCCCCATGCCCGCGAGCGCGGATCTCATGCGGGATCCTCTGCAGGGGTCTGCGCCCGGCACTTCTCCAGGGTGGTGCGGAGCGCAGGGGCCCACCCCCCGGGGGCAAAGGCCCGGCGATCCCCATGGCCCGGAAGCAGCCAGCGCACGTCCAGGGGAAGCAGGGCCTCCACGGAACGCACCTGCTCCGGCCAGTTCCACCAGCAATAGCGGCGGGAGGCCACCACCTGTTCGAGGCGTTCACTCCACCAGAGGTGATCACCACTGAAGAGCACCTGCCCCTCGACGCTGCCCGCCTGCCCGAGCACGGCCACCATGGAGCCCTCCGTATGACCCGGCGTGGGCACGAGCCACAGGCCTGCCGGGCCTTCCACGGGAGCGCGGCCCTCCACACGATGCTCGGCCCCGGGAGCCGCGTCGGCATCGGCGCGATGCATCCAGCGGGGGCAGCCGAAATGGGCGGCCCAGCGGGCCTGATCGGCCACATCGTCGCGGTGGGTGAGCACGATGGCCGCCAGACCCCCGAGGGCGACGATACGGCGAGCAAGGGGGGCGTTGAAGCGGGGGGAATCGATCAGCACGTTGCCGCCCGCCTCGGGGGGCCGCACCAGCAGGTAGCTGCTGGCTCCGAAGCTCTGGCGGGATGCCCAGCCGCAGTCATGGATGTCGGCAAGGGGGTGGGACACCAGGAGAGCGGGAAAGCCCTCCTTGGCCAGAGTGGTGCTGTGATGCCGGAGGAGCTCGGCGGGGGAGCCGATGGCCGCCACCGGACAGGCCTGCTGTGCCAACAGGGCCCGCACCGTGGCCCGATCCCCCTCCGGCTGCTGCGCCACCCGAGCCTGGCCCCCGCCGGGGGCGAAGTGGGCGGGATCCCAGCGCCAGCAGGTGCCGCAGTCGATGCAGCTGGCATCGACATAAAAGGGGCCTGGGGCGTTGGCGGCCAGGCGGCGGGCCAAGCGGGCCATTGGTGTTCCGATGCTGCAGCGAGGCTACGCAGGGCCCCCTCGCGCTCGGGGCCAGCAGCAGGGATCTGGAGACGACCGGTGCAGCGGCCAGTCGTGGCCACCTGCCGAAAAGCCGGGGGTGGCCTGCGCGGGATAATTCCCCCATCATCGACAGCGGCGGCCATGACGGTCTCCACTCCCGCGATCGCCACCCAGCTGGGCCAGCAGGGCCTGGGCCAGCAGCCCTGGTGGGTGGAGCAGTGGATGGAGTTGATCAACTCCTACCGCTACAAGAAACGGCTGGAGCGGGCCTGGGACTATGCCCGCTCCGGAAACGTGGTGTCGATCCGCTTCGAGGGGCGGCGGGTGCATGCTCGGGTGCAGGGCACGGGCGAC
>JBJTUM010000240.1:0-9979 GCA_046080725.1 Cyanobium sp. | reverse complement strand
ACTCTGATGGATGCGGAACTGGCTGTTGTTGGCCAGAGAGATGCGAAGGAGGAGAGAAAAAAACAGATGCGCTGACCTAACCGCATCCGTATTCCAAGACACCCATCACGGTCCCCCGAAGCTCCAAACCTTTCTTGACCCGTGTTTCACCCATGTTGAGCCCTCTGCCGTCTGAGGCGGCTCCCCCCTCTGCTCTTGCCGAGGTGATCCAGGAGACCCTGGCTCTGACCCGGCGGTTGTTTGTCCAGTTGGTTCGGCGCCCATCCACCCTTTTTGCTGGAGTGCTACAGCCCCTGATCTGGTTGTTTTTGTTTGGTGCTTTGTTTGCCAAAGCTCCGGCCGGTCTTTTGCCTGGCTCGGAGAGTTATGGACATTTTTTCGGAGCAGGGGTGATTGTTTTTACTGCATTCAGCGCCGCATTGAACGCAGGCTTGCCGGTGATGTTTGACCGGGAGTTTGGTTTTCTTAATCGTCTTCTTGTAGCCCCTCTGCGTTCGCGCAGTTCTATAGTTCTCGCCTCCGTTCTGTATATTCTATCCTTGAGCCTTCTTCAGAGCATGGCCATCGTTTTGGTCGCGGGGCTGCTGGGTTATGGCTGGCCAGGTGTGTTCGGATTCTTCTTGGTGTTTCTAACGCTGACATTGTTGGTCTTTGCGGTGACAGCCCTCAGCCTAGGTCTGGCCTTCGCGCTTCCTGGTCATATCGAGCTCATTGCTATAATATTTGTTGTCAATCTGCCTCTTCTCTTTGCCAGCACGGCGTTAGCCCCTCTCTCCTTTATGCCTGCCTGGTTGGCTTGGTTGGCTTCTGTGAATCCCCTCACCCTTGCGATAGAGCCAATTCGTGCCGCTTACAATGGCTCCGATGTTCTGTCCCAAGTGGTGCTTCAGGCTCCCTACGGAAACCTCACCGGCATCGGTTGTTTGGCCATCCTGCTGACCCTTGCCTTGGTCCTCTTTTTGTCCGTGCGCCCCTTGCTCGATCGAAAGTTGCAGTGAATCCATCTCCCTTTACTGATTCCTCTGGCGATGGAGTCGGCACTCCGCCCGATTCCCCTCACACGGTCCTTGATGGGGATGAAGCGTTATTGGAGGCGATTAAGAATCAGGATGCTCCCCGAGCCATGCAGCTTGCCGAGCGCTATGTCCATCGTTATGGGATGGATGCCCTTGAATTGGTTATGCAAAGGGCCGATGCGCATGGGGCCGACTGCGAGGCAGTCCGTTCCTGGTTGCTCCCCCTGCTAGCCAAGCCCTCCTTCGCACCGCTGCCAAGCTCCCTCCCCTCCTCTGATCTCCCCTCCCCTGTGGCGTTGGATGAGGCGTTTGCTCCCCTTGAGGTTGCCTTCCCCCCGCTGCCCACCTCTGTTGGCGATCCCCATCCGAACAACGTGCCACCCCAAGCCTTTCCCGATCCTCCCAGTCTCTCTGGGCCAGATTTCAACGAGCCATTTCCCCTGGAGGATCTGGAGAACAGAGCAGCCGCTCCCGTGCCCACCTTTGAGATGGAGGGGCAATCCAGCGGGCCTCCCCCTCCTCCCCGTCGTTCCAGGAAGGACGTCAAACGAGGCCACCACTCACCCGCCCCGATCTCCCCTGCCCTGGCACGCTGGCTGGTTTGGCTACCCGGTGCTTTCGAGTCCAGGTCAGGGTCTTGACCCGTTCTTCCCTCACCGATTGGTCGCCCTTGAAGGGGTCGCTGATTGTGTCCGTTCAGGCGCCAGAAGGTTCTCCCCTGCGCCATCCCCTGGCGATTGCGGCGATGGCGGAGTCCTGCCTGGCCAATGGGGCCTCTGGAGTGCGATTGGAAAGCCCCGAACATATCGCCGCGGTTCGTCTGCGCTGCCCCAATGCGTTGATTGTCGGCCTCTGGAAGAGAACCTGGGCTGATAGCTCTGTTTACATCACCCCCCGCTGGGAGGATCTTCAAGCCGTGTGGGCCGCCGGCGCTGATCTGGTGGCCCTCGATGCCACTCTGCGCACAAGGCCAGAGGGTGAGCTGTTGGACAATCTGGTGCGGCGGGCCCAAGAGGATCTGGGTGTGCCCCTGATGGCCGATGTGGATTCTCTGCATTCGGGAGTGCACGCTGCCGAGTTGGGCTGTGCATGGGTAGGCACCACCCTTTATGGCTATACCGAAGCCACCAAGGGATTCGTCCCACCAGCCTTTGCGCTACTTCGCGAGCTTCGCAGAGCCTTGCCGACTGAGGTTCCAGTGGTCTGTGAAGGGGGCATTGGCACCCCTGAACAGGCTCTGCAGGCCCTGAACGGGGGCGCTGATTTTGTGGTTGTCGGTACGGCCATCACGGGAGTGGACCTCCAGGTGGCACGATATGTAAAAATTTTAAATGAAGGATCACAAATCTTTCTGTAGTCAGCATCACTTCGGTTCCTTCTATGGACAGCATGAGGTTGTAAGTCTGGAGGCTGAACAACAGCCATGGCTCTTGAATCTCTTCTGTGGCTGGGGAGGCCGCAGTCAACGCGATCACCCTTGGGCTCTAAAGCACTCTTGAGCGTTGTGTTGTTAGGTGCGGCGGCTTTCCCTTTGAGCCCAGGTCATTTGGCCCAATTTGAAGCACTCAACCGTGAACTTGGCAAGCTCTGCTCCAGCAATCCGCCGAAGCAGGCCACAGCGGTGTGTCGACTTCATGCCAAGTTGGTGAGCGCCTTTTAGGGAAGCTCACATCATCCCGGGCATCCCCATTCCACCCATTCCACCCATTCCACCCATTCCACCCATTCCACCCATTCCGTCTCCGGCGGGGACGGCACCGGCAGGTTCAGGCCGGTCGGCAATGACCGCTTCGGTGGTGAGGATGAGGGAAGCAATGGATACGGCATCCTGGAGGGCCAGTCGTACCACCTTGGCAGGATCCAAGATTCCAGCAGTCAACATATCCTCGTAGTTTCCGGTCTGGGCATTGAAGCCTTTGCCCTCTCGGCGGATCTGCTCCACAACCACATCCCCATTGGCTCCAGCATTGCTGGCGATCTGCCGCACAGGCTCCTTGAGAGCGGACTGAATCAGACGCACCCCGGTGATCTGGTCGCCGCTGAGGGTGGCCATGAGTGCGTCGAGATCATCGGCCAGGGCCAGGAGCACAGTTCCTCCCCCAGGGATGATGCCTTCCTCTACCGCGGCTCGAGTGGCATTCAGCGCGTCCTCAATACGCAGCTTGCGGTTGCGGAGTTCCGTTTCTGTCGGAGCTCCAACCCTGATCACGGCCACCCCACCGGCCAGCTTGGCGATCCGCTCGGAGAGCTTTTCCCTGTCGTACTCGGATTCCGTGACATCCAGCTCCCGTTTGATGGAGGCGATCCGCTGGTCAATGGCAGCTTTGCGGTCTTCCTTGGCAAGGATCGTGGTCTCATCCTTGCTGATGGTGATGCGCTCGGCCTGGCCGAGATCTTCCAGGGTGGTTTTGGAGAGGCCCATGGCCCGGTCTTCACTGATCACCGTGCCCCCTGTAAGCACCGCAATGTCCTGCAGCATGGCCTTGCGCCGTTCGCCAAACCCTGGGGCCTTCACGGCAGCAACCTGGAGAACGCCCCTGGTCTTGTTGACCACCAGGGTGGCCAGGGCTTCGCCCTCCACCTCCTCGGCGATGATCACCAGCGGCCGACCACTGCGGGATACAGCTTCGAGAACAGGGACCAGATCCGTCACGCTATTGATCTTGCGGTCGGTCAGGAGGAGCAAGGGATGGTCGAAGCTGCACTCCCTTCGTTCCTGATCCGTAATGAAGTAAGGGGAGCTGTAGCCACGATCAATCGCCATCCCTTCGGTGATTTCCACCTCTGTCGCCAGGGATTTGGATTCCTCCACTGTGATCACCCCATCGGTGCTTACCCGGTCCATGGCCTCCGCAATCATCCGACCCACTTCCTCGTCATTGCCGGAGCTCACGGTGGCCACCTGACGGATGGCTGCCCCCTGAACAGGGGTGCTGCGGCTGGCGATCCCCTGCACGGCACGGTTCACCGCGAGCTCCATGCCACGGCGGAGTTCGACGGGATTGGAACCTGCCGCTACGTTTCGCAGACCTTCGCGAACCATCGCCTGGGCGAGCACGGTGGCGGTGGTGGTGCCATCGCCAGCGGTGTCCTTGGTTTTGGAGGCCACCTGCTGCATCAGCTTGGCGCCCAGGTTTTCGAAGGGGTCGGAGAGTTCGATTTCCTTGGCAATCGTCACCCCGTCATTAACAATGTCCGGATAGCCAAATTTCTTTTCCAGCACCACATTGCGGCCCTTGGGCCCAATGGTGACTCGGACCGCATCGGCCAGAGCGTTGACACCCCGTTCCAGGGAGTCTCTGGAGGCGTCGGAGAACTGAATCAGTTTGGCCATGAATCAAACGTGTGGAGCACTGGCTTGCTTTCCAGGCTCCCATACGGAGGGCTTCCGTCACCAGATCCAGATGGGACGGTCTCATTTTGGGTTGGCGGCCGGTAGGGTCGGCCCTGTGCAAACAGATCTTGGCCCAATGGAGGAGATCCTCCAGCAGACTCTTGAGGGCGCCGCTGACCGTGCCCTCTCCACTCCTGCGGCTGCGGATGGGCTTGTGTTTCTCCTTATCGCCTCCCTCGGCCTGGTGATGGCCTTGGTGTACGTGCCGATCCGCCTGTTTCTCACCATCACGGCCCGAAGCCGTCGGCTGCGGCTGCTGCAGCGAATCCGCCGCTTGCGTGAAGACCTTGGCCAGCCCCTGGCGACCCCAGGGGCCGAGGATCCCGATCCTGTTTCTTAACGCATCACCATTCCCCCATCCACCTGCAGCACCTGGCCGGTGATGTAGGCCGCCGCCGGATCGGCGGCAAGGAAGCGCACCACTCCAGCCACCTCCTGGGGGTGGCCCATCCGTCCCAGGGGGATCGCCTTGAGAATCGGCTCCTGATCCAGACTCGCCGTCATCTCGCTTTCGATGAAGCCCGGAGCCACAGCGTTCACTGTGACCCCTCGGCTGGCAAATTCCGCGGCGTTGCTCCGGGTGAGGCCGATCAGGCCCGCTTTGGCCGCGCTGTAATTCGCCTGGCCCGGATTGCCCATCAAGGCCACCACAGAGGTGATGTTGATGATGCGGCCTCTGCGGGCCTTGAGCATCAGCTTGCTCACAGCCCTGGTGGTGAGAAAGCAGCCGGTGAGATTGAGATCGATCACGGTCTGCCAATCTGCCGTTTTCATTCGCATCACCAGGCCGTCCCGGGTGATGCCGGCATTGTTCACAAGAACGTCAATCTTTCCGCGCCGCCCCACGATGTCCTGAACCATCGCCTCCACATCCATTTCCTCCGCCACGTTGGCTTGATAAGACCAGGCCTGTCCGCCCGCCTTCACGATGCCCTCCACCACATCCGCTGCCGCCTCCGGAGAACGGGCGTAATTCACCACGACCTCTGCGCCGGCAGCGGCCAGCTCCTGGGCGATGGCGCGGCCAATGCCCCGGCTAGCGCCCGTCACAAGGGCCACCTGCCCAGCGAGTGCATTTGACCTGTCCCCGATGGTGGGATTGGGGTGGCTGGTCATGGCGGAGGAGCGGCTGCGGCGGCGATCGTATGTCCGCACCTGGCTTCAGAGGTTTCAGCCCGGCATTTGTTCCACACTCACCACCGCATTGCCCAGCAGCTTCTGGAAAAGATCAAGCTGTTTCTTGCTGCCCAGCACCACCATCAGCTGACCTGGTCCCAGCTTTGTGTTACCCCCGGGATTGGCCACCAGGGTTGGGGTATTTCCATAGCTGGTCCCTCGGTAGGAGTAGGGGTTCACGACAGCCGGTGCCGGCATACGAATCGCCAGCACCAAGGCTCCAGAGCGACCTCGCAGATCCAGCTCAGCCAAGGTGCGGCCGTTGATCTCACCCAACTGGGAGGGATTGTCGCTGAGTTGAAATTCCTCCACCTCACAATCCGAACCTGCCAGCAATTCCATGAAGTCGACCGCCAGAGGGCGGGTGGCGGTGGAGGCCATGGTGCGGCCCCCGGCCACATAGGGGCTCACCACCTGGTCGGCCCCGGCTTGCCGCAGTTTCCGCTCGGCCTCTTCGCTGTCGGAGCGGGCGATGAGACGGCACCGAGGGGCCATGGCCCGGGCACTCAGCACCACATACACGTTGGCGGCGTCGTTCGGCAGGGCCGCTACCAGGCTCCTGCAGCGGTGAATGCCTGCATCGATGAGAGTCTCGTCCAGGGTGGCATCCGCCAGAAGCACGGGCAGGCCCTTAGCCTCAGCAGCGTCTCTCCGTTCCTGATCCATCTCCACCACCAGCAGAGGGGTGCCCTCACGGCTGAGCTGGGCGGCGATCTCCCGGCCGATGCGGCCATAGCCGCAGAGGATCACGTGATCATTCATCAGCCTAAGCCAGTTCAGGAGCCGTCGCTCCTGTAGACGTTGAAAGTAACCCGTTTCCGCGAGCCCCAGCAAACTTTGGAGGCCCAGCTGCACCACAACGAGTCCGCCGATGATGGAGAACACGGTCACGATGCGCCCCTCTTGAGTCAGGGGATGCACTTCGCCGTAGCCGATCGTGGGGATCGTGATCGCCACCATCCAGTAGCAATCCCCCCATTCCCAGCCCTCGGTAAGGCGATAGCCGATGGCACTGGCATTCACCACGATCACTAGGGCGATCAGCGGGATCAGCCAGGGATGCCTGAGGCGGGAGGTGGGGGGCGGGCGGCGCGGCCGGTGCACGCGCGGGTTTCTGGTTTTGCCGCGTCGGAGCAGGGATCTAGGCCAGGCCAAGGGCGTTGAGCACCTCCGCATCGCTGAGGGTGGCCAGGCCCGAAGGGTCGGCCAAACCCCTCACCCCCTCTCGGCTGGGGAGGGAGTCGGGGCTGCGGCCGAGGGCCACCAGGGGCACGCCGCAGAACAGGGCCAGTTCCTCCGTGATGGGATCGCTGGTGAGCACCACATCGCTGCCCGCCACTTGGGCCGCCCGCTCCAGCAGGGCCCCTGGCTTGGCAGGTGTCTGCACCTGGTGACGCAGCCCCGGAATCTTTCCTCCAATGGTGGCTGGTAAACCCTTCCATCGCTCCTGGGGCCAGTCGCCAGGCACCCCCGCCGGCACCAGAAGAAGCATGGGCCCCTCCCCTGGGGGGAGGCTGGCGGCGGCCTTCTCCAAGGCTGATTTCGGAAGGGAGAGGCGGAACCGGTCGGCGTCCAGGGGAACGCCGATGGGCTTTAGGTAGGCCGCAAGCTCCTCGCTGGGCCACCCTCCCCGAGGCAGGCTCACCAGCTCCGTGGCAGAAAATCCCGCCGTGGCAATGCGCGTGGGGATATGGCTCATGGAGAGCATCAGATCCACTTGGCGGCCACTGGCCAGATTGAGGCAAACCTGGAAATCAGGCTCCCGAATGGACCCAAGCAAATTGGCCCAGTCCGCCAGGCTGGCATCACTAAAGGAAAAGGGAATCACCTTCTCAACGGCTGGGAGCAGCTTCCACACCGGAGCCGCGGTGGGAGAGCAGGCCACCTGGAGACTGAACCCCAGGTTGTCCGCTACGGCGGCAGCTGCCGGAAGCACCTGCAATTGTTGGAGAGCGTCCCCGGGGACCAGAAACAGGGCACGCATCGAGGAGCGGGGGCGGTAAGCCTGATTGTATGGAGCAAGTCACCAGGCCGTCTGTGCGTGTTGGAGGAGCTGGATGCATTTGCTGATCGCTGCTGCTGGAAGTGGCCGCCGCATGGGAGCGGAGGTCAACAAGCTCCTGCTGCCTGTGGCGGGACGGCCCGTTCTGGCCTGGACTCTGGATGCTGCCCTGGCCTGTGAGGACATTCGCTGGATCGGGGTGATGGGCCAACAGGGGGATGGTCCGGCCATCGCGGCGATCTTGGCCACTGCGGGGCCGGCCAAGCCGATCCAATGGATTCTGGGCGGGGCGACCCGCCAGGACTCCGTGCGTCTCGGCTTGGCGGCCTTGCCCGGGGAGGCCGAGGCGGTGTTAATCCATGACGGCGCCCGTTGTCTGGCGACCCCGGAGTTGTTCAGCCGTTGCGCCGGTGCCCTCAGGGAGGCCCTCCTTGTGGGGGAGGGCATCATCGCGGCCAGCCCGGTGAGCGACACGATCAAGCAGGTGGACGGCGGGGGCCAAATTCTGGCCACCCCCGACCGGCAGCAGCTCTGGGCAGCCCAAACCCCTCAGGGCTTTGCGGTGCAGCAGCTCCGTCAGGCCCATCGACTGGCCCAGGAGGAGGGCTGGAGTGTCACCGACGATGCGGCCCTGTATGAGCGACTGGGGTTCCCGGTGAGGGTGCTGGAGGCCCCGGCGTCGAATATCAAACTCACCACCCCCTTTGATCTGGCCGTGGCGGAAGCCGTGCTGCGTTCCCGTGGCTAGCAAGGCTGGAAGAGGGAAGAACCCATGGCTGAACTCTGGAACCAATGGTCATTCTGGGCCGTGGCCGCTGCCCTCCTGGCGGCCCTCACCTCCTTGTTTGCCAAGGTCGGCGTGGAGGGGCTTCCCAGCAACCTGGCCACCCTGCTGCGCACCCTCGTGGTGCTGCTATTCCTGGCGGCGGTGGTGCTGACGCGGGGAGAGGGGCTACCCCTGTCGTCCCTGCCTCGTCGGAGTCTGATGTTTCTCCTGCTCTCTGGTCTGGCCACCTCTGGCTCTTGGATGTGCTTTTTCCGGGCGCTGCAGTTGGGTCCCGTGGCGCGGGTTGCCCCCATCGACAAGTTCAGCGTGGTGCTCGTGGCCATTGGCGGTGTGGCCTTTCTGGGGGAAACCCTCAGCCCCCTGCAGTGGGGTGGAGTGGTGCTAATTGCCCTGGGAGCCGCGCTGGTCGCCTGGACCTGAACTGCGCTTGTGCTGACGCCCGGATGGGCCGGCGCCAAGCTGGTTTGAGGTGTGAACCGGCGCAGTCATGGGTGGAGTCGTCCGAGCAGCGAGGGGATGGGTGAAGCGCTGGGTCGTGCTCACGCTGGTGATGGCGGCCCTGATCCTGCCCATGGGTTTCAGGGGAACCGTGGCGGCGCCGACGCAGGCGGCTCAGAAGGCTTCGGACGGGTTGCCGAGCCCAGCGTGGATCACTCTCGATGGGCGAAAGGTGCTTGAGGTGCGGGTGGCGGCTGGCGCCCAGACTCCCCAGCTTGTGGCCGAGCGTGGCAGCCGGATCCTGGAGGAGCTGGCGAAGAACCAACGGATCGATCCCGACGAGCTCGTGGTACGGGAGGACCCGCCCTACTTCCTGGTGGGGCTGCTGGGCAGCGATGGCCGCTTTCAGCCCCAGCTGGCCGTCGATGAACGGGCGGCTCGGGCCTTTGCCCTCTCCCGAGAGGAGCTGGCATTACTCTATCGCGACCAGCTGCGCGGTGCTCTCAAGCAATACCGCAGCACCCACAGCTTGGAGGCCTGGCTGAGGGGGTTGGCATTGGCCATGGCCGTCTTGCTGCTGTATCTGCTCTGGTGGAACCTCCAGACGGTGCTCAATCGCCGGCTTCAACGCTGGCTGGATGCCCGCTTTGGGGCTGTGGGCCTTCGCTGGGGGGGCAATCCGGTGCTGGATGGGGAGCAGGTGCGGGGAGGGCTCCAGGTGCTTCGGCGCTTGGGGCACTGGACCCTGTTGCTCCTGGCCAGCTACCTGCTGATCCCCCTGCTACTGAGCTTCTTCCCCCCCACCCAGGCCATTGCCGAGGGGTTGCGGGCCCACATCCTCCGCGTGTTGGGCCAACTGATGGACAGGGGCACCAACGCCATCCCCAATCTCCTGGCGGTGGCCCTGATCCTCTTTCTCACCCGCTTGGCCATGCAGGGGTGCAAGGCCTGGTTTGCCACCATTGAGCGGGGCCGGCTGGTGTTTCCGGGCTTCTACCAGGAATGGGCCCGCCCCACCGGGCGCCTGGTGTCGGGGGCCATCCTCCTGGCGGGGTTGGTCACCGCCTACCCCTACATCCCCGGCTCAGGCAGCCGGGCCTTCCAGGGGGCCGGACTGTTTGTAGGTCTGCTGGCGGCACTGGGATCGAGTGCGGTGGCCACCAATG
>JBJTUM010000239.1:0-9886 GCA_046080725.1 Cyanobium sp. | reverse complement strand
CCGGTGTTTTTCGGTTCCGCGATGACCAACTTCGGCGTGCGGCCCTTCCTCGATGCCTTCCTGGAATTGGCCCATCGCCCTATGGCCCGCAGCTCCAGCGATGGGGAGGTGGATCCCCTGCGGCCAGAATTCAGTGGTTTTGTCTTCAAGCTTCAGGCCAACATGGACCCCCGCCATCGCGACCGGGTGGCCTTTGTGCGGGTGTGTTCGGGCAAGTTTGAGAAAGATCTCGCTGTGCGCCACGCCCGCACCGGCAAGACCATCCGTCTCTCGAGGCCCCAGAAGCTCTTCGGCCAGGACCGGGAGGTGGTGGAGGAGGCCTATCCCGGAGATGTGATCGGACTGAATAACCCGGGGATGTTTGCTATTGGCGACACCCTCTACGTGGGGCCCAAGGTGGAATTTGAGGGGATTCCCTGCTTCACCCCGGAGCTCTTCGCCTGGTTGCGCAACCCCAACCCCTCCGCTTTCAAGAGTTTTCGCAAAGGGGTGAATGAGCTCCGGGAGGAAGGGGCGGTGCAGGTGCTCTACGACACGGATCTCAGCAAGCGGGACCCGATTCTGGCCGCCGTAGGCCAGCTGCAGCTGGAGGTGGTGCAATACCGCCTGGAAAACGAATACGGGGTCAAGACCCGCCTGGAGCCCCTGGAGTTCACGGTGGCGCGCTGGGTGAGCGGGGGCTGGCCGGCCCTGGACGCCATCGGCCGGGTGTTCAACTGCAAAACCGTGCGCGATGCCTGGGACCGGCCCGTGCTGCTCTTCCGCAACAGCTGGAACCTCCAGCAGCTGCAGGACGACCACCCCTCCCTGGAACTCAACGCCGTGGCCCCCGTGGTGAGCGGCATCGACCCGATTTCCCTTTGAAGATTCGCCTTCAGCCCGATCATGCAGGCGGTCAACCGCCAACGCAGTGCCGCGAAGAATCCGCCAAAATGAAATTTCAATTTGTGAAGTGCGCAAGCAGCAGCCATGACTTCCCCCTTCTGGCTCGCACGACGCCGTGATGATGGCGGTTCTGATTTCGTGAATTTCCTTCCGGGCCTCGACGGGGTTGAAATTCGTGAGGGCAGCCATCTCCCCCCCCAGATGCCTCTGCTGAAGCGCCGCTGGCGATTAGCCCCCGCAGAAGCAGAAGCATGCCGCCTCCAACTCCTTAGGGAGGCAGGATTCCATCGCTCTGAACCTTTGTTTTGACCCCAGCGGCCCTTAAATGGGTATGAGTAGCCAGCGCGATGACCGAAGGACCCTCCAACCCCTATACCCTCCTGGGCATTGCGCCGCAGAGCACCTTCGAAGAAGTGCAGGCTGCTCGCCAGGCCAAGCTCGATGCGATTGGCGATGATCCTCTCGCCCGCTCCAAGGTGGAGGCGGCCTATGACGCTGTCTTGATGGACCGGCTCAAGGAACGGCAACAGGGTCGTGTCAGCAGTGCGGCACGTTCGGCGTCCCAAAAGGAAACCCTTCCCACCCCGGTCCGCCCCCCCCTGGCCCAACTTCCCAATCTGCCCTCCCTTTCCATCCCCCGGATCGGCGGAGGCTCCTCAAAGCCAGGCCAACCCCTCTCCTTCTCCCTGGCCACCGGTCGGGAACGCTTGTTTCCCCTCATCAGCCATGGGGTTCTCCTGGTGCTCGCCCTGGTCTTTCCCGGCACCGCACCCGATGCCCTCCTGGCCCTCGCGGCCCTCACCACCTTGGTGAACCTTCAGCGCCGCAACGGAACCTTCGGCCGTTCGGTCGCTTTCACTGTGCTTCTGCTGGCTTTGGGTCTGGGACTGTCCCAGCTCCTTCTGATCGCTCTGCCTGCGCCGATGATGCAGGCTCTGCCGATCCAGCCCTACCAGCTTCAGGCTGCTATCGGCATCTTGGTTTTATCTGCCGGAGCGCTCTTTCTCGGATAAGTGGCTCAGGCTGGCTCGAATTCCGCGATCAGGCTTCGCAGTTCCTCCGACTCCACCCCATACACCTCATTGCAGAAGTGGCAGGTGAGCTCAGCTCGGCCCTCTTCCTGCAGGATGCTGCTGAGTTCGTCTCGCCCCAGCAACTTCAAGGCCCCCACGCTGCGGCGCCGAGTGCAGGGGCAGTGAAAGCGCACGGGATGCCTGGCCTCGGCCCACTCCAAGGGCTGGGGATCCAGATCGGGGAACACATCTTCCAGCAGCAGGTGGAGCGCCTCCGCATTCGCCTCGAGCCGCTCGCTGAATCCTGTGATCTCCTTGCAGCGCTCCTCCAACAGGGCCACCAGCGCCGGATCGGAGGCCGCCTTGGGCAACACCTGCACCAGCAACCCGCCGGCACAGCGCACACCGCGGCTGTCGAGCCTCTCCCCCACGAACACGGCCGAAGGGGTCTGCTCGGAATGGAGCAAATAGCAAGCCAAATCGTCGCCGATGCCTCCACTCACGAGTTCCACAGTGCTGCTGTAAGGCTCCCCCTCCCCGATATCGCGCACCACATGGAGGTAGCCAGTTCCCGTGGCGTGGCGGAAATCAAAGGCGGGCTCCCCCTCCGCTGTGCCCACCAGATCGAGCTCCAGGGAGGGATTCCCCACGTAGCCCCGCACCGTGCCATCCCGCCCCGCATCCACCATCAAGCCCCGCAGGGGACCATCCGATTGGATGCGGAGATTTACCCGCCCATGGGCCACCTTCATCGAACTGGCCAAAAGCAAACCAGCGGTCATAGCCCGGCCCAGCAGGGCCGTGGTGAGAAACGACAAGCCATGGCGATGGCGGGCGTAACGACTGGCCACGGTGGTGGTGACCGCCACCAGGCGGATGCCCCCTCCGGCCGCCGTGGCGCGCAGCAGCTGATCAGCCATCACCCTTCCCTCGTCCTAGGGGCATCGTAAGGAGCTCTCCTGGCGAAGAGGACGCAGCTCGCCTGCCTCCAGCCGCCACCCCTGGGGCTTAAGGCGGGCAAAAATCTCCGGTTCATGGGTCACCACCAGCAGCGCCCGCTCCTGGGCGAGCCCCTGCAGCAGATCCAGCACCCCATCCCGCACGACCCAGTCGAGGCCGGCGGTTGGCTCATCCAGCAACAACACCTTGGGATCCCGCAGCAACTGCACCGCCAGGGCCAGCCGGCGCTGCTGACCCCCACTGAGTTGCTCCGGAGCCGGAGTGAGCGGCAGATCCGGCAGACCTACCTGGTTCAGCACGGCCTGGAGGGTTTCGGTGGACACGCGGCGCTGGCCGACGCGGAGTTCCTGGCCCACCGTGAGGCCGAGAAAATGGCGTTCAGGGAACTGGAACACCAACCCGCAGAGCCAGCGCAGCTGGCGGGCGCTCATTTTCTCGCCATCCCAGCGGATCGTGCCCCCATCCGCTCTGGCCAGGCCGCAGAGCACCTCAAGCAGGGTGGTCTTGCCGCTGCCGCTGCGCCCCGCCACCAGGGTAAGCGCCCCGGGCTGCACCCGCAGGTGGATGTTACGCAGCACCGGCTGGGCTGCGGTGGCCGGGTGGTAGCAGACCGACTGGAGCTCAAGCATGCCGCCAGCATGGCGTCCCGCCAGGCGGACCAGGCAAAGGATCGCTCAGCCCATGGGGTGGCAGCCTGAAGGTAACCGCCCTGCTCTGCCGTGGACGTTCGCTTTCGCGACCTGGATCCCTTCAACTGCTGGCTCTGGCTGCGTTTTGCCCACCCCCCCGGCCAGGGGGAACGGGCCTATGTGGAAACAGCCTTCGACAGCTGGTTTTACCTGGGCAAGCTAGGGGGCTTCAACGCCGAAAACCTTCAGGCCCACGATGCCGGCGCCGACCTCAGCTGGCTTCCCTGGGATGGTGAGAGCGCGGATCAGGCCCTGCCCGCCCTCATGCACAACATGGGAGCCATGGAGTATCAGGGCACCTGGGGGCGCTGCTGGCTGGATCTGGGCACCAGCGATGCCTTTGCCCTCGACGTGCTGATCAACACCCTCCGCCAGATCGATCGCGACGTGGTGGAACTCTGTGAGCTGGTGATCGGCGGTCTCAATGAGGACTGGCCGATCGACGAGGAGCCCGGCAGTCCGTTTGCCCTAGGGGAAGGGTCCGCCGGTGGTTCCCAAGCGCCTTTGCGCTGAGGAGGGCGGCCATGGTTCGGGAGCAACGGCGGCTGCTCATTGCCCCCCACCGCTTGGCCCCGGAGGTGGAGCTCACCGCAACAGAGGCCCATTACCTCACCCGGGTGCTGAGGCTCGCCGCGGGCCAGGGCTGTGAGGTGGTGGATGGGGAGGGGCGCCGCTGGAGTGCGCTCTTGGAGGGCAAGGATCGGCTGCGGTTGGAGCAACCTCTTGCCCAGCCCCTGGAGCACCAGAGCGCGCCCTCGCCCGCCCTGGCCCTGGCCGTGGCCTTGCCGAGGCAGGACAGTGAGCTCATCTGGCGCATGGCCACCGAACTGGGGATCGACCGTTTGCAACCTCTCCAGGCGGAGCGGTGCGTGGGGCGCGGCCGTTGGCCCCAGGAACGTTGGCAAGCCATCGTGAAGGAGGCCGTGGAACAATGCGAGCGGCTCCATCGGCCCGAGCTGGCCGCTCCCAAGGAGGCACAGGACTGGTTCGCCTCTCCCATGGAAGGGGTGAAGCTGCTGGCCAGCAGCCGAGGGACTGACAGGCCCCTCCTGCCTCAGTGGCTGGAGAAGATGCCCAGCCCATCAGCCGAGTCGGTGTGGGTGGCCATCGGGCCGGAGGGGGGATGGACCCCTGGGGAGGAGGAGGCCGCCCAATCCCAAGGCTGGATCCTGGTGAGCGCAGGTCCCACGATCCTGCGTACATCGACGGCAGCTGTGGCGGTGGCGGCCTGGCTGGCGGGCTGGCGGAGCCAGCTCAGCTCTTCATCAGACCCCGGGCGATCTCCTTGAACGCCCCCAGGTTGGCGCCCGCACTGCGGCGGCGACGGGGGGTGGCGGCGCCAGGGGTGAGGCAATCGGGGGCGAAGGTGGAGAGGGTGGGGGCGGGACGACTGGCGGCCTCAGCAGCCAGCTGGATCGCAATCTCCTCAGCCGTGGTGCGCGTTGCTGCTGGAGTCGGTGACGCTCCTGGTTCGGAGGCGGCGGGGGCTGCGGGAGCCGCCGGAGCCTGAGCTTTGGCTGCAGCAGCCTTGGCCGCTGGAGCCTCCTTTTTCACTGCCGGCGCCACCGGGGGCGCAATGGTCACCTTCGCCTCCTTGCCAGTCTTGCTCTCTGGCTCCGCCCCCTGCTGGCCTGTGAGATCGAGGAAAAACTTCTGCTTCCGGAAAAACATGCCTGGATGACGCCGCACGAATGAGCCGATTATCCGCTGCCGGCGCCGCTGCGCCCCCAACCCTTAGACCTGTGCAACAGATTCCCCGGGTCATGCTGCCGCTTTCCCTCATGCTCCCCAGTCAGGAGGCAGGTCACTGGGCGGTGGCACTTCTTCTGAATGCCCTGCTCATTGGCCTGGCCCAACGGGCGCCCCTGCTCACCCCCCAGGGCTGGATCCACGCTGGCATCCTGGGAACCGTGCTCTGGGGAACGCTCGGCTGGCGCGGTTGGCTGGCCGTTGTGGCCTATCTGGCCCTGGGATCGGCCGTCACCAAGTTGGGCTTCCAGGCCAAGCAGGCCAGAGGCCTGGCGGAAGCCCGCGGGGGCCGGCGGGGGCCCGAAAATGTGTGGGGTTCGGCCCTGGTGGCGGCTGTCCTGGCGGGCCTTATCCCCCTTGCCGGGGCGTGGGCCTCCCTGCTGTTGCTCGGATTTGCCGCCAGCCTGGCGGCCAAGCTGGCGGATACCTTTGGCAGTGAGATCGGCAAGCGCTGGGGGCATCACCCCGTCTTGATCACCAACCTGCGGCCCGTGGCCAGGGGAACGGAAGGGGCCATCAGTCTGGAGGGCACCGGCGCGAGCGTGGTGGGAAGCGGGTTGATGGCCGCGGTGATGGCAGCCCTCGGGGTGATTGAAACCCCCTCGGCCTTGGCCCTCATTACGGCCGTGGGAGTGGCGGCCACCCTGGTGGAGAGCCTGATCGGCGCCACCTTGCAGGGGCGGATCGCCTGGCTCAGCAATGAGGTGGTCAATGGCCTGCAAACGCTGGTGGGTGCTCTGCTGGCCATGGGCCTGGCTCTGGCCTTCAAGCTCCCGATCTGAATGCGTTGTGGTCGGGCCACCCCTGCGCCAATGCCTTCAGATGGCGCAGCGCAGCATTGCAGCGCCGTTCCGCCATGCGGGGATGGAGGCCATGCTGACGGCCCAACTCGACCCAACTGCAGCCCACCAGCAGCCGGCCAAGCAGCAGGTCCCGTTGGAGCGGATCGAGGCGATTGAGCTGATGCCGAAGCCATCCGATCTCGTCTCGGTGAGGGCCATCGCCACGGGGGGCCTTAGCGGTGGGGGGCTCAGCGGGGAGAGAGTGGGGATCGGCGAGCTGGTCCAGCCAGGTGGTGGATCCGTCGCAGTCGCCTTTGCTGCACTGGAGGGCATCCAGGCTGAGGGGATGGGCTACCTCACGCAGACCCTCAGCCTCATCCAGCTCATTTGGCGTGCAGCCCAGGGCGGTCGCAAGCCCTTCGCGCCCCAGGGGCGCCAACCCCTGGCTCCGGCGCTCCTCCTGAAGGCGCCTGAGCCGATGGCGCAGCTCCCACAAGGGTCTGGGCAGCCGGATGGACGACTCCCGGTCACGCAATTCATGCCGAATCGCCCCGCGCACATAGGGGATGGCAAAGGTGCTGAGGCAGACGTTACGGCGGCCATCAAAGCCCTCCACCGCCCGAATCAGCCCCTGGCAACCCACCTGCACCAGGTCGGCGTAGGGCAGCTGGGTGATCCCCGTGAAGCGAGAGGCCACCTTGTGGACCAGCCCCAGGTTGGCCTCTACCAGACGGTTACGCCAGTGGAGACGGGTGAGGGGATCGTCGCAGGTGGCGTAGGCCTCCAACCAGCAACGGTTCTGCCGATCCCGATTCGCTGGGGTGTGGCGGCGCAGGGCCCGGGGGGCCAGCTGGGGCGAATGGGGGAGGGGATGGCGAGGGGCAGAAGAGGTCATGAGGGAAGCAACGCTCTCCCAAAAGCGTCGGGCCGTGAGCCCACCTCTGTCGTCCGCCATTCAGGGGATTTTCCTCTCCCCCGATTGGGGGATGGTTACCAGGCAGCGGGCGTGGGAAGCTCCTGCAGCTCCAGACCGGCCCACGCCAGAAGGGCCGGCCAGCATCGCACCCTCTCGAAGAGAAAGCGATGGCCCTCGCTGTTGCAGTGCAGGCCATCGTCCGCCAGCCAGCGCCCCCAGTGGGGCTGCTCCAGAAAGGAGCGCAGCAGGGGCAGGAAAGGCACATTCGCCTCTAGGCAGGCCTCCTCCAGCAGGCCCTCATACCGCTGCACGCTCGCCAGGGCATACCAAAGCACCTCGGCCCAGGGCATGGTGTCCTCCTGCACCGGGGTGAGCCCGAGCACGAACACCGGCGCCAGGGCCTGGGCCTGGCTCAGCAACTGCTGCAGCCCGAACAGGAAGGCCTCCGGCGCCAGCTGGGGGCGACCATCGGGGCGTCCCACCCGGGCCGTGTCGTTCAGCCCCACCGCCAGCAGAATCCCCTGGGGCACCTGGCGGCGCAATTCTCCCCGCACCCCCACTTCCGCCGTGAGTCGGGCCGCCACCCGCTCCAGCCCATCGCCCCGCACCCCCAGGTTGTAAACCACGGGTCCGTCGGGGAGGGCCATCCAGTGCCGCCGCAGGCGCTCACACCAGCCGCCTTCCTCAGGATCCCCCCAGCCAAACACGCCGCTGTCTCCGATGACGGCGAGTTTTTTGGGGACACATGGACGCATGCGGCGGAAGGAAGAGAAACTCAGAGCCTGGCCTGGAAGGCCAGCAGCCGCTGCAGTCCATCTTCAATCGTCTCGGGGGAGGCCGCACAGGAGAGGCGAAGGCAGCGATCGTCGCCAAAGGCGATGCCCGGCACCACCGCCAGCCCCACCTCATCCAGCAGGCGGTTGCAGAGGGTCATGGAATCCAGGCCCCAGGCACCTACATCCGGGAAGGCGTAAAAGGCCCCCTCGGGTGCCACCAACTGCAACCCAGGCACCGAAGCCAAACCTTCGTTGAGCAGCTGGCGGCGCTCTTGGAAGCGGGCCGCCATCTTCTGCACGCAGTCGCGGGAGCCCTGAAGGGCCGCCAGGGCTCCGAACTGGGCAAAGCTGCAGACATTGCTCGTGGACTGGCTCTGGAGGGCGCTGGCCGCTGCCACCACATGGGCGGGACCAAACAACCAGCCCACCCGCCATCCGGTCATGGCCCAGCCCTTGGCAAAACCATTGGCGATGAAGATCCGCTCGGCTAGGTCGGGGGCCAGGGCCGCCAGGCTGTGGTGGGTGTGGCCGGGGGCCAGCAGGGATTCGTAGATCTCATCACACACCACGGCCACCTCCGGGTGGCGGCGCAGCACCTCGGCGATGGCCTCCAGATCGGAGCGCCCCATCACCATTCCGGTGGGATTGGAAGGGCTGTTGAGCACCAGCAGGCGGGTGGCTGGGGTGATGGCCTGCTCCAGCTCCTCGGCATTGAACCGAAAGCCCCGACGGGCTTCCGTGGCCAGAGGCTGCACCGTGGCGCCCGCCAGTTCCGCCATGGGCGGGTAGCTCAGCCAGCAGGGCATGGGGATGAGTACCCCATCGCCTGGATTGAGCAACACCTGAAAGAGGTTGAAGAGGGCCTGCTTGCCGCCGTTGGTCACCAGCACTTGGTGGGCGGTAGCGGCCACGCCGTTCTCCTCCCGGAGCTTCTGGGCGATCGCCGCCCGCAGGGCCGGCTCCCCCGACACAGGGCCGTAGCGGGTGTGGCCCGCCTCCAAGGCCGCTTCGGCGGCCTGGCGGATGAAGGCCGGGGTGTCGAAATCCGGCTCCCCCGCCGAGAGACTGCAGATGTCGCATCCTTCCGCCCGGAGTTGCTTGGCCTTGGCGGCGATGGCCAGGGTGAGGGAAGGCTGCAGGGAGGCACCCCTGACGGACAGCTTCAGCGGGGCCGACATCAGGGCAGGCACAGCGGATAGGGATGCGTCATCCTGCACTAGGTCGGCCAGCTCAGGCTCCTGGGGGTTTATTCAGGAAACTTCATACCGTCGCCCGAAAAAAAACCACCCTCCATGCCCCACCCGGATGCCCTTCCCCCCTTGAGCGCTGCCCTGGCCAACCTGGCCCGGGCCTGCGCGGAGTGTCGCCGCTGCCCCCTGGGCCAGGGGCGCCAGCAGGTGGTGGTGAGCCGGGGCAATCCGCAAGCCCCCCTGATGGTGATTGGGGAAGGGCCCGGAGCCCAGGAGGACGCCCAGGGGCTGCCCTTCGTGGGGCGGGCCGGCCAACTGCTGGATCAGATGCTCGGCAGTGTGGGCATCGACAGCAATGAGGGGGCCTACATCTGCAATGTGGTGAAGTGCCGCCCGCCAGACAACCGCAAACCCACTCCCGAAGAGATGGCCGCCTGCCGACCCTGGCTGCTGGAGCAGATCGCCCTGGTGGATCCGGCCGTTATCGTGCTCGCCGGCGCAACGGCTATGGAGGGGGTGCTGGGCATTAAGAGTGGCATCACGCGCCTGCGGGGGCAGTGGCAGCAGGGATCGGACGGAGCTCTGCAGGGGCGGTGGCTGATGCCGATCTTTCACCCCTCCTATCTGCTGCGCAACGCCTCCAAAGAAAAGGGCTCGCCGAAATGGCACACCTGGCAAGACCTGAAGGAGGTCCGGCGCCGGCTGGACGCGCTTTAGGGGCCGCCCAAGCGCCTAGGCATGGGCGCAGGCGGCTCCCCTTGCTAAGCAGGGGATGGTGCTGCTGCCTCCCCATGTCGCTCGCGTCCCTTGAGGCCTTCCTGGAGCAGGCCCACACCGACCAGAGGCTCCAGGCCCTGCTCTGCGAGGCGCCGGATGCCTTCACGGTGGCGGCCATCGCCCGGGCTGCGGGCTACCCCGTGAGTGAG
>JBJTUM010000238.1:0-3724 GCA_046080725.1 Cyanobium sp. | reverse complement strand
CGGCAAAACATCTTTTCTTCGCCTGCTCAGTGGCCTCTGGCCTGCTGCCGAGGGCAGTGTGCAACGCCCCCCCACCGCAGAACTCATGTTCATTCCCCAGAAGCCCTACATGCTGTTGGGCAGCCTGCGGGAACAGCTCTGCTATCCCCAGCCCCCGGAGCGCTTCAGCGACTCCCAGTTGCGCCATGCCCTCGAGGAGGTGCGCCTGCCGGAGCTGGTGAGCCGCTATCCCGATCTGGGTGTGAAGGAGGATTGGCCGAGGCTTCTCTCCTTGGGGGAGCAGCAGCGTCTGGCTTTTGCTCGGCTGCTGCTCAATGCCCCCCGGTTCGTCGTGCTGGATGAGGCCACCAGTGCCCTCGATGTGGCTACGGAAAAACGTCTTTATGAGTTGCTTGTGGCGCGGGATCTGGCCTTTGTCAGCGTCGGCCATCGCCCCACCCTCACGGCTTATCACAACACCGTGTTGGAACTAGACGGGACTGGCGCCTGGCGGCTGCTTCCCGCAGAGGGCTATAGCTTTTCCGTGAACTCTTGAACCAGCCTTCAACCACCTTGTCATCCCCTCAGTTCCCTGAATCTCCCCAGTCCCTGCTCACTAGCGCCACCACCGGCGACCCACCGGCCTTTGGCTGGAGCGCCTATGCGGAGCGGGTGAACGGTCGCTTCGCGATGGTGGGCTTTGCCGCTGTAGTGCTCATCGAGCTCCTCAGCCACGACACCTTTCTGCACTGGGCGGGCCTGGTGCCCTGATTCAGTTCAGGGAACCTGGATCAGGTCGACCTGCACCCGCCCATCCCGGCTGACCTCCACGGCCATCTCCCGTCCATCGGCCCGAAGAGCGGCCCGCCTGGGGACCCCGGCTGGAGCCATGGGGATGGTCTCGGTGCTCAGCAGCCCTCGGCGATAGAGCACCACTTCCGTTCGGCCGGCCACCTGGCGCACCACTGCCAACCGCTCTCCTGCCCCATCCACGCCCACGCTCAGGGGCAAGGCATCCGGCCGGTTGAGGCCGGGGAGGGGCACGGGTCGCTGGCGCTCCACATCCACCAACTCCACCTGGTCCCGTCCGTTTCTGTTGGCAATGAGGGCCAGCCATTGGCCCGAGAGGCTGGGGTCCCGGTGGCTTCCCTGCTGCACCAACTGGCCGTTCAAGGGGCCCATCGGCAGGGGCATGGGCCCCATGCAGCCCGACAGCAGGAGGGCCAACCCTGCCCCTATCCCCAGGCCGGGCCAATGATCTGCCCTGTTCATCTGCTCTCCATCGGGGCGGCGGGCCCACGAAGGACCTCGGCAGGCGGGAGATCCGGTTCCAGCACGCCAGAGAGGTCAAAGAGCTGCACCTGGGGACGGCCCTGCATCACGGTGGCAACGGCCAGCCGGCGTCCATCCGGGGCCAGGCTCAGCCGTTCAGGCTCCAACCCAATGGGCAGTTGAATCCGGTGAAGCCTGCCGCTGGCCCGATCCTCCACCACAACCTGCCGCCTCGGGCCCTGCTGCACCACCAGGGCCAAGTAACGCCCGTTCCAGCTCAACGACGGGGAGCGGTGGGGTGTAAGCCCCCGCAGGTTGGGAAGGGGCACCCTGCGGCCGGAGGGTTGCTCCTGGAGCAGCACGGTGGGGCTACCTTCTCGAAGCATGAGGGTGGCCAGCCATTGCCCATCCCCACTGAGCGCCGGTTCCTGGCGGTCCGCCTCTTGGCCGAGCATTCCGCTGGGTCCTGCGGAACGACGGGCCTGCCACGGAACGAGTGCGCAGGCCTGAAGGGCCCAATAGAGGCCGAGCACGAAGAAGGTGAACTTCAGAGTTTTGACTGGAGGCTGGGGATCGACGGGAGGTCTTTTCAGTCGTCGAAGCGGGACGAATTGTCTCGAGGAGAAGGTCCCTCAGGGCCACTGGCTGGGGGGCGCGTGGAGGGGTTGATCGGGCTGAATTCCGCATCACTCACCCCATCCGCCGTAACAGCCCGATCGCCCCTTCCGCTTCGGCCCATGGGGCTTCCCTGGGGCATCCCCGTGGGACCGAGCCCGCCTCCCGTTGGCCGTTCGACCTCGGCAGAGGAAGTCGGGCGGCGGCTCCCGGGCATGGGGCGACTACCCCGACGGCTGGTTCCCATTTCCTCCCTGTCCTTCCGCCTGGCGCCAAAGTCGCTGGTAGGTGGTCGGGTGCTGGTCGCCCGGTAGGCACTGGGGCCGGGTGGGGAGCGATCGGGCTTGCCCGCATCTTCAGGCTCCCAATCCTCGCGATAGCTCATGCGACTGGCGGCCCGCTCAGGAATGGCAGCCCGACTCGAGCGACGGGGGCGGTAAAAGTCGTCCTCCTCTTCTTCCCTGGATCGAATGCGTCTGCGCAGGGGTTCGGGTTCACTCAAGCGGTCCTGGCTGTCCCACGCTCCTGGACCCATTCCCCCACGGGGCCGGAAGGGGGCCGGCTCCTCATCTTCGAAGAAGGTGGAGCGCCGCGCCTGCTCCGTTGTGATCCCGCGCAGGCGCACACTTTCGTAGGCGAAGAACACGGTGGTGCCGGCCAACAAAAACTGTCCGAACTGCAGGATCGGATCCAGTCGCCAACCCTGGAAAAACAAAATGCCACCACACAACAGGCCGACGGCGGCAAAAAACACGTCGTAATCACGGGCCAGGGCTGGTTTAAAGCTCCTCATGAAATAGAGGAAGGCACCGCCCACCGCCAGGACGATGCCAACGATGCTGGCCCAGTTCAGGCTGGCATTAACCAAGGGGGACTCTCATGCTGATCCACCCACTCTAAGGACTCTCACAACAGAGGCCGGTTGATGGGTCGCAGGAGAGACTTCAGAGGCGACGGTCGACCCGGTCGTTCTGGCTGATGAAAACCAGAGCCACTCCAATCGGGACGACCACGATCACCGCACCCCAGAACAGGCTGCTCAGGAAATTGGCCAGGGAGGGGGTCATGGGCGAAGCAATTTTGCTGGAAGTGATCTTAGGCAGGATGCTCGAGTTCCTAGGCTTTTTGGCATGTGCTTTGAGCTTTTGTGATGGCTTCTCCAGGCCTGCTTTCCGGAGCCCACCTGGCCCTGGCCCTTGGGTTGGCGGCCTGGACCCTGCTGTTCCTGGCCCGCCTGGTGCTCACCTGGTATCCGCAGATTGATCCCGACCAGGGTGGGCTCCGCTGGCTTGGGGCGTTGACCGAGCCCCTGCTGGCGCCGACCCGTCGGCTGATCCAACCGATCGGCGGAGTGGATGTTGCCCCTGTGATCTGGATCGGCCTGGTGAGTTTGGCCAGGGAACTGATTGTGGGTCAGCAGGGCCTCCTCACCCAGGTGCTTCGCCAGGTGCAGCAAGCTTCCCTCAGTTGAGGGTTCCCTCAGTTGAGGGGAAGCATCTTTTCTTCCACAAATTTGGTGTACACCTGCCCTTGTTGGAATTCAGGCCGCTCCAGCAAGGCCAAGTGGAATTCAATGGTGGTGGGAATTCCGGTGACGGCCCACTCCGAGAGGGCGCGACGGAGACGCCGCAGTGCCTGCTCGCGGGTGGGTGCCCAAACGATCAGCTTGCCGATCAGGGAGTCGTAAAACGGTGGGATTTCATAGCCCGTGTACACGTGGCTGTCGACCCGTACACCAGGCCCCCCCGGCGGCAGCCAGCCGGTGATCTTCCCGGGGCAGGGCCTGAAGTTTTGGCGGGGATCCTCCGCGTTGATGCGGCACTCAATGGCATGGCCCTGCAGGCGCACCTCTTGCTGG
>JBJTUM010000237.1:0-2928 GCA_046080725.1 Cyanobium sp. | reverse complement strand
CCGCCATCGCCAATGCGCTTCGTGTGGGCACCCACCTCATCGAGCGGCTGCAGGGTTAGCCAGCCCTCAGAAGTTGATGCCGGTTTGCAATCCAAACACCAGCGCGGTGGGGATGGGCAGACCGGAGGGCTGGATGACCAGCTGCAGATTGGGCTGGAGGAAGGCCTGAGCCCCCAGCCGTCGCCGGTAGCCGAGTTCGATCACGGTTTCATGGGCCCCATCCGGCCGGGTGCTGCCCAGGCTGCGCATGGAGGCCGGGCTGAAGCGCCCCTGATAAAGAGCCAGCATGGCGGAATCCTGGGGGCGTTTGGCTTCCAAGCCATAACAGACCAGGCCCAGCGCCCAGTAGAGGGGCATGCGCACCACTGAAGGCTGGGGAGAGCTGGTGGCGCTCCCCCAGAGCGCAAGAGCGGGCCCCCCAGGGAAAGCCCGCCAGAGCGTGCGATCGAGATGGAGCCAACCGCCGTAGGTGGAGGGGGCGACACTCTGCCCATCGAAGCCGTTCTGCCGATGGAGCGACCAATAGCCCCCCACGGCCAGCCTCTGGCGGTGTGTGGGATAGCTGGGTTCAGCCCGCAGCACGGAGGCCACCGCGGCAGGTGGGCCCGGCTGGGATGGGCCATCCCAGCCCACATCCGGGCAGCCCTGACAATGCTCCAGTTGGCTGATCAGCAACAACCCATCGGAGGGGCGGATGGCCCAGTTGAAGCCGTGATAGCGCGGCATCTCCGGGTTGGTGATCTGAAAGCTTCCCACCCGCAGGCTGGTGGTGCCCCCCACAGCGAGATCGGCCTTGAGGCCCCAAACGGTGTTGGGAAAGCTGCTGAATCCGGTGTTGACCGGGAGCGACTGGGGATTGCCATTAATGGCATTGTTCATCGCCAGGCCGTAGTGGGGCCAGGTTGCGAAATCGTCGCCGCTGCTGAAACGGCCCACCTTCACGCTGCCGCCCAAGGAGGGCAGTTCTGCCTCGAGGCGCACGGAGGTGAGCCCGAAGGTTTCCACCCCATACAGCTGTTGAACCGTGAACTGATTGCCGATCGCCGTTGCTGAGAGATCCACACCGTTGCGGTCGTAGGCCTCCACCACCAAGGTGGCGGAGTGCAGGTGGGGCGAGCCCACCTGTAGCGGCAGGGTGAAGGTGAGCAGGTGGTTGTCGGTGTAGGTGGCCCGCCCGGGCACCAGCCCGCCCAGGGGATTGGTGGCCAGGTTTGTGCTGTAGGCGTAGCCGATCTGGAGGCCTGCTGGCTCGCGGCCAGGAAGCTCCTGCTCCGCCCGGCTGGGCAGGGGCTGGACCAGGGCGATGAGCACAAGTGCGAGCGACGATCGGTGCCGGAGCCAACCCATGGCCAGGACTCGTTATTCCCTCAGGTGTCGCCCAAGGCCGGAGCGGAACGCGTGTGAGGTGCCTTGGGGGACTCCTGCCAGAGGATGCTCAGGGCGCCTCCGACGCAGATGAGGGCCGTGCCAAGCACCACGCCGAGATTGGGGATTTGCTGGAACCAGGCCCAACCGATCAATCCTGCAAACACCACGGAGGAATACTGGAAGGCTCCGATGGAGCTCGGATCGGCAAAGCGGTAGGCGCAGATGAGCAGAAACTGGAAACTCAGCAGACAGATCGCGGAGCCCAGCACGAAGAGGCCCTGGCTCGCCGTGATGGCATGGATGTGGCCCACCATCAGCAGGGTGGAAATCACCGTGCCAATGGTGAGGAAGTAGGCCAGCTGGGTGAGGGCCGACTCCGTGCGGTTGAGGGCTTTGACGGTGAGGAACTCCACCGCACAGATCAAACCGGCGGCCAGACCCAAGAGATCCCCCGGTTGGTTGAGCACGGAGGCATTGGGCTGCACCACGATCACCATGCCGGCAAAACCAATGGCCAGGGCCAGCCAGAGGGGGCGCGCGATGCGCTGCTTCAACACCAGCCAGGCGAGAAGGGGGATGAACAGCGGCGTGGTGTTCAGCAGCACGTTTGCGTTCACCAGATTCACCAGGCGCGCGGCGGTGATGAAGAGCAGGAACCCCACCATGCCCGCACCAGCCCGAAGCAGATGCATCGGCAGCATGTGGGTGGGCAGATCCCGCCCCCGCCGGATCAGCAGCAGGGGAATCAACAGCAGCAGCGCCAACAGGAAGGTGAGCCAGGTGAACATCACGGCGTCCATGCCGCTGCCCACCGCCCGACCAAAGGCGCTCTGCAGGGTGTTGGCCAGAAAGGCGGCCACCAGCAGCAGTGCTCCCTTGAGCATGGACGACTCGGCTGGCGCAGGATTGGGGGGCGTCATAGTGATCAGGCGGCCTTCGCTGGTTGCGGCGCGGGGCTGTCCGCTGCGGAGGGCAGAGGGGGGGAAGCCTCCTCTGTCAGGCTGAGCTCCACCTTCTCCAGGCCCACCTCCACACCCATGTGCTGATCGGGCTTGCCGGTGATCAGCAGGGAATCGCGCTCGTGCACGGCGACGGCCCAGAGCCATTTCATCAGGAGGCTCAGACGGTTCTCGTTGTCGGGCATGAAGCCCAGGTGGGCCACGCCCCAAAGCATCCAGCCCAGCAGGCCCGACACCCGGAAGCCTCGCAGTTCGGCCACGGCGAACAGGGGGCCCACCATCGCCATGCTGCCGAAATCAAACCACTGGAAGGGCTTGTGCTGGTCGCCCCGCAGACGGGCCAGGATGTCGAGGCCCACCCATCCGCCCATTTGCACGGCAGGGCCCGCCATGCCTGGCAGGGGCTTGCCATCAGCGGTGTGGGAGTAGGAGCACAGATCCCCAACCACTCGGATCTCCGGATGACCGGGAATGGAGAAATCCTGCTCCACGATCACTCGGCCACCCCGATCCACGGCACAGCCCGTGCGTTCCGCCAGCAGTTTCCCCAGGTGGGAGGCCCGCACCCCGGCGGTCCAGCAGATGGTGCCTGCCTCTACCA
>JBJTUM010000236.1:0-6935 GCA_046080725.1 Cyanobium sp. | reverse complement strand
GAGGAAACCCTGGTGGTGCGGGTGCATCCGGAGCTCCTTGCTCGCCAGAGCCTCCCCCCACAGCGCCTGGGCCCCCAGATTTGGCACGAACGGTTTCGAGACATCTGCCATTTCGAGGGGTACTTGGGCCGCAATGGCGTGGTGGTGCGCAAGTTTTTCCTGCATGTCTCAAAGCAGGAACAGAAAAAACGCTTCATCAAGCGGCTGGATGAACCGGAAAAGCACTGGAAATTCTCCGCTGCTGATGTGCGCGAACGGGGCCATTGGCAGGCCTATATGCATGCCTATGAAGAGATGATTCAACACACCGCCAGTGAGATAGCTCCCTGGTATGTGGTTCCTGCCGATCACAAATGGTTCACCCGCCTGGTGGTGGCTGCCGCCCTGATTGACACCCTTCTGTCCCTTGATCTCCACTATCCCTCGGTGAGCCCGGAGATGCGGAAAGACCTTGCCGCCGCCCGCCGGGAGCTGGACGCGGAGGGGTGAATCCCGAACATCTGCGGCTCAGTCGGGCATGGGAACAGAGTAGTATGATGTGAGGATGGATCACCAAGTCGCTCTCCCTAGAGAGTGATGGCAAAACCATAATTTCCCGTTCAATCCAGCCATGACACGACGTGCTTCCCAGCAGCGGCTTTTGGGCCGCCTCAATGCCTCTGGTGTGGTCGCCCCCCAGGCGCGCCCCAGCGAAACCCCCGCGAGCCTGCAGTGCACCCACCAAGAACCCACTTGGGAAGACCTGTTGGGGCGACGGTGAAGGCCTCCCAAGCCGCAGGTCCGACGAGCCAGCGCCGAAGCCTGAGCTAACCCGACAGGAAGCCTTCCTCATTGGCTACCTTTGCGCCATCGCCCAGGACCAAGTTCTTTTCTTGCGGCAGGCCCTGCGCCTCACTGCGCAGGAGACGCGTGCGCTGTTTGGTCGTGGGCTCCCAAGGCGAGCTCTCCTGGTGAAGGCATCGGTGATGTTCACCTTCATCAGCATGGCTGCGCTGACCATCTTCATTAATGAGCTCAAAGGAGAGCAGACCTTGCTTCCCTTTGGAGTGCGTTCATCAGTGTATTTCGCTTCTCTTTTCGCCATCTGGCTGCAAATGCACAATAGCTTTGCCATGCTCTACGCAAAGCTTTACTTCAAACTCAATCCTCTACCTGCTGCGGATGGACCTGATCCCCAGGGATTTGTGTTTGCGGGTCAGGATGAACCTCTCTTCAGCGATTTCCTCTACGTGTCCTATGCCGTGGGGCTCACCTACGCCATGAGCGATACAAATTTAGAAGATAGCCAGGTGAGAAGAATTGTATTGCTGCATGCCTTAGTGAGCTTCCTATTTCTCTCCATTGTGCTCTCAGAGTTGATCCATTTGCTCAGTTCTCTCTAAGAGCGCCACGCTCCCCGCCCGGGGCGACAACCGGGACAACGATCCGCCAAGCTGGTGCGGTTGTTTGGGCTTCCACCGTGCAACGAAGGGCTTTGCTCCGACTCCTCCCTGCCCTCGTGGCGGCTGGGGGTGGGCTGCTGCGGCCAAACCAAGGCCGCTCCCAGCCCCGCGCCCCCGTCCCCGCCACCGACGCCAGGACCAGCCTGCGCTTCCTGGCTGTGGCCGATACGGGCAGCGCCGATGGGAACCAGCGGGCCGTGGGCCAGCAGATGGCTGCCGTGCATCAACGCAAGCCCGTGGATCTGGTGATCCTGGGTGGGGACAACATCTATCCTTCCGGGGACATGGCGCTGGTGGAACCCACATTCCGCCGGCCTTATCGGGAGTTGTTGGAGGGGGGGGTGCCCTTCCACGCTGTGTTGGGCAACCACGACATCCGCACGGACAACGGCCGGCCCCAGGTGGCCTACAAGCCCTTTGGCATGAAGGGGAGGTTTTATTCCGTGCGGCGGGGGCCTGTGGAGTTTTTTCTGCTCGACACCAATGGAAATGCCGACTGGCAACGGCAAATCAGCTGGCTGCGCACGGTATTGGCCAGCAGCCAGGCCCCTTGGAAGGTGGTGGTGGGTCACCACCCCATCTATTCCTCAGGGTTCTACGGCAACGACCCCCATCTGGCTGCCAAGCTCAGCACCCTGATGCGGCGCCATGGGGTGCAGCTCTATATCAATGGCCACGACCACAACTACGAGCGCAGCAAACCCATCGATGGCATCACCTATCTGGTGGTGGGCGGGGGCGGGGCCACCTTGCGTCCCGTGATCAGCACCGCCCAGACGGCCAAGGCGGCCAGTGTGTTTAGTTTTGCCGAGATGGAGGCAAACCCTCGGGAGTTGAAGCTCTGGGCCTGGGATAAGAACGGACGCCAAATCGACCAGGCGGTGATCGCCAGCATCCATTCGCGATGAAATGTGTTTGTTTTGTAGCAACAGTGGCAACAGGGAGGACCTCCGGCTCCCTTGGCTAGGGAAACCAAATTTCACCGGTGTTGATGCCATCTTCCGCCCGTCTCCAGGCCATGCAGACCATCGTGCAGCGGCCCCCTGTGGCTGTAGTGCCAGCCGAGCCCCTGGAAAAGATTTGGGCTAGCGATGTGTTTGGGCTCGAAACGATGAAGTCGGCACTGCCCAAGGACGTGTTCAAGTCGATCCAGCGCTCCATGCGCCAAGGTAGCAAGCTCGATCTGGGCGTGGCCGATACGGTGGCCCAGGCCATGAAGGAATGGGCCATCGCCCGAGGGGCGCTCTACTTCGCCCACGTGTTTTACCCCCTCACCAACCTCACAGCGGAGAAGCACGACGGCTTCATTTCCACCCAGCCTGACGGCACCGCCATCACAGAATTCTCCGGCAAGTTGCTGGTGCAGGCAGAACCGGATGGGTCGTCCTTCCCTAATGGGGGCCTGCGCACCACCTTTGAAGCCCGGGGCTACACGGCCTGGGATGTCACCAGTCCGGCCTGGTTGATGCGCACCCCCAATGGGGTGACGCTCTGTATCCCCACGGTGTTTGTGAGCTGGACTGGGGAAGCTCTGGACAAGAAAACCCCCCTGCTGCGCTCCAACGCTGCCATGAACGCCCAGGCCCAGCGCCTGCTCCGCCTGTTGGGGGCCACGGAGATCGCGCCGGTGAATTCCAGCTGTGGGGCCGAGCAGGAGTATTTCCTCGTGGATGCGGGCTTCACGGCCCTTCGCCCCGATCTGCAACTGGCTGGCCGCACTCTCTTTGGCTCACCACCGGCCAAGGGGCAGCAATTCGACGACCACTATTTCGGCGCTATCCCCGAGCGGATCCAGGTGTTCATGCAGGATGTGGAGCTGCAGCTTTACCGCCTGGGCATTCCCGCCAAGACCCGCCACAACGAGGTGGCGCCAGGCCAGTTCGAGATTGCGCCTTTCTTTGAGGCGGCCAATGTGGCCACGGATCACCAGCAGTTGCTGATGACCGTTCTCAAGAGCACGGCTAAGAAGCATGGCCTCACTTGCCTCCTGCATGAGAAGCCCTTTGCCGGGGTGAACGGCAGCGGGAAGCACGTGAACTGGTCGATCGGCAACGCCACCCAGGGCAACCTGCTGGATCCCGGCAAGACCCCCCACGAGAATCTGCAGTTCCTGCTCTTCTGCGCCGCGGTGATCCGCGGTGTGCACAGTTACGGCCCCCTGATGCGGGCCGCCATCGCCACCGCCAGCAATGATCACCGCCTCGGTGCCAATGAGGCGCCGCCGGCGATCATCTCGGTGTATCTCGGCAGCCAGCTGGAAGATATCTACAACCAAATTAAGAGCGGGCGGCTGGAGGGATCGGCCCAGACGGCTCTGATGTCGCTCGGGGTCGACACCCTGCCGGAGCTCAACAAGGATCCTGGCGATCGCAACCGCACCTCCCCCTTCGCCTTCACTGGCAACCGCTTTGAGTTCCGGGCTGTGGGCTCCGGCCAGTCGGTGGCGGGCCCCCTCGTGGTGCTCAACACCATCCTGGCTGATTCCCTGCAGTGGCTCTGCGGGGAGCTGGAGGGGCGGCTCAATTCCGGCATGCCCCTGGAGGAGGCCGCTTTTGCCGTGCTCAAGCTCACCATGGACCAGCACGGCGCCGTGGTGTTCGGGGGAGACGGCTACTCCTCCGAGTGGCACCGCATGGCGGTGGAGGAGCGGGGCCTCGAAAACCTGCGCACGAGCGCCGATGCGCTGCCCGTGCTGGAGCGGCCCGAGATACGCGACCTGTTCCAGCGGCAGGGGGTGCTCACACCCACGGAGCTGGAGAGTCGCTTTGAGGTGTATGCCGAGCAGTACATCCTTGCCATTGAAGTGGAGGCCAAGCTGGCCCTGCGCATTGCCCGCACCCAGATCTATCCAGCGGTGTCGGAGTTTTTGGCCCGTCAGGCCAGCTCCCTCCGCGATCAGGAGAGCATCGGCCTCCCCGTGGACCGCAGCCTGGTGAGCAAGGCCGCCGACCTCAGCCAGCAGCTTCTGCAGAAATGCACCGCCCTGGAGGAGGCCCTCCATCAATCCCCCCACGATGTGCACGGCCACATGCGCCACTGCGCCGACACCCTTATGCCCTTGCTGGGGCAGCTCCGGGAGGCGGCGGATGGGCTGGAGGTGATCGTGGCGGACGACCTGTGGCCCCTGCCCACCTATGGCGAGCTGCTGTTTTTCCGCTGAGCCCACCCACCTGATGGAGGTGCCCGTTCAGCCGACGAAGCGACGGTTCACCTCCGTCCAGTTGACCAACGACCACCAGGCCTCGATATAAGCGGGCCGCCGGTTCTGATACGTCAGGTAGTAGGCGTGCTCCCAAACATCGAGGCCCAGCAGGGGGGTGCCCCGCTCGATCCCCGGCAGATCCATCAAGGGATTGTCCTGGTTGGCGGTGCTGGTGATGGCCAGCGTGCCATCGGGTTTGCGGATCAACCAGGCCCACCCCGAACCGAACCGGCTTGCCGCCGCCTGGGTGAACTGGCTCTGCATGGCCTCCAGTGAGCCGAAGCTGCCTTTGATGGCGGCCAGCAGCTCAGGGGAGGGTTCTCCACCCTGCCCTGCAGGGGCCATGGCCGTCCAGAACTGGCTGTGGTTCCAATGCCCCCCGCCGTTGTTGCGCACCGCCTCCGGAAACCGGGAGATCTGGCCCTGCAGCTCCTCTAGGCCCAGCTCTCGAAGGGCGGGGTTGGCTTTGATCTGGCCGTTGATGTTGGCCACATAGGCACCGTGGTGCCGGTCATGGTGGAGGGTCATCGTGGCGGCATCGATGACCGGCTCCAGGGCCTCGACGGCGTAGGGAAGGGGCGGCAGGCTGAAGTTGGCCCAAGCTGGGAGCGCTGCGCCCAGCAGCAAGAGAACGGCCGCCAGTGGCGCAAGCCACCGCCTGGGGGAGGGAAGGGAAGGCATGGGAAGGGCTGCAGAGCTTGCCAGCTTGCCGGAGCGTCCGTGCCCTTAACGTCCTGGGGCCTCAACGGTTGATCAGGCGCCGCAAACTGCTCAGAAAAACCTCCATCGAGCCGACTGCCAGCCCCACGCTGAGCAGATTCACTGCCCATCCGAGGAGGTAGAAGGCTGGCAGGAGCTGGGGAGCCATGCCTCCTGCCAAAGACGTCAGCAGGTAATCGAGGGCCCCATCGAGCATGGAGAAAAGCGAGGCCAAAAACATGGCCAGGGAGGCCTGGATCAGGGGTTCCATCTCCTCGTGATGGGAGGGGAGGTGGCGCGCCAGATTGATCTGGAAGTTGGCCACCAGAACCAGCACTGCAAACACCGTGATCTGGGTGAGTTGGCGCTGACTGGCCACCTCCCTGGCTCCCAGAAGGAGATAGGCCACAGCCACCGCCCAGAGCAACAAGCGCAGGATGGGCAGGCTCCAGCTTTGCAGCCTCCAAAGCCAGGCCCTTCGTCCTGAAATCATGGTTCCGATAGGAATCCCCCCCTTCTTACTGTGGCCGGCTCCATGAAGAAAAGCCGCAGATGCGCAATCGGTCGTTGGTGGCTCGCCAGGCTGGAGGCATGAGCCTCATGCACTGTCCGCTTTGTATCGGTTTGGCCCTGTTGTCAGTGGTGCGGGCTGCTTCCCATCTCCTTCTGGTGGGATTGCGCCTGGCTCCTGGAGCTGAGGGGTAAGACAAAAAAAGCCGCCCCGGAGGGGCGGCTGAATCGGCCAATGGCCTCAGGATTCACCAGCGCTGACCGCCGCCACCACCGGAACCGCCGCCGCTGGAACCGCGGGGTTCGGCCTTGTTCACCCGGATGTTGCGCCCCATCCACTCCACGTCCTGCAGGTTGTCGATGGCTTTGGTTTCCTCAACGGCCGACGACATGTCGACGAAGGCAAAACCACGCTTGCGGCCGGTGTCGCGATCGAGGGGGAGGGTGCACTTGCTGACGGAGCCGTATTCAGCAAAGAGGCTCTTTAGATCTTCCACTTCGGCATCGAAGGAAAGATTACCGACGTAAATGGTCATGAAACAAAAAGGTATAGACCGATTCGTCGAAATCCCTGGAGAAAGCTGGCCTTGGTGGAGAAGTCTTATAGAGCTCGCCGCACTGGGGTCAAAACCCGCTGAAGAGTGTTCGTTGAATCGATTTCACCCTACAGCAGGGAGATGCAAAGGGTCAGCAGTCCTGCTGGAGGAACACCAGGTGAGCAGCACCGTCAAGCTGGGCCCAATTCATAAGTCCAGCTGATCTATGGAATCGGGAGCACTCATGGCTTCTAGCGCTTTTTGGTCTCACCCCCTCGCAAGAATCCGTTACATTGCAGGCGCCGGCATTTGCCGTGCCCTAATTACGCCCTCTGGGCTTCTCTAAACGTTCTCATGACAGCCACTCTCCAACAGCGCTCCGGCGCTTCGGCGTGGAATCAGTTCTGTGAGTGGATCACCTCCACCAACAACCGCCTCTATGTGGGTTGGTTCGGCGTGCTGATGATCCCCACCCTGCTGGCCGCGACCATCTGCTTCATCGTTGCCTTCATCGCTGCTCCCCCTGTGGACATCGATGGCATCCGC
>JBJTUM010000235.1:0-4393 GCA_046080725.1 Cyanobium sp. | reverse complement strand
CCAGGCTGCTGCCGCCCAGGTGCTGCTCTGGCAGGCCCGTTGGGGCATCCCCCTCAACCGCCTCACCACCCACGCGGCGGTGGACCGCAGCCGCAGCCGCACCGACCCCCGCAGCTTCCGCTGGGAGCTCTTCGACCAGGCCTGGAAAGCCGCAGCCAGCCACTGCGGCTTCACCGCCTATGACACGGGGCTGGCGGCTCCATGAGGCTGCTGCGGATCCAGGATCGGGAATCACACCGTTGATCTGGGCTGACTTTTACCGCTGGGGTGAGCATTATTAAGGAACCTCACCCCATCGCTGGATCGCCACGAATCCCATGGGCCCAGATAGGAGGCCACCCCATCCATCCAGGCTAAGCCAGGGAAGGGAGCCCGGCTCCATGGTGATCATCCTGCTGGCCGTGCTAGGCATTCTGATCGGAGCCGGCACCCTGGTGTCGCGCACCACCCAGGGCCAGCAGGGCAGCCTGGCCAACAGCCAAACCTACGGCGCCCGCAAGGCGGCGGAGGCCGGCATCAGCCGCTTGATCGGCGAGTGGAACAAGCAGGAAAACCGCATGCTGTTGGCCTCCGGCAGCCCCGCCTCCACCTGGCTCTCCACCAAGCAGCAGCTGCGCAACCCCTGTACGGCCACCACCATCTCCCTGTCGTCAGCCACGCCGATCGGCGGGGCTGACCTGGCGGCCTACCGAACCGGGGCCTGGATTGATGTGGTGCAGAACGACACGAATGACATCAAGCGCCGCTACCGCCTGCGGCGGGTGACGTTCCGCAAGAGCAACCGGCAAATCTCCACCACCAAGTACACCCAGAGTGCCTTCGGCGCCGACAGTACGCGTGTGCCCTCTGGCGGGAAGCCTTTGCCCGACATGTCGGCCAATACGGCTACCTTTGAAAATCCCAAACCCTTTACGCTCGGAGATCGCGACGACAGCCACGGCTACCTCGAAGTGGAGGTGGATGGACAGGTGCTGCGCAATGGCACCGTGCTGGCCAGCAGCCGGGTGGTGAAGGAGTTCCAGGTGGTGCCGAAATGCTGTTGGCGTTCCTACGGCCGCACCCTGGCCACCGGTGATCCACCCGCCTATGAAATCTACGGAAACGACTGGCGGTCGTGCGAACCCCCCTCCGGCTTCACCCCCGGCAAACTGGCCGTGCTCACCGGCCTCAACGGTGGTGGGCTCATCACCGACAACGGCAACGCCTGGTCGCTGCGGGTGGATGGCCTGGGCAAGCTGAATCCGATCATCTGCACCACCCCCAACAAAACCTGCGACGGTCCGGATGGCGACACCCTCCCGGATGCCAATCAGGTGGTGATCGACAGCTCCGATGGCAATATCGGCGTGACGTCGTTCAACATCAAGATCCCCGACCCTCCGGCGATTGCTTCCGGGGGGTTCACGATGGGGCCTCTGGTAGCCAACAGTGCACAGCCGGTGAATGGGGGCAATGCCCTCAAAACAGAAGGAATCACCCCCCAGGACGATGGCCAGACAGGCATCATCAGTCTGCCCTCTCTTGGGCTCAACCAACAGGGAAATACTAAATTCTGTGGCTATAAGAATGGTACCTACCATTGCAGCATCTCCTCCATCAAGCTGCCGGGAAACAAAACCATCCAAGTCGACACAACGGCTGCGCCTGTGTATCTGTATTTCCAAGATCCCTCCGGCACGATCGATATCTAGGGCACGGCGGGTTTGAAGCATATTTTCAATGGAGCACCCTCTCCTGCCTGGCAGGCAGACCGGTTGCAGATCCGCGGCGAGCCACGGGGTGGAAATCCCTCATCCCAGACGTTTGAGCTCAGCGGCGATTCCGTGAACACCGCTATGTTCGTCTGGGCACCGGTATCAAATCTCTCCCTGGGAGGCAATGCCACCTTCAAGGGCATCACCTGGGTGAACAACCTGGGGTTTTTCGGGAACACCAATGTCACGGTGCCTGCCCCCAACGGCCTCGAAAACGACCCCGCAGCCGATGTGTGCCCGGAAACCCTGCCATCCAAGGCGGTGTATTGCCGGCTGTTTCGCGACGTTCTGGGGGGCATGTGCCCACCCATTCCCCTGGCGTTTGATTGGCTCGCCCGCAGCGAAACCTACACCTAGTTCTATGGCGTTGATCCCTAACCGGGCCTGTGGGATGACTTCCTTCCGCCGCCGCCCCCCTCCCCCCAATGGCTTCTCCCTGGTGGAGGTGGTGGTGAGTCGGCCATCACGGGCCTGGTGATCCTGGGGGTGGCCAACCTCTGGGGGCAGAGTTCCAAGGTGTTTCAACAGCTGCGCCAGCGCAACAGCCAGGAAGCCCTCATCGAAGAGGATGTCGCCACCATGGAGGATCTCGCCTATCGCTACACCTGTTGTCCCGGCAGCTGCACCACCACCTCTTCCATCGTGGGAACCTCGCCCACCTGCATGGGGGAAGAAGGCAATGGCACACCCGCCATTGGCACAGAGTATTACTACTTTCCTTATTACAGCAACACCGCCACCAACACGCCCAACATCGATGCCTTCAAGGACCTCTGCAAAAACGGCACCCTCGTCACGGAGCTCGCCAATCAGATGGCGGCGGCCCCCAAATCGAAGGCCTTCACGGATCGGGGGTTGACGCGCACAGTCAAGGTCGACGAAAACGACAAGTCCCTGCATCGGGTGCGGATTGACTACACGGGGACCAATCTCCAGCGGTCCACGATGGTGGTGCCCACAGCGGCCCGCTGGTGTTTTGAAGGCTCACCATGAGACGCCTCCCCGCCTCGTTTCCTCGCGCCCCTGCCTACACCCTGCTCGAACTGTTGATGGTGGTGAGCGTTCTCAGCGTGCTCGCTACAGCCAGCTGGAGGGTGATCACCAACGACCTGCATCGCTCCCGACTGAATGCGGTGGGCTTCGCTCCCGACTGAATGCGGTGGGCTTCGATTTCGCCTCCTGGGTGGAGAGCATCCGCAAGGCCGCCCTCAACACCGACGGGGGCTGTGAGATCACGGTGGCCAACCTCTCTCAGGCCGCTGATGGCACCCAGCTGGCCTCCGTGCGCAACCTGAATGCCAACGACACCCCCTGCTCGAAGAACCGCTCCACGTTCTTGTTCCGGGCCTCCGCCACGGCAGAGCAGCTCTCTAGTGAGGCCACCACCGCCGTCTTCGTGTTCACCCCCAGGGGCACCATCCTGGGAGCCAGTGCCCAGGCCCTTCCGGATCAGGTGGAGGTGAGGTTGGCCTTGCGATCGATCAACAATCTGCGTTGCATCCGCCTCTCTGGCCTGCTCGGCGCCCTGCAGATCGGCTCCCATTCCAGCACCTCCGATGTGGGCACCTCCTGCACGGCCTACGCGCGCTTCTGATCCATGCGTTTCCCCTCCCGCCACCGCCCTGCTGCCTTCACCCTGGTGGAGCTGCTGCTGGGAGCGGCCTTCGGGGTGATCCTGCTGGCGGGGCTGATGATGATGGCCACCTCCTTGTTACGGGCTGGTGTGCGTGACGACAACCAGCAGAGCGCCCAGGATGCCTGGGCCCGGGTGAATCAGTTTCTCAATATCGAGGTCGGCGAAGCCGGACGCCTATACCAGGGCACGACGGAAGTGAGTCCGATCGTGCTGGATCAGGCGCCCTCCTGCAGTGGGGCAAACCGGGACGCGGGCAGCGGCAGCTTCGCGATCCGGGTGCCCAACTCTGATCCGGCGCAGAACAGCGCTTACGCCACGATCACCTACTACATGTCGGGGGGCCACCTGATGCGCTGTGGTCCGCCCGTGCTGGCCAATGGGTCACTGAATTTCAGCGCCTCCAGCAGCGAGGCGATCCTCAGCTACAACACCTGTCTGGAACTCGACAGCACCAACAGCTGTCGGACCGTGACCAAGACAAGCCGTTGCTGGGATGTGGCTGACGATTCGAGACTCGGACTGGGGCATGAAGGGCGTTCCATTGCCTACAGGCTCCACCTGAGCTCAGCCCATTCCGCTGAGCCCGAGCTGAGTTGTGTGGGACGGGCCTGGGCCCAATCGTCGATCATCGAGCTGGAGGATTGAGGCCTGCTCCCTCCTGCTCCAGCGCCCCCAGCAACCGCCGGCGGCCCCGCCCATCGGCCAGGGCGATCCGCAGCCAGCTCCCGTCCAATCCGGCGAACGCGCGGCAGTCGCGGAGCAGGATCCGATGGCGCTCCTCCAACGCCAGCCGCAAAGGCTCCAGCGACATGGCTTCCCCCCCAGGCCCCCTGCCCCGCACCAGCAGGAAATTGGTGGCCGAGGGCAGGGGCTCCAGCGCTGGCAAAGCGGCCAGGCCCTGGGCCAGGGCGGCTCCCTCCCGGGCCACCCAGCCCTGCACCCGGGCGCACCAGCGCCCATGGGCGGCCCCATCCCCCAGCAGGGCCTCGCCGGCGGCCACCGC
>JBJTUM010000234.1:0-14324 GCA_046080725.1 Cyanobium sp. | reverse complement strand
TGGGTGGCCCTGGAAATCAACGAACTGTTGGTGGTGGAGTTTTACAGCCGTAAGGTGTAAGTCAACCCCCCAACTCCCCAGGAGAAGCCTCTGCCAATGGCAGGGGCTTTTTCCTCTTTGCGTCACATTGAAAAAGCCGTTACCTTTGAATCAACCAGCGAAACCCCACCGGTTGCTGGCATCTTCAAACCCCTGGCTCGCAAGCCCCTAATCCGATGCCCCGCTTCCCATTTTCCCAGTTGAAAGCGCTTCCGCTCTCTCTGGCGACTGGCCTCGCACTCTTATTAACCACCCCACCCCCGCCATCCCAGGCTCTCACCCTCACCATGCTTGAGGCTGGCAATGACGTGGTCGTGAGTGGCAGTGGCAGGCTTAATCTTACAGCTTTGCAAGGGCCGATTCCTGATCAAAGCGATGGGGCATTTGTCTATCCAAGCTTCAGTTCATTTCTTTTGGGCGAAGCCACTGGACTTGATGTTTATATCGGCGATATCACCTTCCCTGCAAGCATAGGCTCAGGCTCTGGTGTCATCGGTGATGGGAGTGGTGCACCGTTTGGTCCTGGTCAATTCTTTTTTGGCTTCGGCCAGGAACTCTGGGTGCCGGCTGGTTACCAATCCGGCGGGCCTCTCAATGCCTCAGCCATCTTTCCTGGAAAATCCCTTGCTTCCCTGGAAGTCACCCCAGGGATCTACACCTGGTCCTGGGGATCGGGTGCCGATTCCGATGATCTGACCCTTCTGGTGGAGGAGTCCATTCCCCCGGTGCCTGGTCCCCTGCCCCTGCTAGGAGCTGGGGCGGCCTTTGGTTGGAGCCGTCGTCTCCGCAAGCGGTGCCTGCAGGCCCGCCGCTGAAGAAAAAAGGGGGGACTCACCCCCCGATCAACATCTCAAGGGCGGCGCTGACATCCGCTTGTCGCATCAGCGCCTCCCCCACCAACACCGCGTCGGCTCCAGCACTCAACACCCTGTCCAAGTCGGCGCGATGAACGAGGCCCGATTCGCTCACCAACAGGGTTTTGCTCGCACGGATCCGTTGGCCGTAGCCCGCAGTGAGTTGTTCGGTGGTGGCTAGATTGGTTTGAAAGGTGCTCAGATCCCGGTTGTTGATGCCGATCATGGGCACCCCTTCCAGACGCAACACTCGCTCCATCTCCTGGGCGTTGTGCACCTCCACCAAAGCCGCCAGGCCGAGGCTGCGCGCCACCTTGAGCAGATAGCACAGATCCGCATCCTCCAGAATGGCCGCAATCAGAAGGGCTGCGTCTGCCCCTGCGGCTCGGGCTTGATACAGCTGGTAGGGAGAAAGGATGAATTCCTTGCAGAGCAGGGGAAGATCCACTGCCTCCCGCACGGCCACCAGCACTTCAAAGCCGCCCTGAAAGAACGTTTTATCCGTCAGCACAGACAGGCAGCTGGCGCCCCCTGCGGCATACCCTCGGGCAATGGCCACCGGATCGAAATCCTCCCGGATCACCCCCTTGCTCGGACTGGCTTTCTTCACCTCGGCAATCACCGCCGGCTTCCGGCAAGAGGCCCTCAAGGCAGCCACGAAATCCCTTGGGGGTGGAAGCTCCGCCACCTGCCGCTTCAGCTGATCCAGGCTCACCCGCTCCCGGGACGCAGCGATCTCCCGATCCTTTTCCCAGACAATTTTTTCCAGAATGTGGCGAGGCTCCTCTTCCGGATGGGGGATGCCGTATTCCAGATGGGCCACCTTCACCGAGGGGTTGGGGGGCCGGCGACGAATCTCCATCAGCCCGCCCCAACCGGGGCAAGCCCCATGGCGGCTTGCTTGTAGGCCACTTCCACCACCTCGCTGAGAGTGGGGTGGGTGTGCACTTCCGTGGCCAGTTGGCGCACGCTCTGGCGGCGTGCCACCGCATTGGCGATTTCCTGGATCAGATCGGCAGCGTGCAATCCGTAGATGTGGGCGCCCAGCACCTCACCACTGCCTTTGTTGTAGAGCAGCTTGAGCAATCCATCGCTCTCCAGCTCAGCGAGGGCTTTGGAATTGGCCTTGAAATAGCTGCGCACGCTGCCCAATTCAAAACCTTCCTTGGCGGACAGTTCCTTGGCTTCCGCTTCACTCAAACCCACCGAGCTGATCTCCGGATGGGTGAAGGTGGCGGCGGGGATGGAGCGGTAGTCGATCTCGCGGGGATGGCCCAGGATGTTGTCGATCGCCACCGCCCCCTGGGCGGCGGCCGTGTGGGCCAGCATCATCTTCCCGGTCACATCGCCCACGGCCCAGAGATGGGGCACCGGTGCAGCGTTCTCCCCATGGCTGGCCAACACCTGCATGGTTCCATCCACTGCAATGAACCCGCGCTGGGTTTCCACGCCCACCGAGGAGAGATTCAAATCCTGGCTCACGGGCACCCGGCCCGTGGCCACCAGCACCGCATCCACTTCCAACGTTTCCACCGGCTCTCGGGTCGCCATATCCACCAGTTCAATCTTCACCGGACAGCCCGGGGTGATGGTTTTGGCGAGCACACCGGCGCGAGCATCGATCTCTCGTGCATCGATCAGCTGGCGGGCAGCCAGCTTGGCGATATCGGGATCAAAGGTGGGCATCACCCGATCGAGGGCTTCAATCATCGTCACCTCGCAGCCCAGGGCCGTATAGACATCCGCAAATTCCAGGCCGATGTAGCCACTGCCGATGATCGTGATCCAGCGGGGCAACCATTCCAGATGGATGGCCTCATCACTGGTGAACACCGTGCGTCCATCGGTGCTGATGCCCGGAGGCACAAAGGGATCGGAGCCGGTGGCGATGATCACCTCCCGCGCCCGCCACACCCGCTCCACTCCGCTGGCCTCCCGCACGGCCACCCGCTGGGGGCCCTCGAGGCGGCCCTTGCCCCTGAGGATGGAGACACCAGCTCGCTCCAAGGTTTTGGTGAGGTTGCCCCGGATCGTTTCCACCAGTTGCCGGGCATGGTCGGCGATCTTCTGCCGCTCAAAGCGAACGGGAGCGGCGTGAATGCCAAACGCTTTGAGATGGTCCGCATCGGCCAGCTCCCGCACCCGGCCACTGGCGGCCAGGAGCGCCTTGGAGGGCACACAGCCCCGGTTCACGCAGGTGCCACCCATGTCGCGGCACTCCACGATCGCCACGTTCAGACCGTGCTCTGCACCATGTTTGGCCGCATCAAAGCCGCCATAGCCTGCTCCAATTACGATCACGTCGTAATCAGTGCTGTCGCTGGAGGCCGGGGAAGAGGAGTCGCTCACCAGGATCGGGTTTCGCTGATGGAGGGCATTCTCACTCTCTCAGGGGCCTGGGGTCTGTGCAGGGGCACCGGCCCCCAGTTGCTGGCGGCGGCGCTCGAGCAGCAGGGGGGCCGCCGCGACCGCCACATTGAGCGACTCCACCCCGCTGCCCAGGGGAATGGTGAGCAGGGCATCGACCTGGGCCAGTAGCTCCCGGCCCAAGCCCGAACCCTCATTGCCCAACATCAACAGAATCGGCCCCTGCCAATCCTGACTCCAGTAAGGGACTCCCCCCTCCACTACCGTGCCCAGCAGCCGGGTGCCGGCTCCTTTTGCACGCTTCAGCACGTCCGGGATCTCCCCGCTGCTGAACCGTCCGATGGGCAGGGCCAGGCTGGCGCCACTGGAGGCCCGCAACACCTTTGGTTGCCAGGGGTCGGCTCCCTCCGCCAGCCAGATCTGATCCACGCCGGCCGCGAGGGCCGTGCGCAGCAGGGTGCCCAGGTTGCCCGGATCCTGCACGTTGTCCAGCAGCAGCCCAAAGCAAGGGGCCGATGGGGGCAGGTCATGTCCAGGCAAGGCCCAGGGAAGGGTGCTCACCACCCCATCGGGATGGCGGGTGGTGGCTGCGGCCTCGATCACCTCAGTGGTGGCTTCCCGGCACAGCGTGGAAGGGGGAAGGACTGCCAGCAGCTCGGCATGGCGCGCCATCCAAGGGGCCGTGGCCAACAGGAGATCCGGAGGGCGCCCCAACTTGAGCGCTTCCTGGAGGAGATGGGTGCCCTCCAGCAACAACCGTTGCTGCTCAAGCCGCCCAGCGGCGTGATGCAACTCTCGCAACCCTCGGACCAGGGGATTGCGACGACTGCTGATCCGCTCAAAACCCACCCAGGCCTCAGAAGTGGTCGTGGCGACGCACGTTCATCTTCTCTTCGAAGCGGAGTTCTTTGTCTTGCAGATGAATGCCCCGCACAGCAGCGATTTGGCCGTGAATGCCTTCCGCGGCCAGATTTTGAACCAATTGCTTCATCACCTCTTCTTCAACCTTGGCTTCGTCAAAACCGGCAGGGGTGGGGCTTTCAATGAATTTGCCAGCCTTCTTGGCAACAATTTCGGAGGAATTGTTAATGGAAAGTAAAATCATGTTGGGTGATGCGGATGGGGAGACTTGAACTCCCACGACATTGCTGCCACTAGTACCTGAAACTAGCGCGTCTACCAATTCCGCCACATCCGCGGGCGTGAAGGCCAAGTTAATCCTAAACCATCGGCGCGCCGAGACAGTTCATCTGGCGGCCCCTAGACGAGGCAAGGAAACATTGTCAAGATCCATCTGACAATTGATGTTGTAGGCACCCTGCCCATGGTTCTTTCCGTTGCGCCCTCCAACACCATGCTCGCGCAGCCGAAATTGGAGGTCGTTGGTGGAACCAAGCTCGAAGGGGAAATTCGAGTGAGTGGAGCCAAGAATTCAGCCCTGGTGCTGATGGCTGCCTGCCTCTTGACTGGCGATTCCCTAAAGCTTCGCAATGTCCCTCGTCTAACGGACATCGCTTCCATGGGGGAAATCCTGGCGGCGCTCGGTGTTCGGGTCACCCGCTCCGGTGAAGCCATTGAACTCACGGCCGACCACATCACCCGAGCGGCTCCTCCCTACGAGCTGGTCAACAGCTTGCGAGCAAGCTTTTTTTGCATCGGGCCCCTTCTGGCCCGGATGGGCACAGCTCAGGTTCCCCTCCCAGGGGGATGCCAAATCGGCACCCGCCCAGTGGTGGAGCACGTGAAGGGCCTGAAGGCGCTCGGGGCTCACGTGACGATTGAGCACGGTGTGGTGACTGCCGTAGTGCCTGGCCCAGGCAGCCGACTGAAGGGTGGAAACATCCACCTCGATTGCCCGAGTGTGGGGGCCACCGAAACCTTGATGATGGCTGCCACCCTGGCCGATGGTGAAACGGTGATTGAGAACGCGGCCCAGGAGCCTGAGGTGGTGGATCTGGCCCGGCTGCTTCAGGCCATGGGCGCCAGGATCGCGGGCGAAGGCACCCCCACGATCACCATCGATGGCGTGCGCACCCTCCATGGTGCCGACTACGAGGTGATTCCCGACCGCATTGAGGCTGGCACCTTCCTGCTCGCCGGAGCGATCACCCGCTCCTCCCTCCTTGTGACCCCGGTCATATCCGAGCATCTGGGCGCTGTGCTCACCAAGCTTGAGGAGTGCGGCTGCACCCTCCAACAAGAGGGCAGGGGTGTGCGCATCACGGCTCACCAGATTCAGGCGCTGGATCTGCGCACCCAGCCCTTCCCTGGGTTCCCCACAGACCTCCAAGCTCCCTTCATGAGTCTCCTTGCTACGGCGCAAGGCACCAGCCTGATTGTGGAAAACATTTTTGAAAACCGCATGCAGCACGTGGCCGAACTGCAGCGCATGGGCGCTTCCATCCGGCTGCAAGGCAACACGGCCTGTGTGGAGGGTGTGGCCGCGTTGAGTGGTGCTCCCGTGCAGGGCACAGACCTGCGGGCCTCCGCAGCCATGGTGTTGGCCGGGCTGGCGGCCCAGGGCACGACTACCGTGCGGGGCTTGGAGTATCTCGATCGGGGTTACGACCAGCTGGAGCACAAGCTCAACGCTGTTGGGGCCTCCATTCAGCGGCTCACCGACGAAGCCTGATCGGGTCCTGACCCATCGCCCTCTAGATTCCCTTTGCGGGAGCGTGCCGGAATTGGTAGACGGACTCGACTCAAAATCGAGCGCCTTCGGGCATGTGGGTTCGAGTCCCACCGCTCCCATCTCTGTTTCCGCGGCACCCTCCGCGGTGATGGACACCTATGCCCGCTATCCCCTCTCCCTGGTGCGGGGAAAGGGTGTGTGGGTGTGGGATCAAAACGGTCGCCGCTACCTTGATGCGGTGGCCGGCATCGCCGTATGCACCCTGGGCCACAGCAACCCCGCCCTGCGCAAAGCGCTTTGCCGGCAGTTGGGCACCCTCCAACATGTGTCGAACCTTTATCGGATTCCCGAGCAGGAGGCCCTCGCTAAAGCCCTGTTGCAACGCAGTTGCGCCGATCGGGTGTTCTTCTGCAATTCCGGCGCCGAGGCCAATGATGCGGCCATCAAGCTCGCCCGCAAGCATGGCCACCATGAGCGGGGCATCGAGCGGCCCCTGATCCTCTCCGCGGAAGCCAGCTTCCATGGCCGCACCTTGGCGGCTGTCACCGCCACGGGCCAGCCCCGCTACCACCAGGGCTTCCAGCCCATGGTGGAGGGCTTCCGTTATTTCCCCTACAACGACATCGGCGCCTTCGAATCCCTCCTGGCCTCCTGTGAGGCAGCCGGACCGGCCGTTGCCGCTGTGCTCATCGAGCCTCTCCAGGGAGAGGGTGGGGTGAACCCCGGGGATCCGGCCTTCTTCCAGCGCCTGCGCCAGCTCTGTGATGAACGCCAGATCCTCCTGATCTTTGACGAAGTGCAGATTGGCGTGGGTCGCAGCGGCCGCTGGTGGGGCTACGAACACCTTGGGGTGGAACCCGATGCCTTCACCCTGGCCAAAGGCCTGGGGGGCGGGATTCCCATCGGGGCCCTGGCGGTGAAGGCCAGTTGCGATCACTTCCGCCCCGGCGACCACGCCAGCACCTTTGGCGGCAACCCCCTGGCCTGCCGGGCGGGGTTGACCGTGGTTCAGGAAATCGAGCGCCGCAAACTCCTCGCCCATGTGCAAACCGTGGGACTCCAGCTGCGGGAGGGCCTGGGAGATCTGGTGCGGCGCTACCCCCAACAGCTGGCAGGGGTGCGGGGCTGGGGCCTGCTGCTGGGCCTGGTGCTCCAGCCGGAAGGCCCCACCGCACCGGATCTGGTGAAGGCCGCCATGGCCGAAGGGCTTCTGCTGGTGCCCGCGGGGGCCTCGGTGGTGCGCTTCGTTCCTCCCCTCGTGATCAAACCCCGCCATGGGCGGCAACTGGTGAAACGGTTAGAGCAGGCTTTGCAGCGCCTGGGTTGATGGGCCTGCCAGCCCCCGTTGATCTCGACCCCATCCTGGCCTCCTGCGCGGGCCGGGGCATTGATCTGGGACTGGATCGGCTCCAGGCGGCCCTCGCTGCCGGGGGCCATCCCGAACGGCGTTTTCCCGCCGTGCAAGTGGCGGGCACCAACGGCAAGGGCTCCATTGCCACCTTCCTCCACGCCATCCTCGTGGCCGCGGGCCTGCGCACGGGGATCTACCGATCCCCCCACCTGCAGAGCTGGTGCGAGCGGATTCAACTGGGCCAGCAGTGGATCGACGGGGACACCCTGAAGGACGATCTGCGGCGCTGGCTTCCCTTGGCGAACCAATACTCCCTCACGGCCTTTGAGGTGTTCACTGCAGCGGCCATGGATCGCTTCGCCAAGGAAGAGCTGGATCTGGTGGTGCTGGAAGTCGGGCTGGGGGGCCGCCTCGATGCCACCACGGCCCATCCCGACCGGCGGGTGGTGGGGTTCGGCCCCATCGGCCTCGACCATCAAGACGTTCTGGGATCCACCCTGGCCGAGATCGCGGCCGAGAAGGCCGGGGTGCTGACCGCGGCCCAGGTGGCCATCAGTGGTCCCCAGGCGCCTGCGGTGGCCAAGGTGCTCGAGCAGCATGCCCAGCGGAGCGGCGCCGTGCTGCACTGGGTGGAGCCCCTCCCCGGGGAGGCGCAAGGGGGCTTGCCCCTGGGGTTGCCCGGCACCTTTCAGCGCAGCAATGGGGCCGTGGCCATGGCCATGGCCGAAACCCTCATCGCCCAAGGGTGGCCGATCTCGAAGCAGGCGATCGCCTTGGGGCTACGGCAGGCCCGTTGGCCCGGACGGTTGGAGCTCCGCCGCTGGCAGGGAAGGGAGGTGCTGCTTGATGGGGCCCACAATCCGCCCGGCGCCGAAGCCCTGAGGCGGGAGCTGGATCGGTTCGACCAGGGCGCCCAGGGGCAGGGCCAGACCCCAGCGGCCTCAGGGAGCGGCCGCCGCTGGCTCCTGGCCATGCAACGCACCAAGGACGCGCCAGCCCTGATCGATGCCCTCCTCGGCCCCCAGGATGAGGCAGCCATCGTGGCGCTGGCCGATCTGCCCTGCTGGAGCGTGGACGCCTTGCTGGCGGCTCGGCCTGAGCTGGCCGGGCGGCTGCAGGCGGTGGCCCAACCCCAGGAGGGCCTGTGCTGGCTGAGCACTCCAGGCCCCCTGCCCGTGGTGGCCGGATCCCTTCACCTGCTGGGGGAGATCTGGCCCCTGCTCGATCCTCCCGAGCCTGGAGATCAAGTTGCAGGAAGGATCAGCCGCCTTGGCTGACGCCTCCCCCACCCGTGCCATCCTGAGGTCGTAGGGCTTTTCTACCCCCATGTCGGTCTCCCTGACTCCAGACGAACGCAACAAACTCATTGGTGGCCCCCTGGCCGCCGCCATGGCCGTGATGGCTGTGGACATGGGCATCTTTTCCAGTGCCCAGGAGGCTCTCGCCCTCGGCAAGGAACTCTCTGCCGCCGCAACCCGCTACGCCTCCAATCCCCTGATTGCCAGCCTCTTCGACCCGGAAGCCCTCAAGCAGGGCATCAATCCCGAGAAGCCCAACATCACCCCAGCGGATGTGAAGGAGGGCAAGGTGCTCGACCGGGCCCTGGAGCAGGTGGATCAGGCCATGAGCCTGGTGCGCACCAAGTGCGATGCCCCCACCGCCCAGCAATATGCCCAGATGATCGTGGATGGCTGTGTGGCCGTGGCCGAGGCCGCTGGCAACGGCCTGTTTGGCTCCGGTGAAAAAGTCAGCACGCAAGAGAAGGCAGCCTTGGATCGGATCCGCCAGCATCTGGGGGTCACCGCCTGAAGGCTGCGCACATGCCCTGGGTCCCCGTCTCCTTGTTCACTCCCGACAGGCCCAGGGCTGGCCTCCCCCACCGCCTGATCCAGCTGCTGGTGGGCAGCTGGATGGCCATCCTCCTGCTGGTGCCCTTGCCGGCGCTGGCCAGCTACGCCGAGCGGATCGACTACACCCTCACCAATCAATCCGGCAAGGATTTCCATGGTCAGGACCTCAGCGAATCGTCCTTCGCCGGGGCTGTGGGACGGCAGGCCAATTTCGATGGGGCCGACCTCCATGGGGCGATTTTCACCCCGGGCGCCTTCGCGGAGGCCAGCTTTCGCGGTGCCAACCTCACCAATGTGCTGATGGATCGGGTGGATTTCGCCGGGGCTGATTTCACAGGTGCCATCCTGCAGGGCGTGATCGCCTCGGGCAGCAGCTTTGCTGGTGCCAACGTGACCGATGCTGATTTCACAGAGGCCATCCTCGATCGGGCCGACCAGGTGGCCCTCTGCCGCAAGGCCAGCGGCCAGAATCCAGCGACCGGCGTGGAAACCCGCCTGAGCCTGGGCTGCTGAGCGCTATGCCGGCTCCCACCAGCCCCGCAACTTGCCCGGGTTGAGCAGGCCCTGGGGATCCAGCCGGCGTTTGCAGCCCACCTGCTCGCTGTCCACCACCCCCAAGCCCCCATCCTCAACAGTGAGCACATGGGGATCGAAGATCCAGGCACCCTGCTCCCTGCACTGGGCAATCAGCCTCTGGAGGGCCTCCATCCCCTGATCGCGCAGCACGGGAAGACCAGCCAGCCTGCAGGCCCCCATCTGGCGGACGGCCTCCAAATGCCAGTGCAGGTTGTCGCCCCAGGTGGCGTTGAGCGCCTCGATAAAGGGGCCCTCCGGCTGGGGAAGCACCAACTGCAAGTAGGTCCAATCCGGATGTTTGGCCCGCCAGTGGAGCGTGGTGTGGTTCCAGGTGAGTTCCCGCAGGGGCAGGCCCCGGCTGGTGGCCTCCGGCTCCTGCCACACCACCCTCCCCCCGCGTCCGGTCAGCCAGGCGGAGGCCAGGGCGACGGCATCCGGCGCCAGCAGCAGCAACAGGCGGCTCTCGCCTCGCTCGGGCCTTGGGCAGCCCTGGGGCCAGGGCACGGCGGCTGCCAGCTCCCCATCCAGCAGGCAAAGTTCCTGCAGGAAAAGGGCCGTGCCCGGCAGCTCCTGGGCTGCCGCGAGTGCCTCTTTGATCTCGGCAAACCCCACCACCATCTGCCACCACCCCACCGCTTCGGTGGTGGCCAGCCGCAGAGCCGTGAGAATCCCATTGGTGCCATAGGCATGGTTCAGCGGTTCACAGGCCTCACCTTCCAGCCGCAGGAGTCGGGGCTCGAGCTCCATGGTGACCACTTCCAGGCCAAGAAGATGGCCCGGATCCCGCAGGAAGCCCCACCGCAAAGACCCGATGCCCCCCGAACCGCCGGCGATGAAGCCCCCCAAAGTGGCGCTCCGATAGGTGCTAGGGGCCAGGCGAATGGCCCGGCCGTGGGGGAGGAGCTGGCGATCCAGCTCGGCCAGCAGGCAGCCGGCCTCCGCTTCCACCACCCCCGTTGCGGCGTCCACGGCCCGCACCTGGTGCAGCCCCGTCATGTCCAGCACCACCCCGCCCGCCAGGGGCACGCACTGGCCATAGTTCCCTGTCCCTGCTCCCCGCACAGTGAGAGGCACCCCATGGCGGGTGCAGGCCCCGGCCACGGCCATCACCTCTTCCACGCTGGTGGGGCAAGCCACCACCTGAGCCTTGAACCCCTCCAGCAGCTGGCGCAGCACCGGGGAATAGCTATGGAAATCCCCGGATAACTTCTCCAGTTCTGCCGGTCCGTCCAGCAGGGTCAGCTCTGGAGAGGCCCGCTGGAGCTCTGCCACTAGGGCCCCGATCTGGGAGGCCGAGGGCACAGGCGGCAGGGGGGGCAGGCTGAGGGAGGGCATCCGGAGGGATCAGGGGCGGTGTCTCAGTTTCCCTGGGGGTGAGCCCCTTCGGCCGGAAAGGGCCCCAGCAGGGGGGAAGGGCTTTCCGCCTGGGGGGGCTCCAGCCAGACGCCTTGCCGCAACACCCGTCGCTGGGGCGTGCGGGCCAACAGGTCGGTCCAGGAGGTGGCGGCAAGCACCACTAGATCCGCAGGACCGCCGATCCGCAGAACCCCATCCCAGGGCAGGCTCAGCAGCTGGGCTGGGGCGGTGGTGAACGGCGCCAGCCCAGCCCGCTCCCAGGGCAGCAGGTGGGTGACCACCGTGCCCAGGCGGATCAGCTCGATGGGATCGAAATCTCCCCCGGGATACCAGGGATCCTGCACGTTGTCGCCGCCGATCGCCACAGTCACTCCGGCTTGCTGGAGCTGGCGGATGGGGGCCTTCGGGCGACGGGCGGGGGTGCGTTCCGGATCCCGGTTCAGCAACCACAGGTTGGTGGTAGGGAGGGCCACCACCCCCACCCGCGCCTCGGCCATCTGATCGGCCAACTGCCGCAGGGCCCGATCCTCCATCAACCCCATGCTGCTGGCATGGCTCGCCACTAGGGGCACCCCGCAGCGCTGCTCCTTCAACACGTCCTTCAGCAGGTTCAGGCCCCGGGGTGGGGGTTGGTCGCTTTCATCAATGTGCAGATCGATGGCGCAACCTTCCCGCTCCGCCAGGGCCAACAGGGTGAGCAGGCCTTCCCGCTCCAAGCCCACCGGGCTGAAGGGCGGCCCGAGCACCCCTCCTAGGAGGCCTCCCTGGGCCCCAACCCGGCGGGCCAGCTGTTCCCCCTCCCGACCCAGCCAGTGCTCGATCGGCATCAGGGCCACCAGTTGCAGGTCCACCCGTCCAGCCCAGCGCTGGCGGGCCTGGCCCAGCACCTCCCAGCACAGGTCTGTCCAAGGGCCAAAACTATCGATGTGGCTGCGGATGGCTCGCAGCCCATAGCGCCAGGCCTGCTCCAAGGCCCGATCCACTCTGGCAGCCACCAGATCGGGGGTGCGCTTGCTGGCCTCCACCATGTTGATGCGGAGGGCTTCCCCGATGGAGCCCGCCCGGTTGGCATGAATTGGTGCGGAAAACGCCTTGTCGAGATGGGCGTGAGCTTCCACCAGGGGCGTGAGAGCCAGGGGGAAGCCATGGCTGGGTTCCGGTCCCCCGTAGGGATCCAACCTGATGGTTTGGCCCTCCTGGTGGCTGAGGCACACCCGCACCAAACCATCCGGATCGGCCGGGGGCAGGGGGAGGGTGGGATCGATCAGGCTTCGGGGGATGGCCAGGGGAGGGAGCTGGTTCAACGGCCGTCCCTGGGGTCCCGGGGCTCATGGGCCTGCAGAAGGAGGAATTGGCCGGCCCCCGCCAAGGTGGTGGCCTCGTAGCGGGGTAGGCGCAGGTTGGGCACCTGGCGCAACCCGGGGAGCAGGGCCGCCAGATCCACTTCTGTGCGATACACACTGAAGAGCCCCAAGTTGCTGCGCCGGGTGTTGGCCTGCATCAGCTTGCCGAGGATGGGCTTCTGGGATCTCACCAGATCGGGGCAGTGGCGGATGAGAAGCCCTCCCAGCATCCCGCTCAACCCATCGTTCTGACAGAGCTCCTTGGTGAGAAGGCTGGTGAGCTGGTTGCCGCCGAAATCAGCAAAGGCCGCTGGCCCCGGATTGGTGCTCACCAGACCTGCCGTCAGACCGGCGCCCATCAAAGCCAGCGGCACAAATCGGGAGACCGGCTTCACCGGTGTGGACTCCAAAGCATGCTTACCTTGGCAGAGATGTCCAGGCGGCGCGCCCCCTTGGTGGTCTGGGCGTCAAGTGGTAAGTTCGTCTCACCACGGCGGGCGTCGCCAAGTGGTTAAGGCAGCGGCTTGTGGCGCCGCTATTCGGGGGTTCGAGTCCCCTCGCTCGCCCTTCTTTTCTCTCCCCTCCCGGTGCGCCCCGCTTCAATGGTTTGAACCGTTGAAGGCGGCCCCCAAGAGCGCCTCCAGCAGCCCATCACCCCCGTGCCGCACAGGATCAGCGCAGGGCAAACCCGTGAGGGCGTTGGTGGCCTCCACAGCCTCCGCCACCTCTTCTTCCGGCAGGTGGGCCGTATTGAGGGCGATGGCCCCCACCTTGGGGCCTGCGGTGGAGCGGTCGGGTCGGGCGAGATCGGCCAGACCCTCCACCACGGCAATCAACTCCGGCAGCGGCGGCAGGGCCACATGGGGGGCATTGCGCACAACGGTCTGGCCGGCCCGGTGCACCAGCAGCAGATGGGTGGGTTGGCTGCCCCGGAGCAGGGGGAGGGTGGCGGTGGAGCCCGGATGGCAGAGGGAGCCCTGCCCCTCCACCAGCACGAGCGTTTGGGGGGTGGCCCCAGCCGCGGCCTGCAGCACGGCCTGCTCCACCGCCCCGGCCGCATAGTCGACCCGCACCGCATCGAGGGCCACGCCCCCCCCGCTAATCAGAATTCCCGCCTGGCCTGTGCCCACGAAACGGGCGTCCATGCCCCGCCTACCGGCGGCGGCCTGCAGCTCCAGGCAAGCGCTCATCTTGCCCACCGACATGTCCGTGCCCACGGCCAGCAGGCGCAGGCAGGGCAGCTGGGCCGCCTGCGCGGAGGCCACCGCCAGGTGGGCCGGCTCTTGCCGCAGATCCCATATCCAGGCGCCGGGCTGCAGCCGGGCCGCCAGTTCCCCGTCGTCTCCCAACCGGGTGTGCAGCCCACTGGCCACCGAGAGGCCGGCCTCCAGGGCTGCCACCAGATCGGTGCGCATGGCCGCGGGGAGGTGCCCCCCGGCGGGAGCCAGCCCCACCACCGCCACGGTGTCCTCTGGTGAAGGCAGCAGGGGCAGGGCCTCCTGGAAGCTGGCCACCACCGGCACCTCTCGGGGAATCCCCGTGAGGGCCTGGAGATTGGCGCCGCCGGAGGCCGGATCCACCACCGCCAGGATCGGCCCCTTTCGGTAGCGGAGCAGGGCCAGGCCGGTCTTACCGCTCAGATTGTCGAGGCCATGGTGCTGCAGCAACACCACTGGGGTATCAGCACGGAGCATGGAATGGCGCCAGATCACTATTTTGCCGCACCACCACCCCCAGGCCCGTCCCTGGGCCCGGCAGCACCCGATCGCCCTCCAGCCGGGGGCCAGCGAAGGGATCATCGAGCAGGTTGAGATGACTGTCGAGGTCGGGCCAGCGCACCAGCGGCAGCAGCTGGGCCGCGGCCCCATTGAGCAGGCGGCTGTCGGAGTAGCAGCCCACCATCACCTCCAGCTCCAGGCGCCGGGCCACCTGGGCCATCAGCAGGGCCTCGGAGAG
>JBJTUM010000233.1:0-3206 GCA_046080725.1 Cyanobium sp. | reverse complement strand
ATCGGCCTGGTGGCGCCCAATGGCCTGGGCGAGGCCCAGGGCGTGGGCAGCCTGGCCACGGGGCTGACGGCCGGCGCGCCGGAGAGTGGGTTCTCCTCCCTGCGCCAGCTCAATTTGATCCTGGTCACGATGAGCGTGAGCGGTCCAGCGGATCGCATCGCCGATTCGATCCGGTTGTCGAGCAACCCGCCCCTGCCCCAGGAGCGATTGGTGGCCTTGGTGGGTGGCAACAGCCTGGCGGGACTCAGCCAGGGTGGCGCTGGAACGGCCCTGGCCACGATCGTGGGCCAATCCCTGCTCTCCCCCCTGTTGGGTGGATTGAGCGATGCCCTGGGGCAACGGGTGAGCCTGGCGCTGTATCCCACCTATGTGAATCCAGAGATCGCCAATGCCTCGGTGCGCCAGTCCCGGCGGGTTTCTCCCCAGCTGGTGTTGGGGGCCGAGGTGGGGGTCGACATCACCGACCGTCTCAACCTTTCCGTGCTTGGGGCGCCGAACCGCTCGGACGTGGCGCCCCAGATCACCCTCAACTACAAGGCGTCGGAGGCTCTCAACCTGGAGGCCTTCGTGGACACCCTCGGCTCCTGGGGGACCCAGCTGCGCCTGCTGATTCGCTTTTAGATGGATGCTGCCGTGGGACCATGGGCCGGATGACAGCTCCCCCTACGACTCACCCAGGCCCTGATTTTGGCTCCCAGGTGATCGGAATCGATCTAGGCGGCACGGCCATCAAGCTGGGTCGCTTCGATGGGGAGGGCACCTTGCTGGCCAAGCTGGAGGTGCCTACCCCCCAGCCCTCGATGCCCGGAGCGGTCGCGGTGGCCATCGCGGAGGCGGTGGGGCGCCTCGATCCGGACCGGTTGGCGGCCCGGGTGGGGATTGGTCTGCCGGGGCCCACCGATGGGGCGGGGCGGGTGGCCCGGCTGGCGATCAACCTGGAGGGATGGGAGGATGTGCCTCTCGCCGATTGGCTAGAGCCAGAGCTGGAAAGGTCCGTGATCCTGGCCAACGATGCCAACTGCGCCATGGTGGGAGAAGCTTGGCTGGGGGCGGCGCGCGACTGCGCCAACGCGATCCTGCTCACCCTGGGCACGGGTGTGGGGGGCGGGATCTGGCTCAATGGGGCGCTCTTCACCGGGCCGGGCGGTGCCGCCGGCGAACTCGGCCTGATCGGGGTGGATCCGGAGGGCCATCCCTGCCGCAGTGGTAACCGGGGCTCCCTGGAGCAGCATTGCAGCATTGGCGCGCTGGGGCGCTTGAGCCCCTTGGATCCCCAGGAGCTCTGCCGGCGGGCAGATGCGGGCGATGGGGATGCGCTGGCTGTGTGGGAGCGCTATGGGCGCTCCCTGGGCATCGGGCTGACTTCCTTGATCTATGTGCTCACGCCCCAGCGGGTGTTGATTGGGGGTGGCCTCAGCGGGGCATTTGCCCATTTCCTGCCGGCGGTGTGGCGGGAAATCGAGGCGCGGGTGCTGCTGCCCAGCCGGGAAGGACTGGAGATTCGGCGCTGCGCCCTCGGCAATGGGGCGGGCCGGTTGGGGGCGGCGCGGCTGGCGATTCAGCTGTCGCCGTAGCGGCGCACGAACCAGGTTTTCACCACCTGGGTGAGGGTGCCATAGGCCATAAGAATGATCAGCAACCAACCGAAATAGGCGGCGGGCAGGGGCACTAGGCCCAGCTGTGGCCCCAACGGCGTGAAGGGGAGCGCGATGCCGACGGCCATCACCAACAAGGTGATCAGGGCCATGAGAGGTTCGGGATTGCTCTGCAGAAAGGGGATGCGGGGCGTGCGGATGATGTAAACGATCAGGGTTTGCGTGAGGAGGCTTTCCACAAACCAACCGGTTTGAAACAGACTTTGTTGAGCCACGGAATTGGCGCCAAACACAAACCAGAGCACGGCAAAGGTGGCGTAGTCGAAGAGGGAGCTCACGGGGCCGAGGATCCACATGAAACGCCGCAACTCCGGCAGCTTCCACTGCCGTGGCTTGGACAGATAGTCCGGGTCAACCCGATCAAAGGGGATGCCGGTTTGCGAAAAGTCGTAGAGGAGATTGTTGAGAAGAATTTGCAGGGGCTGCATCGGCAGAAAGGGAAGAAGGATGCTGGCGCCCAGCATGCTGAACATGTTTCCAAAAGCTGAACTTGTGCCCATTTTGATGTACTTACTGATGTTGCCAAAGGTGCGCCGCCCCTCCTGCACCCCCGCGTGCAGCACCAGCAAGCTCTTTTCCAGCAGCACGATGTCGGCCGATTCCTTGGCGATATCCACGGCCGTATCCACCGAGAGGCCGATATCCGCTTCCCGCAGGGCCGCGGCGTCGTTGATGCCATCCCCGAGGAATCCCACCACATGGCCCCGCTCCCGCAGGAGGCGAATGATCCGTGCCTTGTCGAGGGGGGCAAGCTTGGCGAACACCGTGGTGTCCTCCACCCGCTGGGCCAGGGCCTGATCATCCAGGGCTGCCACCTCGCTGCCCAGCAACACCCCGGTCACCTCCAGCCCCACATCCCGGCAGGTTTTTTGGGCGATCACCCCGTTGTCTCCGGTGAGCACCTTCACCGCCACCTGGCTCTGCCGCAGCAGATCCAGAGCCTGGGCGGCCGAATCCTTCGGCGGATCGAGGAAGGCGATCAAGCCCACCAGGATCAGATCCTGTTCATCAGCCAGGGTGTAGGGCGCCTGCTGCAGCGGCACCTCCTTGTAGGCCACGGCGATCACCCGCAGGCCATCCGCATTGAGGCTGGCATTGAGTTCCAGCACCGCCTGGCGGCTTCTTCCATCCAGGGGGCGAACGGCGGTGCCATCGCGCAGCTGGCTGCAAATGGCCAGGGTTTCCTCCACGGCCCCCTTGCAGATCAGTTCATGGTGGTGGTTCGCCTCCTCCACCACCACCGAGAGCCGGCGGCGCTGAAAGTCGAAGGGAATTTCATCGATCTTCTTGAAGCTCTCCTCCAGCTGCAGGGCGTCACGCAGCTCCACGTGCTCCAGCACAGCCACATCCAATAGGCTTTTGAGCCCGGTTTGGTACTCAACTGGCGCGGCGCGGAGAGCGAAGAGGTGTTGCATCTGGCCTTCCTGAACAGCACCTGATCATCGGCAGCATTTCCGGGGTGAGCCCCACCGCGACGGACAGGGCAAAGAAAAAGGCCTCCCCCCAGTTGCCCTTGCTGACCCCATTGATCACAAACACGGCGGGAGCCAT
>JBJTUM010000232.1:0-5161 GCA_046080725.1 Cyanobium sp. | reverse complement strand
GCAGGAGCGGCTGCTGCGCATGGTGGCCCATGAACTGCGCACTCCCCTCACAGCGGCCAAGTTGGCCCTCCAGAGCCACGGCCTGGGCCAGATCGATGAGGCAAGGTTCCAAGATGTGCTCCACCGCCGCCTCGACGACATTGAAGCCCTCTCCAAAGATCTCCTGGAGGTGGGGACGACGCGATGGGAGGCCCTGTTCAACCCCCAGCGCTTGGCCCTTGGCCAGGTGGTGGCCGATACCATCCTGGAGCTGGAAAAACTCTGGGTGGGCCGGAATCTGGAGCTGGTCACCGACATTCCAGCGGATCTGCCCGATCTCTATGCCGACCAACGGCGCATGCGGCAAGTGTTGTTGAATCTTTTGGAGAATGCGTTCAAATTCACCCCCGATGGGGGCCGGGTGTCCCTCACCCTGCTGCATCGCACCAGCCAGTGGGTGCAGGTGAGCATCTGCGACAGCGGTCCAGGGATTCCGCGGGAGGAGCAGGAAAGGATTTTTCAAGATCGGGTGCGACTCCCCCAGACCTCAGGCCATACCTCCGGCTACGGGGTTGGGCTCTCCGTCTGTCGCCGCATTGCGGAGGTGCATGGCGGCAGGATCTGGGTGGTCTCCGAACCGGACGAAGGGGCCTGTTTCCATTTCACCGTGCCCGTTTGGAGCGGACAGAGTGGCCCCTCAGAAAGGTCCGAGCCCCGGAGCCCTTCTTGACGAGGGGTCCTTCCAGCCCCTAGCTTCCAGTTGTTCAGCGATCCAAGAGAGAGCCAATCCAAAGTCGCCTCGAATGAGGAAACACCGGAAGATTGCTCCTCGCTCGATCCACCCTCACGCGAGGGTGTGCGCTGAGGCCTCGCCCCCATCGTCTAGAGGCCTAGGACACCTCCCTTTCACGGAGGCGACAGGGGTTCGAATCCCCTTGGGGGTATAGCAACAGCCGATGACGGTCCCAGGCTCAATCCAGAGCTTGGGCTTCTCGGTGTTGGGCTTCCTGCTGAACGCCGCGAAGATTGCTCGCCAGATCTTGCTGGAGGCGCTGTTCGATGAGCCCGATTGGCATGCCGGGCTTTCCCTGCACGAGCAGGTCGTAGAACACCCAACTGCTGGTGGCGTCTGCTCCCACCCGCCATTCCCCCTCGAAACAGCGGAAATCCCCCTGGATCATGCGAAAGGGGAGCCGGCCCGCTTCGGCTTCTTCTGTGAGTTCCAGAGTGACGCGGGCGGAGAACTTGAGCCCGCAAAACAGCTGGGAACCCACTTGCTCCACCCCAACCCGGCGATCCCGACGCCAGAGCACGCGGGAATGCTCAAGATTGGGAATGAACCGATGAAGATTGTCGTAATCCGTAAGGGCTTTCCAGATCCAGGTGGGGTGGGTGGGGAGGCGGAGCTGCACTGCCAATCTGCGCTTCCCATTGGCCAATCGCTCCATGTCCTGCTGGATGGTGTCCAGGCTGCAGGTGGCCGTGGACTGCTGCCACTGGAGCGCTCGCTCAGGCAGGTTGATGGGGGAAGAATCCAGAAGCTGGTGCGTCAAGTGAGGCTCAGGGGACGCTGGCGGGGAGCGCGACATGTGCCCTGGCTGACGCCAACACGTGTCGTGCTGATGGCTGGCAGGCTAGCCCGATTGCCGGGAATAGGAGAGGTTGGTGCGTTCCCTATGATCGCCGGCACTGTTGGGAACTCTGAGATGCGTGTCTCTACCGGCTCGGCCACAAGCTCGGACAATCGGATGTTCACCGTTGTGGTGGAAAGTTTCGGAGCGGGGCCGCAGCGACGCGCTGAGCGCACGCTCACCGTGCCTTTCCAACAACTGCAGTCGTTGATGCAGACCATCGCCCGCAAAGGTGGTCGGATCAAAATCGTCAGTTCCGACGGGGTGTCGCCCTCGCCATCGGCCCCCCAGCCAAGCGGCGATGGCGCTGAAGCCACGCCTCCGCCTGCACTGGCCCCCCAACCCCCTGTCTCCAAGCCAGCAGTGAGCCACGCCGACGTTCCCGTCAATCTGTACAAGCCCAAAGACCCCTTCATGGGCACGGTGACAGGCAATTACAGCCTTCTTGCCGATGGGGCCATTGGCCGCGTGAACCACATCACCTTCGATCTCTCCGGAGGCAACCTTCATTACGTGGAGGGCCAGAGCATCGGCATCATTCCCGATGGGCAGGATGCCGCAGGCAAGCCCCACAAGCTCCGTCTCTACTCGATTGCCAGCACCCGCCACGGGGACGATTGTGCAGACAACACCGTGTCGTTGTGCGTACGCCAGCTCCAGTACGAGAAGGACGGGGAAACGATCAACGGCGTGTGCTCCACCTTCCTTTGTGACGTCGAACCGGGCGCAAAGGTGAAGATCACCGGCCCGGTGGGCAAGGAAATGCTCCTCCCCGCTGATGAAGAGGCCAACATCATCATGCTGGCCACCGGTACGGGAATTGCCCCCATGCGGGCCTATCTCCGCCGGATGTTCGATGCCGATGAGCGGGCGAAGAATCCTGAGTATCAATTCCGGGGCAAGGCCTGGCTGTTCATGGGCGTGCCCACCACCCCCAACCTGCTCTACGAGGAGGATTTTCAGAGCTATCTCAGTGCTTTCCCCGACCACTTCCGCTACACCAAGGCCATTAGCCGGGAAGAAAACAATGCCTCGGGGGGCCGGATGTACATCCAGGATCGGGTGCTCGAGCACGCCGATGAGATCTTTGCCCTGATCGAAGATCCCAAAACCCACGTCTACATGTGCGGCTTGAGGGGAATGGAGCCAGGCATCGACGAAGCCATGACCGCCGCGGCCTCCGCCAAAGGCCTGGATTGGTCGCAGCTCCGCCCCAGCCTGAAGAAGCAAGAACGCTGGCACGTGGAAACCTATTGAGATCAGAGATCCCACACACAACCTCCTCTGAGGTGGTTCTCTTAACGGCGCCACAGCCTTGGCCTCGTTAAACCAGAGGAAACGGCTCCATCACCATGACTGCGATTTTGACCAACCCCCTGCGGGTGGGGCTGCGGCAGGAACGGGTGATCCCGCCGCAGTGCATCGTGATCTTTGGAGCCAGCGGTGACCTCACCCACCGCAAGCTGGTGCCTGCCCTGTTTGCGCTCTATCGCCAGAGGCGGCTCCCCAGCGAATTCTCCGTTCTCGGTTGCGCCCGCCGCCCCTGGAGCGACGAGGAGTTTCGCCAGCGCATGGGCGAGGCACTGGAGAAGGAGATCGCGGATCACCATTCCGCCTGGAAGCAGTTCAGCCAGGGCTTGTTCTACGAACCGATCGATCTCCAACAGAGTGACCATCTGGTGCGCCTGGCCAAACGGCTCGACGCCTTAGACCATCTGCGGGCCACCCGGCGCAACCGTACCTTTTATCTCTCGGTTTCACCTGAGTTTTACGGCAGCGGTTGCCGTGCCCTAGCCGCAGCAGGGCTCCTGGCGGATCCGGAGAGGAGCCGGGTGGTGATTGAGAAGCCCTTCGGCAGGGATTACGGCAGCGCTCAGAGCCTCAACAAGGTGGTACAGGGCTGCGCCAAGGAAAGCCAGGTGTTTCGCATTGATCATTATCTCGGCAAAGAAACGGTTCAAAACATCTTGGTGTTGCGCTTCGCCAATACGATTTTTGAACCCCTTTGGAACCGTAATTACATCGCAAATGTGCAGATCACAGCTGCGGAAACCGTTGGCGTAGAGGAGCGTGCAGGGTATTACGAATCCTCGGGTGCCCTACGGGACATGGTGCAGAACCATCTCACCCAGATCCTGGCGCTCACCGCCATGGAACCCCCAGGGCGCTTTGACCCTGAGGCCATCCGCAACGAAAAAGCCAAGGTGCTCCAAGCCGCCCATCTCGCTCACGAGAATGAGGCCTGGAAATGCTGTGTGCGCGGCCAATACAGCGCTGGGGGAACAGCCGCCAACCCCCTCCCCGGCTACCGCCAAGAGCCTGGGGTGAACCCCAACAGCACCACGGAAACCTACGTGGCGATGAAACTGTTCATCAACAACTGGCGCTGGCAAGGGGTGCCCTTTTACCTGCGCACGGGCAAGCGTCTTCCCAAGCGGCTCAGCGAGGTGGTGCTCACCTTCCGGGAGGCTCCGGTGCATCTCTTTGATGCCGCCGGGGGGGCCCCCACCCCGAACCAACTGATCCTGCGGATCCAGCCCGATGAGGGGGCCGAGATCAAGTTCGAGGTGAAGGCTCCTGGTTCGGGCATGCGGAGCCGGCCTGTGGACATGGCCTTCAGCTATGACGAATCCTTCGGTGAACCCTCGGATGAGGGATACGTGCGGCTCCTGGCCGACGCCATGTTGGGCGACCCCACCCTGTTCACCCGCAGTGATGAGGTGGAGGCTGCCTGGAGGCTCTACACCCCCCTGCTGGAGCTCATTGAAGATTCCCCCTGGCAGCTCCCCGTGCACCCCTACGAGGCGCGCACCTGGGGGCCTGGTGCCTCCGACAATCTTCTGGCCGAAGACGGCCTGATCTGGCGCAGACCCTGACCGTCCCGACGACGTCATTCCGCCCGTTTCATCCTTTCGTCCCCCTCACCGCTCGTTGCCATGTCTGCCCAACTCACGCTCCAGGCCCCGGTTGAGATTCCACCCCAAGAGGTGGTGCCCTACCTCCAGCAGCTCTGGCAGGACGGGTTGGAAGGGGCCTCTGGGGCTGCCACATTCACCCTGCTGGTGTGGGAACCCTCCTGGCTCGAGCAGCAACTCGTGCGCATGGGCAACCTGGATGGCCCCATCACCGGCCTAGATCGGCCCGATGTGCTCGCCTCCGCTCGGGATCTGGTGGGCACCCTCGGACTTCCCCACAGTACGGCCCCCATGGATCCAGGGCTGGCCTGGGCTCTTGGGGAGCAGCCTGGTCGCCATGAGGCCCAGGATCTGCGCGGGCAATTTGTGGACAGCGCCATCAGCACCCACATGCCCCGCCGGCTCATCACCCTGGCCCCCACCATCGATCCGGCCAAGTCCCTCGAAACCCTGGTGGCCGCCTATTGCCCACTCCCGGAAGAGGGGGGCTCTGGCGCAGCCTGCGGGGATGTGGTGGTGCTTCGGGGAAGCCTGGAAGCCCTCAAGCAGTCCATGGGGATGGTGCAACCCCTGGTGCGCGACGACTTGCCCTGCTGGGTGTGGTGGAACAGCAGCCTGGATGAACCCTCCGAGTTG
>JBJTUM010000231.1:0-5274 GCA_046080725.1 Cyanobium sp. | reverse complement strand
ATGGAGGGCTGGACGCGCCCCCTGCGGATCTGGTGGTTGGCCCTCAGGTTGCTGACAACCCTCTGGTGGGATGGGCGTTCCTGGAGCTATCCCGGCGGCATGACGCCAGAGCGCCAGGCCCTCCGTCAGCGCCGTCTGGCCAGCTGGCTTACAAGCCAATTTCTCGATCTTGGGTCCGCCTTCATCAAGGTGGGGCAGCTTCTGTCTGCCCGACCCGACGTGCTCCCCGCGGAGGTGGTGGAGGAGCTGGCCAGCCTGCAGGACCGCGTCCCGGCTTTTCCATTTCCGGTGGTGGAATCCATTTTGGAACAGGAGCTGGGGCAACGGCGGCTGGAGATCATCGATTTGGAGGTGGATCCACTGGGATCGGCCAGCCTGGCCCAGGTGCACCGCGCCAGCCTGCGCAGCGGCCGCCAAGTGGTGTTCAAAGTTCAGCGCCCAGGCTTGGAGCGCCTCTTTCGTCTCGATCTGGAGGTGCTTCAGCAGATAGCCTCTGCCGTGCAGCGCCATCCTCGTTGGGGGCAGGGGCGCGATTGGATTGGCATTGCCAAGGAGTGCCGGCGCGTGCTCCTGCGGGAGTTGGATTTTCGTCTGGAGGCCCAGCATGCAGCCCGCTTTCGCCAGCAGTTCCTGGATGATCCCGGCATCCGGATCCCAGCAGTGGTTTGGGAGCTCAGTTCCCGCAGGGTGCTCTGCCTGGATTACGTGCCGGGCATCAAGATCACCGATCGCCAGGCCCTGATCCAGGCCGGTGTCGAGCCCGCCACCGTGGCGGAAAAGGGTGCGGCCAGCTATCTCCAGCAGTTGGTGCGCTTTGGTTTTTTCCATGCCGACCCCCACCCCGGCAACCTGGCCGTTGCCCCCGATGGGGCGCTCATCTATTACGACTTCGGGATGATGGGGCAGCTCTCCGAACGGCTGCGCAGCCGGCTCGGTCGAATGGTCCGGGCTGCCGCCACCCGCGACGCGGCGAGTTTGGTGGAAGAGCTGCAGCAGGCGGGGGTTATTGCTACTGGCATCGATCCAGGCCCGGTGCGTCGTCTGGTGCGGCTCATGCTCAACGAAGCCCTCACTCCTCCCTTCAACAGCAACATCATCGCAAAGTTGTCTGGAGATCTCTACGACCTGGTCTATGGCCAACCCTTTCGCCTGCCAGCGGAGCTGATCTTTGTCATGCGTGCCCTCTCCACCTTTGAGGGGGTGGGACGAAGCCTCGATCCCGGCTTTAGCCTGATGGCGATTGCACGCCCTTACCTTCTTCCTCTCATGACCTCCAGTGGCCCTGGTCCCAATGCTCTCTTGGGCGAGATCACACGCCAGGCCGCGGACGTGGGAAGCCGTGCCCTTGGAATTCCACGCCGTCTGGATGAAAGCCTGTCCCGCATCGAGCAGGGCGACCTACAGGTGCAAATTCGCGCGGGCGAAACAGACCGGCTCCTCAGGAGGCTTGCACTGGCCCAACAGAGCGCCGGCCAATCCTTTTTGCTGGGCGGATTGGCGGTAGCGGCTTCCCTCCTTGCGGCCAGTAGCCGCCCAGCCCTCACGGCCGTCCCCTTGATCCTTGGGTTGCCGGTTGGGCTGGGCTGGCTCAAAGTCCAGGCCAAACTAAAAAGAGATGGTCGTATCGACCAACTGCCCGGCCAGTTGCCCAGCTCCTAGGGCCACGAGGGCCCTAGGAGCTGGGCATCAGGCGATCGGGGCCTTGGCTTCCGGATTGGGCTCCACCTTGGCATCGGGGGTGATCTTGTCGATCACCTGAGGCAACAGATTCGCGATGAGATCGGAAGCCTGGTTGGGATCCACTCCCAAGGATTGCGCGATCTGTTTCACCTGGGCGGAACCAAGAATGGCATTGAGTTTTTCAACCGCAATGGCCTTGTTCTCACCGGTGCCCACCCAGCTGGAAAAAATCTCCCCAGCGCCACCGCTTTGAAACTTCTCAGCTAGTCCGCTGACCCCCCCGTTGTCCTTCAGAAACTTGGAGAGGAGGCTCGACTGGTCTCCAGCGACCTTGGCCAAAACGGTATCGATCAGATTGTCCAGAAGGGCCATGAAAAGTGCGGCAAGGCGTCGCTTTGATCCTAGTTTGCAGCCCTAGGGAGCCAAAGGGCGGCCAACCGATCACTCCAACAGCCCTGCTCTGAATCCCCAGGTGCATGGAATCCGTTGTGCCCGCCCCGCTCGGTGACCATCAACGCATGGCGCTCAGAAAGATGAGGCGCCAGGGCCATAAGGGGTTGCGCAGGAACCCATGGATCATCCTTGGCATGCACCAGCAACAGCGAGGGCAACCGATCCAGGGCTTGCCGCAGCCGGGGCATGGGGCTGCAGGCGTGGTAATACTCCCCAACGTCCGCAAACCCCCAGCGCGGGGCTGTGATCCCATCATCAAAGGCCCGGATCGTTCGGGGTCTCCGATGACCCTGCAACCGAAGGCGTTCACCATCGGGGAGTCCAAAGGGATCGGCGAGGGTCTGCTGGATCAGCCTCCGCACCAACCACCTCCTGTAGAGCGCGTTCCGTGGTCGTTCCATCTGATCGGCACAGCGGAGAAGATCCAGGGGGCTGCTGATGCAGACCAGCGCATCCAGCACTGGTGGATCCAGGTGTTCCCCGTCCAGCAGGGCATTGAGCAGCACGGTCCCTCCAAGGGAAAGTCCCACCGCCCCAAGGGGTATCCGTCCTCCGGGGGGAGCCATGTGAAGGGCCAGTTGGCGGCAGCTCTCCAAAACGGGGAGGAGGTCCCTGGAGCAGTTGGCCGCATAGGTGCCCTTGGCCAGGAGTCGCCCTGGGCCCGCACCGCGCAGATTCAGCCTCACAACCCCAAAGCCCGAGCTGCGCAAGGCCCTCCCCAGCCGGCGCTGGCCACCATCATCACTGCATCCACCCAATCCATGGACCACCACCACGAGCCCATGGGGAGGGTCTCCACCTTTTGGGAGATCTAGCCGGGCCAGGAGGCGATCTCCAGCAGGTAAGGCAAATTCCAGGCTCTGGCCCGTTTCCGGTTCGGGCTTGATCGGCCGCAGGCTGTTGCGCAGGGTCTGGAGGTCGGCGCCGATCCAGGGAAGCCGTTCAGAAAAGGGAGCCAAACCCAGGCGTTCCAGGAGCTGGCTCACGACCTCACATTCAGGCGGCCACTTTCTCCTTCACTTTGCCCACGCCCATGGAACGCAACTCGGAAAGGAGGTTGTTGAGAACGGCCTTGGCATCCCCGAACACCATGGCGGTCTGGGGCAACTCAAACAGGGCATTTGCAATCCCCGCATAGCCCGCCCCAAGGGAGCGTTTCACCACAAAAATCTGGCGCGCCTGATCCACTTCCAGCACGGGCATGCCGTAAAGGGGGCTGGAAGGATCATTCTTGGCCTGGGGGTTCACCACGTCGTTCGCCCCAAGGACAATCACCACATCCGTTCTTGGAAACTCTGGGTTGATGGTGTCCATCTCCACAAGCTGCTCGTAGGGAACATCGGCCTCAGCCAGCAGAACGTTCATGTGGCCTGGCATGCGGCCCGCCACGGGATGGATGGCATAGCTCACCTCCACTCCATGGGCCTCGAGCAATTTGGCAAGCTCGCGAAGGGAGTGTTGGGCCTGGGCCACCGCAAGGCCGTAGCCCGGCACGAACACCACCCGCTCGGCCTGTTCCAGAGCCATGGCGCATTCCTCAGCGCTGCAACTGGTGATGCGGGTGTAGCCCGCTTCACTACCACCTCCGCCCACGGCCGTGGTGGCGCCACCGAGGGCCCCGCCGAAGAGCACAGACACCAGAGAGCGATTCATCGCTGTGCACATCACCTGGGTGAGGATCAGGCCGGCAGCGCCCACCATGGCCCCAGCCACAATGAGCAGCTGACTTCCCACCACGAATCCCGCCGCCGCAGCCGCCACGCCGGAATAGGAGTTGAGCAATGAAATCACCACGGGCATATCAGCGCCGCCGATGGGGAGGGTGACACCAATGCCCAGCAAGGTGGCTGCCACCACCTCCACCCAGAGCGCCAGACCATCGGGCTGGCGGCACAACACCACGGCAGCTCCAAGACACACCACGGCGAGGATGAGATTGACCCCATGCCGCAAGGAGCTTTGGGTCCATGCGGGAGTTTCGAGCCAGCCCTGCAACTTGGCCATCGCCACGATCGAGCCGCTGAAGGTAATCGCCCCCACAAACAGCGAAACCGCAATGGAGATGCGCTCCACCAGCCCGGCTCCGGACCCCTGAAACAGGGCAACACCAAGAGCGACCAGAAGGGAGGCCAAACCGCCGCAACCGTTAAAGAGGGCCACTGTCTCCGGCATGGCCGTCATGGGAACCTTCATAGCCATGACCACTCCGGCCAGCCCACCCAAGGCCAGCCCAAGGGCAATCCAGAGCCAGGCCTCAGGCGAGGGTTGGGCTTGCACCAGAAGCCCCACTACCGCCAGCCCCATCGCCAAGGCGGCAAGTCCATTGGCGGCGCGGGCTGATCGCACTTTGGAGAGCCCCTTAATGCCCAGGGATAACAGCAACACAGCGACCAGGTCCATGACCTGGGGAACGTGGGAAAGGGAGAACGTCATCAGGAGTTTCCTTTGCGGCGGAACATGGCAAGCATGCGATCGGTGACGAGGAACCCTCCGATCACATTGAACAGAGCAAATCCAAGGGAGATGGCTCCGATCACCTGCAGCGGGATATTGCCCCCCGCCTGCTGAATCAGGGTGAGGGAAGCGAGCATGGTGATGCCACTGATGGCATTGGCGCCCGACATCAGCGGCGTATGGAGGGTGGGCGGCACCTTGCCAATCAGTTCAAAACCCAGCAGGCTGCCCAGCAAGAGCACCCAGAGGGATTGGGTTAGCGAAGTCATGAGGCGGTTCCAGCAGGGATGAGGGGGGCACCGGTCTGCACCACGTCATCGCGGCGACAAGCTCCGGCGTGGGTGAAAAGGCAGGCCTCCACGATTGGATCGTTGAGATCCAGGCGAAGGCCCTCCTCCTCGTGCACCAAGTGTTCGATCAAGGCAGCCACGTTGCGGGCATAGAGGGCACTGGCATGGTTGGGCACGGAGCTGGGGAGGGCGTCTGCTCCGATGAGACGCACCCCACCTCTCATGACTGTTTCCCCAGGAACCGTTCCAGCGCAGTTTCCCCCCTGGGCCACCGCCAGATCCACCACCACCGCCCCGGGACGCATCCGATCAAGCATGTCTTCGCTGATCAGTCTTGGGGCGGGACGCCCAGGGACCTGGGCCGTGCAGATGACCATATCGGCCAGGGCCAGCTGCT
>JBJTUM010000230.1:0-11613 GCA_046080725.1 Cyanobium sp. | reverse complement strand
CCTTCTGGAAGGTGGAGAACGGGGTGGTGGTGAAGACCGGCGAGCCGATCTATCTCTCCGCTGATCTGGAGGACGAATGCCGCATCGCTCCAGGGGATATCTCCACCGATGCGGATGGCCTGATCACCTCCGATCTGGTGCCCGTCCGCTACCGCCAGGATTTTGAAAAGGTGCCGCCCCAGCAGGTGGATTACGTGCAGCTTTCACCGGTTCAGGTGATTTCTGTTGCCACCTCCCTGATTCCATTCCTGGAGCACGACGATGCCAACCGGGCCCTGATGGGCTCGAACATGCAGCGCCAGGCCGTGCCTCTGCTCCGACCCGAGCGGCCGCTGGTGGGCACGGGTCTGGAGACCCAGGTGGCCCGCGATTCGGGCATGGTGCCGATCACCCGGGTGAATGGCACCGTTACCTTCGTTGACGCCACGGCGATCGTGATCCGAGACGATGAAGGAATGGAATATACCCATTACCTGCAAAAATATCAGCGATCCAACCAAGACACCTGCCTCAATCAGCGTCCGATAGTCAAACAGGGCGAACAGGTGATTGCGGGGCAGGTGTTGGCGAATGGATCCGCCTGTGAGGGGGGGGAGATCGCGCTGGGCCAAAACGTGATGATCGCTTATATGCCCTGGGAGGGCTACAACTATGAGGATGCGATTCTCGTCAGTGAGCGTCTAGTCCATGACGATCTCTACACCTCGGTTCACATCGAGAAGTATGAGATCGAGGCCCGGCAAACCAAGCTCGGTCCTGAAGAGATCACCCGGGAGATTCCCAATGTTGCCGAAGAAAGTCTGAGGAATCTCGACGAAATGGGCATCATCCGCATTGGTGCCTATGTCGAAAGTGGCGACATTCTCGTGGGCAAGGTGACCCCCAAGGGGGAGTCTGACCAGCCCCCGGAAGAGAAGCTGCTCCGCGCTATCTTCGGCGAGAAAGCGCGGGACGTCCGCGACAACTCCCTGCGGGTGCCCAGCACGGAGCGGGGCCGCGTGGTGGACGTGCGGATCTACACCCGGGAGCAGGGCGATGAGCTTCCGCCTGGCGCCAACATGGTGGTGCGGGTGTATGTAGCCCAGCGCCGCAAGATCCAGGTGGGCGACAAGATGGCTGGCCGCCACGGCAACAAGGGAATCATCAGCCGGATTCTCCCCAGGGAGGATATGCCCTACCTCCCCGATGGCACGCCCATCGACATCGTGCTGAATCCCCTGGGTGTGCCTAGTCGCATGAATGTGGGCCAGGTGTTTGAGTGTTTGATGGGCTGGGCGTCCTCCCACCTGGGCTGCCGCGTCAAGGTCATTCCCTTCGACGAGATGCACGGTGCGGAGAAGTCCAAGCAGACCGTGCAGGCCTACCTGGAGGAAGCGGCCAAGCAACCCGGTAAGGATTGGGTCTACGACCCCGAAAATCCCGGAAAAATCCAGCTGATTGATGGCCGCACCGGTGAGGCCTTCGACCAGCCCGTGACCGTGGGCTATGCCCACATCCTCAAGTTGGTTCACCTCGTGGACGACAAGATCCACGCCCGTTCCACCGGCCCCTACTCCCTGGTGACCCAGCAACCCCTGGGTGGTAAGGCCCAGCAGGGTGGCCAGAGACTGGGAGAGATGGAAGTGTGGGCGCTGGAGGCCTATGGCGCGGCTTACACCCTCCAGGAGCTGCTCACGGTGAAATCCGACGACATGCAGGGCCGCAACGAAGCGCTCAACGCCATCGTCAAGGGCAAGCCGATCCCCAGGCCCGGCACGCCCGAATCCTTCAAGGTGTTGATGCGTGAGCTGCAATCCCTTGGATTGGATATCGCGGTTTACACCGATGCCGGGGAAGAAGTGGATCTCATGCAGGACGTGAACCCCCGTCGAAGCACACCGAGTCGTCCCACCTATGAGTCTCTGGGTGTCGCTGACTACGACGAAGACTGATCCCTCTCCCTTTCCCCGCTTCCTCGCACCCCCTTCCCGCCATGACGAACAGCACCCCTCGAGGCGAAAACTACTTCGATTACGTCAAGATCACCCTTGCTTCCCCCGAGCGGATCATGCAATGGGGACAGCGCACCCTGCCCAATGGTCAGGTGGTCGGGGAAGTCACCAAGCCGGAAACGATCAACTACCGCACCCTTAAGCCAGAGATGGATGGGCTGTTCTGCGAAAAGATCTTCGGCCCCTCCAAGGATTGGGAATGCCACTGCGGCAAGTACAAGCGGGTGCGCCACCGGGGCATCGTCTGCGAGCGTTGTGGGGTGGAAGTCACCGAGAGCAGGGTGCGGCGCCACCGCATGGGCTTCATCAAGCTGGCGGCACCCGTTTCCCACGTCTGGTATTTAAAGGGGATTCCCAGCTATGTGGCGATTCTTCTCGACATGCCTTTGAGGGATGTGGAGCAGATTGTGTATTTCAACTGTTATGTCGTTCTCGATCCAGGTGATCACAAGGATCTGACCTACAAGCAATTACTCACCGAGGACGAGTGGCTGGAAATTGAGGATCAGATCTTTGCAGAGGATTCAGAGATCGAAAACGAACCCATCGTTGGGATCGGTGCCGAGGCTCTGAAACAACTGCTCTCCGATCTTGAGCTCAATGAAATCGCTGAGCAGCTTCGCGAAGAGATCAGCGCTAGCAAAGGACAGAAGCGGGCGAAGCTCATCAAGCGCCTGCGGGTGATTGATAACTTCATCGCCACCAATGCCAGGCCAGAGTGGATGGTGCTGGATGTGATTCCGGTGATTCCTCCCGACCTGCGGCCCATGGTCCAGCTGGACGGAGGCCGCTTTGCCACCAGTGATCTCAACGATCTCTACCGGCGGGTGATCAACCGCAACAACCGCTTGGCCCGTCTTCAGGAAATCCTGGCTCCGGAGATCATCGTTCGCAACGAAAAGCGGATGCTTCAGGAGGCCGTGGATGCCCTGATCGATAACGGTCGCCGGGGCCGCACTGTTGTGGGGGCCAACAACCGGGCCCTGAAATCCCTCAGCGACATTATTGAGGGCAAGCAGGGACGCTTCCGCCAAAACCTCCTGGGCCAGCGGGTCGACTACTCAGGCCGTTCGGTGATTGTGGTGGGCCCCAAATTGAAGATGCATCAATGCGGCCTGCCCAAGGAGATGGCGATTGAGCTCTTCCAGCCCTTCGTGATTCACCGTCTGATCCGTCAGAACATCGTCAACAACATCAAGGCGGCCAAGAAGCTGATCCAGAAAGCCGACGATGAGGTGATGCAGGTGCTGCAGGAGGTGATCGAGGGTCACCCCATCCTGTTGAACCGGGCACCCACGCTCCACCGTCTCGGGATTCAGGCCTTTGAACCCAAGCTGGTGGATGGTCGCGCCATCCAACTTCACCCTCTGGTATGCCCAGCCTTCAACGCTGACTTTGATGGCGACCAGATGGCTGTGCACGTGCCCTTGGCGATTGAAGCCCAGACGGAGGCCCGCATGTTGATGCTGGCCAGCAACAACATCCTTTCCCCGGCGACCGGTGAGCCGATTATCACCCCTTCTCAGGACATGGTGCTCGGGGCCTATTACCTCACCGCCGTGAATCGGGCCAAGGACAAGCCAGAGTTCGGTGATCGCTCCCGCACGTTCGCCGGCCTGGAGGATGTGATCGCCGCATTTGACGAGAAACACCTCCATCTCCACGACTGGGTGTGGGTTCGTTTCCACGGGGACGTGGAAGCTGATGAAGAGGCTGATGCACCCCTCTCTTCCGACACCCTCAGCGATGGAACCCGGGTGGAGCAATGGCGATTCCGGCGCGATCGCTTTGATGAAGATGGAGCCCTGATCAGTCGTTATCTCCTCACCACCGTGGGTCGTGTGGTGATCAACCAAACCATCATTGATGCAGTGGCCGCGAAATAACCTTTTCCCCACCTGAATTTCCTGCCCTTTATCTGATCTGTATCGGCCATGAGCACCAAGAAGAAAGCAGCCAAAGCCGCCCCAGCCCCTGAACCCACAAAGGTGGAATCACCTTTTGGCACCGTCGCCCCACCCTTCCGGAACCGGGTGATCGACAAGAAGGTGCTGCGCAACCTGGTGGCCTGGGCCTATAAGCACCACGGCACGGCGGCCACCTCTTCGATGGCGGATGAGCTGAAAAACCTCGGTTTTCACTACGCCACCCAGGCGGCGGTGTCCATCTCCGTGGACGACCTGCGCATTCCTTCAGAGAAAGCCCGCTTGCTTCAGGAGGCCGAGGAGGAGATCACCAACACCGAAGAGCGCTATCGCCTTGGTGAGATCACTGAGGTGGAGCGCCATACCAAGGTGATTGATACCTGGACGGAAACCAATGAGCGGCTCGTTGAAGAAGTCAAGCGCAATTTCAATGAGAACGATCCGCTCAATTCCGTCTGGATGATGGCCAACTCTGGGGCCCGGGGCAACATGTCCCAAGTGCGCCAGCTCGTGGGCATGCGGGGTCTGATGGCCAATCCCCAAGGGGAGATCATCGACTTGCCCATTCGCACGAACTTCCGCGAAGGGCTCACGGTCACCGAGTACGTCATCTCCTCCTATGGCGCCCGCAAGGGTCTGGTCGATACGGCCCTGCGCACGGCCGACTCGGGCTATCTCACCCGCCGTCTGGTGGATGTGGCCCAGGACGTGATCGTGCGGGAGGAAGACTGTGGAACCACCCGTGGTCTGTTGATTGAGGCCGATGAGAAGGGCCGCTTCTTCAGCAAGCTGGTGGGTCGCCTGGCGGCCGAGCCGATCGTGGATCAGAACGGCCAGGAGCTGGCCGCCCGGGACGGGGAGATTGACGCTCCCCTGAGCCGGGCCATCGAGGCAGCGGGCATCCGCGCGGTGGTGGTGCGATCCCCCCTCACCTGTGAGGCCTCCCGTTCGGTGTGCCGTAAGTGCTACGGCTGGGCCCTGGCCCACAACCAGCTGGTCGACCTGGGTGAGGCGGTGGGCATCATTGCGGCCCAGTCGATTGGAGAGCCCGGTACCCAGCTCACCATGCGTACCTTCCACACCGGCGGTGTGTCAACGGCCGAAACGGGTGTGGTGCGCTCCCTGGCTGCCGGGGTTGTGGAGTTTGGAGATAAGGCACGGGTTCGCCCCCATCGCACCCCCCACGGCGTGGAGGCCCATCTGGCGGAAACAGATTTCACTCTGAATCTCAAGCCGACCGACAAGGGCAAGGGGCAGAAGTTGGACATCACGGCGGGATCCATTTTGTTTGTGAATGACGGCCAAACCGTTCTTGCTGACACCATCCTCGCCCAGATTTCATCGGGTGCCCAGGTGAAGAAAAGCGTTGAAAAGGCCACCAAAGATGTGATCTGCGATCTGGCGGGCCAGGTGCGTTTTGAAGATGTGATCCAGCCCCGCGAGGTGACCGATCGCCAGGGGAACATCACCCACAAGGCCCAACGGCTCGGTCGGCTTTGGGTGTTCAGTGGCGACGTTTACAACCTTCCCCCCAATGCCCAACCGGTGGTGCAGGGTGCCAAGACGGCCCAAACGGGCGATGTGTTGGCGGAAAGCCGTTTGGTCAGTGAATACGGCGGAGCTGTCCGCCTGCGGGAGTCTGCAGGCGACTCCCGTGAGGTGCAGATTGTCACCACCAGTTTGACCTTGAAGGATTGCAAGCTGGTGCATGAATCCACCCACTCCGGTGAGATCTGGCATCTGGAAGATAAGGAAGGAGCGAAGTATCTCCTTCGCACCGCTCCTGGCAGCAAGATCGGTTCCGGTGAAGTGATTGCCGAGTTGGCCGATGATCGTTTCCGAACGAAAACCGGTGGCTTGGTGAAGTTCTCTCCTGGTCTTTCGATTCGAAAAGCCCGATCCGCCAAACATGGGTTCGAAGTGAGCAAGGGTGGCACCCTGCTTTGGGTGCCCCAGGAAACCCATGAAATCAAAAAAGATATTTCCCTGTTGATGATTGAGGATGGCCAATGGATAGAGGCTGGCACGGAAGTTGTTAAAGATATCTTTAGCCAAACGGCAGGCATCGTCACCGTCACACAAAAGAACGATATTCTTCGCGAGATCATTGTGCGTTCTGGGAGCCTGCACCTCAATTCCGACAGCAAGGTTTTGAATCGCTTTCTGGAGGGCTTGATGGTGAATCCAGGCGATGAGATCGCTCCGGGCCTTAAGGCAGAAGCGATGGTATTTGTGGAGTCGGTGGATACAACGGAGGGTGGAGCCCTTCTGCTGCGACCCGTTGAGGAATATGCGATTCCCGATGAGGCCTATTTGCCGGAATCGCTCACCGTTAAGCAACCCGGTGGGCCCCACCTGGGCTTAAAGGCTACCCAGCGGCTCACCTTCAAGGATGGAGAGCTGGTGAAGTCTGTCGAGGGAGTGGAGCTCCTGCGCACCCAGCTGATCCTGGAAACCTTCGATACCACCCCCCAGATGACGGTGGATGTGGAGGCCATCGCCGACAAGCGGGCCAAAACCATTGATCGCCTTCAACTGGTGATCCTCGAAACCCTCCTGGTGCGCCGCGACACCCTCTCCGACGCCAGCCATGGCTCGACCCACACCGAGCTGCAGGTGAACGATGGTGATCTCGTGAAGTGTGGCGATGTGGTGGCTACCACCCAGATCCTCTGCAAGGAAGATGGTTTGGTTCAGCTTCCGGAAGCCACATCTGATGAGCCCATCCGCCGGTTGATCGTGGAGCGGGCCGGCGACACCCGGTCGATTCCCATCCAGGGGATCAACCCTGCCGTTGCTGTTGGCGACCGTGTGGTGGAAGGAGACCTGCTGGGCGACGATCTGAAGGCCCCCTTCTGCGGCCAGGTGGAGGCCATCAGCGCCAGCGAGATCACCATTCGCCTGGGTCGCCCATATATGGTTTCCCCCGATTCCGTGCTGCATGTACGCGACGGGGAATTGGTGCAGCGCGGAGATGGCCTGGCTCTGCTGGTGTTCGAACGGCAGAAAACTGGAGACATCGTGCAGGGTCTTCCCCGGATTGAGGAGCTGTTGGAGGCCCGTCGTCCCCGGGATTCCTCCATCCTCTGCCGCAAGGGCGGCACGGTTCAGATCAAGCAGGGGGAAGACGACGACTCGATCACGGTGTCGGTGATCGAAGCCGATGATGCCCTCACCGATTACCCCATCCTCCTGGGCCGCACCGTCATGGTGAGCGATGGCCAGCAGGTGAATGCGGGCGAACTGCTCACGGATGGCCCCATCAATCCCCATGAACTGCTGGAGTGCTTTTTTGAAGATCTCCGCACCAAGAAACCCACCATGGAGGCCGCGCAGGAGGCGATTTCCAAGCTGCAATTCCGCATGGTGTTGGAAGTGCAGAACGTCTACAAGTCGCAGGGCGTCTCGATTGACGACAAGCACATTGAGGTGATTGTCCGCCAGATGACCAACAAAGTGAGGATCGAGGATGCGGGGGACACCACGCTCCTGCCTGGTGAGCTCATTGAGCTCCGTCAGGTGGAGCAGGTGAATTCCGCCATGGCCATCACAGGAGGGGCTCCAGCCGAGTTCACCCCCGTGCTGCTGGGCATCACCAAGGCCTCTCTCAACACCGACAGCTTCATCTCAGCCGCCAGCTTCCAGGAAACCACCCGGGTGCTCACGGAAGCGGCCATCGAGGGCAAGAGCGACTGGCTGCGGGGCTTGAAGGAGAACGTGATCATCGGCCGCCTCATCCCTGCAGGCACGGGCTTCAGTGGGTTCGAGGAGGAACTCCGGGCTGAGGCGGGGCCCCATCCCGACATCCTGGAGGAGGAAGCGGCTGGCTACCGGCGCATGCAAAACCTCCGGCCGGATTACACCGTGGAGCTCCCCGCCCCACCGGTGAACCAGACCGTGTTGGACGATCCCTCTGATGAGGATCTGGAAGCTACCCGCAGCCGCCATGGCATTGAGGCCTCTGCCAGCAGTTTCGCGGCCTTCCTCCGCCCCACATCGGAGGAGGGGTTAGAGGAGGATCTCCTTCCTGATCCTGATGCCCTTGAGGATCTGCAGGAGGAGGGCCTGCTGAGCGATGACTGAGACCACCGAACTCGGCACGCCCGTGCCCCGGCGGCGCCTGCCGCGCTGGGGCTTCCATCCCCACAATGAGCTTCTCCATGGCCGTCTCGCCATGATGGGATTCATTGCCCTGGTGCTTGTGGAATGGAAGTTGGGCCACGGCATTCTCTCCGCACGGTGAACCCTCTCTCCACCGTGACCCCGCCCCTGCTGGGCCGGAGTGTGGAGGAGCTGGAGGCCTGGGCCGTTGCCGAAGGCCAACCCCCCTTTCGCGGGCGTCAGATCCATGAGTGGCTTTACCAAAGGGGGGCCCATGATTTGGGCTCCATCACCGTGCTTCCCAAGGCCTGGCGCCACACCCTTCAGGAGCGGGAGGTTGCGCAGGGCGTGCCCCTGGTGGGTCGGTTGGTGGAATTGCACCGTCGGGTGGCGGCCGATGGCACCACCAAGCTGATCCTTCGAACCCCTGATGGCCTACGGCTGGAGAGCGTGGGCATTCCCACCGAGGATCGTCTCACGGTGTGTGTGAGCTCCCAGTTGGGCTGCCCGATGGCCTGCCGGTTCTGCGCCACGGGGCAGGATGGTCTGGCCCGTTCCCTGGCCCTCCACGAGATCGTGGACCAGGTGCTCAGCGTGCGGGAGGCCATGGATCGGCGCCCCACCCATGTGGTGTTCATGGGGATGGGCGAGCCCCTGCTCAACACGGAGGCGGTGCTTCAAGCGATGGCGGTGTTGTGCCGCGATCTGGGCATGGCCCAGCGGCAGATCACGCTGAGCACGGTGGGCGTGCCGGGCACCCTGCCGACCCTGGCAGATCGGGCCCATCAGGTGCTGGGACGAGCCCAGTTCACCCTGGCGGTGAGTTTGCACGCGCCGGATCAGAGCCTGCGGGAGGAGCTCATCCCCACGGCCCGGGCCTATCCCATCGACCAACTCCTGGCCGACTGTCGCCACTACGCCAGCCAGACCTCCAGACGGGTGAGTTTTGAATACATCCTTCTCTCTGGGGTAAATGACGCCCCCCAGCAGGCCGATGCCCTGGCCATGCTGTTGCGGGGGTTTCAGAGCCATGTGAATTTGATCCCATACAACCCCATCAGCGAGGACACCTTTGAACGGCCTACGGAGCAAAGGGTGGATCGATTCCGCCAACGGCTGCTCGACCAGCACATCGCCGTGAGCGTGCGCTCTAGCCGGGGGCTAGATCAGGATGCGGCTTGCGGGCAGTTGCGCCGCAGCCTGGCCCCCACCTGATCGCTGCCATGGACATCACGTCTGAGCTCATTGAAGCCCTTCTGCAACGGGGCGTGGAGCGGGTTTATGGGGTGCCGGGCGATTATGTGCTGGGGCTGTTCGAGCGGCTGGAGCGCTCCCCCATCGATGTGATCTGCATGGCGGGAGAGGAGGGGGCCGGCTTTGCCGCCGATGCCCACGCCCGCCTCACGGGCCTGGGGGTGGCGGTGGTGACCTACGGCGTGGGGGCCCTCAAGCTGCTCAATCCGGTGGCGGGGGCCTATGCGGAGCGCTCCCCCCTGCTGGTGATCAGCGGCGCCCCGGGCCTGCGGGAATCGGATGAGAATGCCCTGCTCCATCACCGCATCCGGGCCAGCGACACCCAGGAGCGCTTCTTCAAGGAAGTGTGCGTGCAAACAGCCTGCCTGGATTCGGGCCGCACGGCGGTGCACAAGATGCTCAGGGTGCTGGAGGCCATGCGCAGGGAATCGCGGCCGGGTTATCTGGAGTTGCCTCGCGATTCCCTCACCCGCCCGGTGCCCGGCCCGGTGCCGCCCCCGATGCTGCCGGTGGTGCCCCAGGTGGCCGACCTCCATCGCCGCACGGGCTTGGCGATCCTGGAGTGGATGCGCAGCCGCCAGCGGCCGGTGGTGCTGGCGGGGGTGGAGGTGCATCGCTTCGGCCTCCAGCAGCCGCTGCAGGAGGTATTGGAGAGAGAGGGCTGGCCCTTCGCGACAAGCCTCAGCGGCAAGTCGCTTCTGAGCGAGCAACACCCCCAGTATCTGGGGGTGTACGAGGGAGCCATGGGCGCCGAGGCGGTGCGGGAGGTGGTGGAGGGCAGCGATGGCTTGCTGATCCTGGGCATGCCCTTCAGTGATCTGGATACGGGGGTGTACACCATGCAGCTCAACCCGGAAGCCTGCCTGCGGGTGGAAATGGAGCAGGGGTTGCGTTGGATCCAGGGCGATCAGGACACCCTGGATCCTGTGAACCTGCTCCAGGTCTGGAGGGAGGCGGTGTCTCCAGCAGAGCCCACAGCCTACCGGCCCCAGGTGAGTCCCCCAGCAGCAGAACCTTTCGTGCCGGCGGCGGATCAACCCCTCACGGTGCGCCGGCTGCTGCTGGCGGTGGATGCGGTGCTGGCGGGTAACACGGTGGTACTGGCCGACACCGGTGATGCCACCTTCGCCTCCTTGGCCCTCCATCTCAAGGAGGCCAACGACTACATCAACAGCGGAAACTGGGCCTCCTTGGGATTCGCCCTGCCGGCGGCAGTGGGGGCTTGGGGCGCCCATCCGGATCAGCGGCCGTTGGTGCTGGTGGGGGATGGGGCTCTGCTGATGAGCGCCATCGAGCTGGCCACCTTGGCCCGCTACCGCATCCCCGCCCTGGTGGTGGTGATGGACAACGCCGGCTATGGCACGGAGCGGCCCATGCTCGATGGCCCCTTCAACGACGTGGCTCCAGTGGACCACCGTGGACTAGCCTTGGCCATGGGGTTTCAAGCGGCCCGGCGGGTGGAGAAGGAGGGTGAGCTGTGGGACGCCTTGCAGGCCTTCCGGGAGGTGACGGAGGGTCCGACCTTGATCAGCGTGGTTTTGGATCCACACGATGCGTCTGATGCCCTGCGCAACCTCACCGCGGCCCTGGGCAAGAAGGTGAAGGCAGGAGCCCAGGGCTAAGGCCATGCCCCTGATGCGCTACCGGGATGCCGAAGGTGGGGTGTCTTTCGCCCGACGCGATGGCTCTGGCCGATGGGAGCGACTCAGCGGCGATCCCCTGGGCCCAGGGGGAACCCAGTGGGAACCCAGTGGGGAAGAGGCTCGGGTGGAGCGGATTCTGGCGCCGGTGCAGCCGGCGGCGATCTTCTGCATCGGCCTGAACTATCGGCGCCATGCCGCTGAAACGGGCGCGCCCCTGCCGCAGTGGCCGGTGCTGTTCATGAAATCGCCGGGGGCGGTGCAGGATCCCGACGCGCCGATTGCCCTGCCCAGGGCGTTGGCCAGTGGCCAGGTGGATTACGAGGGGGAGTTGGCGGTGGTGATCGGGCGCCGTTGCCGCAACGTGGGCCGGGATGAGGCGCTGGGGGCAGTGTTGGGCTTCACCTGCGGGAATGATGTGAGCGCCCGCGACTGGCAGAAGCAGTGGGGCGGAGGGCAGTGGTGTCGGGGCAAGACGTTTGACACCTTTGCGCCAATGGGCCCGGTGCTGGTGCCGCTCAGCGAGTTGGAGGATCCCCTTCATCTTCCCCTGCGCACCACTTTGAACGGGGAGGTGGTCCAGGAGGGGGAGACGGGCGACATGATTTTTGATGTGCCTTCCTTGATCGCGTTTCTGAGCGGGAGCACCACCCTGTTGCCCGGCACCGTGATCTTCACCGGCACGCCGGAGGGGGTGGGAAT
>JBJTUM010000229.1:0-5357 GCA_046080725.1 Cyanobium sp. | reverse complement strand
CACTCCGTGGCATGGCTGTCCACCACCACTTCCTGCAGGGTGTGGGGATGGGTGGAGCCCCCCGCTACACCGGTCACATCCGCCACCCGCAGGCACAGCTGCTGGGCTCCATCCAATTGGGCTTGCTCTCGATCCTCGTCGCTGATCTCCCAAAACACATAGGCCCACTGTGGATCCCGGGGCAGAAACACCACCCGCGTTTCCTGCGCTGGTCTCGGCGCTGGGGCCATCTCTGCTTCGATGGCGGCCAGGTTGAAGCCGGGTTCATCCTGGCGAAGGCTGATGGCTTCCATCAGCTCCTCCTTCGATTTGCGGCTGTAGAGAGTCACGCCGAGCTCGCTGGCAATGTGACGCAGCTGACGCAGCGTCATGAGGGCCAGGGAGGACAGGGCGTTGCTCACAGCTCAAGATTTCGTTTGGGATCAGTTTGAAGGATCCCCACGCTGGTGACGCAGGAAACATGGAAGCCGTCAGCAACTACTGACGGCTTCCGCCCCTCTGGCGGCCGGTTAACGCCGGCCACAACCGAGCAAAACGTCTTGCCGGAACAGGGCTTTTATGCTCAGCCGTCAGCGACCGATGCTCCGGTAGGGCACCTTGGCCAGGTAGTCCATGCCCGTGTTTCCGGTGGGTACACCACCTCTGCTGCGCATGGCGGGTAGGGCACGCACCCAGGCCAGGTAATCCTCGGGATAGCCCCCGCGACGCTGCTGGGCACGCTCGGGGAAGGCCCGGGCCGTACCGGTATAAACGATCTGCGGGAATCCCAGGATGCCCCTGTAGTAGGCGTCGTAACGGGGGGAGGTGATGTTGAAGGGGGTTTCGCCCACTTCCCTAGAGCCCACCACACGGTTGCGGTGGTAAGGAACCGTGTTGTAACCGAACGCTTCCAGGTATTCCTCGGAATTCAGGATGTCGTCCACCATCCCCTTCACACCCCGGGTCATCAACACGGCCGACCAGGCGATTTCCTCGGCTTTGCCATGGGTGGGGCGGCCCAGAAGCTTCTGCACCAGGTGACGGGCCACCTTGTAGTTGCTGTTCAGGTTGTAGAAGCTGCGATTGAAGGTGTCAGACAAACAGAGGGAGCGGATGAAATCCCTCACCGTGATTTGGCCATCCCGCAACTGGCTCTCCAAGGTGCGATCCCGGTCCACCTTGAAGGCATGGAAGAAAATCTGCCTGTAGGCCGACTCGATCACTAAGTTCAGGTCTTCACCGTCCATGGCCTTGTCCATGGAAGCCGCCCTTGGATCTTCGTCAGAGCCGACGCGGAAGGGACTGACCCTGGCGTTTTGGGTGGTGGGGGCGTAGTTGAGAAGGGGTAAAGCCACGCGATGTCAGGCATCCGTCGGTGGGGATCGTAGAAGTACGGCCCTGCGGGCTCCTGGCTGATTCCACCAGGACTCACAGACCGTAACGTTCTCTCACAGCTTTCCGCCCCTACCAGCCCAGCAGGGAGAGGGTTTGGCGCGATGAACCCGAAGGCTCCTTCTTTGGAGGGCTCTCAACGGAGGGCTCCACAATCCGGGTTTCGATGCAGAAGGAGGCCGTGTTGGAGAGCCCTTCCACCGTGCTCACCCGGATCCGCACATCCGGCCCCGCGAAGGTGAAGCGTTCCACGCTGCTCATGGTTTCGTAATCGGTGCTGAGCACCAGGGCATCCTCCCCATCCATTCGGAAGTTCCCAGCCACCGGGGCGGTTTCGGCATAGCCCCGATCCCTCAGCAGCAGGCCCTCTCGACCCAGTCGGTCGGTGGGGATGAGCCCGAACACGCTCTCTCCCTCGTGGGATTCCCCTTTCTGATCCCAGGCCATCACCCCGCTCCAGCGCACCCTGCATCCCCCCACCAACCCCGCAGGATCCTGGCCGTGGAGGGAAGCAATCCCCAGCAGGCGGGGGTCATCAGCGGCAAGCTCCACCACCTCGATGAAGGAGCCACCGGGTTCAGCGCGGCGATGCAGGAGATGGTGGCTGCTGCGGCGGGAGCGCCAGCGGCCACAACTCAGCTGGAAAAAACGGAGCGCATCGCTGATCGATTCCGCCATTGGCGCCACCCAGGGCACGGGGTCTCCAGCGATGATCGCAGGGCCGAGACCGCACTGGGTGCTTGTGCCAGTTCTTTGACGGGATTGCTCTCCCCTGCCACCCCCTCCGGGGCCACCAGCGCCGCAGCGGCCTTGGCTGGATCCTTCTGCTGGACCTTGGCCTCCCTGCTCTGGCACAGGATCCCCGCCACCCTGAACGCCAATCAGCTGAATCTCTGCAAGACCCTGCTGGCGTTTTTTGTTCAGGTCCCCTTTCTGGCAATGGTGCAGTGGCCCCCAGGCCAGGGCTCGGCCTTGCTGCTGCTGGCCTTGAGCGGGGTGGTGGGGATCGCCTGGGGCGACAGTCTGTTCTTTGGCGCCCTCAGGCGTTTGGGGACGCGCCGCAGCCTCACCCTCTCGGCGGTTGGCCCGGCCGTCACGGCCCTGGCGGGCCTCGTGACCCTTGGCGAGCGCCCCCATCCCCCTCAGTGGCTGGGGATCGGCCTCATTGGCCTGGCAGTGGCGTTGGTGGCCTATGAAACACCCCGCCGTGACGCGAAGAGCTCCCCGTCTCCCCCCTGGACCGGTCTGGCCCTAGCCCTGGCGGCGATGGCCTGCGGCAGTGCCGGTGCTTTGCTGGCCCGGTTGGCCTTGCGCAGCGGGGAGGTGCCCACCTTGTTGGCCGCCACGGTGCGGCTGGGGGCCGCATCGGCGATGCTCGTACCGGGACTCGGCCAGCTGGCAGGGGCCCTGGGCCAGCGAAGGTGGAGCGTCCTGCCATGGCCCTCCATGGCGGTGGCGACCCTGCTTGGTACGAACTTAGGGATCCTCCTCCAGCAGATGGCCCTAGCAGGCCTGCCCGGAGGGCTGGCGGTGGCCCTGCTCTCCACCTCACCGGTCATGGCTCTCCCCTTTGCCCACTTCGAGGGAGACCGGCCGGGGGCCAGGGGTCTGGTGGCAGCCGCGGCGGCCACGGCAGGAGTCAGCCTGGTGGCTGGATTGGGGCGTTAAGGCGCTCGTCCGCCTGGTCTCTGGCCCAGCGCACGAGCTGGGCCAGCTCCAAGGTGAGGGCCGCCTGGCCGGAACGGGCGGCGATCTCCTCCAGCGGATCCACCAGGCGGGTCAATTGCTCGAGAAAGGCCTCCCGAAAGGCCGGATCGTCAGCCAAGGGAGACTGTTGGACAGCCCAAGCCTCGATCGTTTCCCTTTCGGGGAGTTGCTCGGAATTAGGGGTGGAAGCGGCAATGGCCTGAAAGGTGCGCAACCCATGGGCCAGAAGGCGCAGATAGTGGCGTTCCAAGGCTGGAAGCAGGGAACACTCGAGCAGCTCCAGATCCTCCGGCGTCAGCACCACTAGGTGAGGGCTTGTTGGGCAAGGCTGGAGAAGCGGGGCTGAAGACGGAAACCGCAGGAGTGCCCCTCCTGCAGCCGCCAATGCACACGTTCGATCTGGCAGTCGGGAAAGGTAAGGCGCAGGAGTTGGAGCTCCTGGTCGCAGACCTGGGGAAATTCTTCTGCGATGCGGATCACGGAGCAGTGGTGTTCCCGGATCGTCCAGGAGCCGGGGGTGGCCTCCTCGGAAGGGTCGGGGGACAGATCGGCCACATAGCCTTCGGCGCGGCGCAATTCGATAAGGCGCTCCAGCCGCTCTTCCAGAGGGCCCGATCCGATCTGGCTTCGATAGTGCCGGGCTTTCTCTTCCGCCTGCTGGGCCATCAGGCTGGCGATCGTCTCCTGCGGCAGATGGGCAGCCATGGAATGGAGCAGGTCCAGGGCAAAGGTTTCACTGCTGTCGCCAAAGCGCTCCTGCCCCTGGGAGGTGAGGCGCCAGTGGTTGGTGGGACGCCCGGGGCCTGCGGCCGAAGTGCTGGCCTCCACGAGGGCGTCGTCTTCCAGGCTTCTCAGGTGGCGCCGCATAGCCTGAACGGACACATTCAGGAGCTCCGCCAGCTCAGCGGCGGTGGCTTCTCCCTCACGCAGCAGCACAGCCAGCACCCCATCGCGGGTGGGCAGGGAACCCGACTCCGTCGTCCCATGTCCTGCCTGGATGGGCCGAGGAGGAGATTGGTGAAGGTGATGGAGGCTCATGGAGGGAATGCGGTTTCTCGCACGCAACCGCTTCCACACGATGCCACGGGCGCAAGGCAATTGGGGGAACAAAAGCAGCTGCGGTTGAGACGAGACACAATGGGCACGCTCGAATCCGGCCAGGAATGCCCTAGGCTCATGCCAATACGAAACCTATTCATTTCGTAACTCCATCTTCCGCGTTCTGTCAGGCTTTTTCTCCGAACCCCTCCGGATCTCCCCCGAGTCTGCTCCCGTCCCCCAGCCCTCCAAGACTGCCGTGACCTCTTCCGAAACCCTGTCGTCCGCCTCCACCGGTGATGCCGCAGCCGGTGACAGCACTGTTACGGAGGGCGGCAGCCTGGAAGTGATCCGAAAATTTGCTGAAACCTATGCTCAACGAACGGGCACCTATTTTTGCAGTGATCTCGGTGTCACAGCGGTGGTGCTGGAGGGGCTGGCCCGCCACAAGGATGATCTCGGCGGTGCCCTCTGCCCTTGTCGGCACTACGAAGACAAGGAAGCCGAGGTGGCCCAAGCCTTTTGGAACTGCCCCTGCGTTCCCATGCGCGAGCGGAAGGAATGCCATTGCATGCTCTTTCTCACGGAAGATAATCCCTTCAAGGGGGAGCGCCAAACCATCAGCATCGAAGAGATCAAAGCCAATGCCAGTGGCTAAATCACGCCGCCATCCATGACTAGTACAAGTGTTGAAAGCCTGGTTGCAACGCCTTATAAATATGGCTTTGTAACCGATATTGAAACCGAAAAATTCAGCAAAGGGCTGAGTGAGGATGTGATCCGGAGGATCTCAGCCCTTAAGGAAGAGCCTGAATTTTTATTGGATTTTCGTCTGCGCGCCTTTCATCATTGGCTCACGGTGGAAGAACCCAACTGGGCTGCCCTTGGCCACCCAGCCATTAACTATCAAGACATCATCTATTACGCCGCTCCCAAACAGAGCAGTAAGAAAGCCAGTCTGGATGAAGTTGACCCCAAACTGCTGGAAACGTTCGAAAAACTTGGCATCCCCTTAAGCGAGCAAAAACGGCTCTCCAACGTGGCTGTAGACGCCGTCTTTGACAGCGTTTCGATTGCCACAACATTCAAAGAAAAGCTCTCTGAACATGGGGTTATCTTCTGTTCGATCAGCGAGGCGGTTCGTGAACATCCAGAGCTTGTAAAAAAATATCTTGGGAGCGTGGTTCCGATCAACGACAACTTCTTCGCAAGCCTAAATTCCGCTGTTTTTAGTGATGGTT
>JBJTUM010000228.1:0-8172 GCA_046080725.1 Cyanobium sp. | reverse complement strand
ACACGCCGGGGCAGACGGGAGACAGCAGGGTGAAAAGGCTTTACGGTTTGCCGGTAGGGAACAATTTAAAACTACAGATTGGGCGGCACCAAGCCTGTGCCTGAGACTAAAGCCAAGTGCAATTTCCGATCGTGGAACCGTTTTAAAGTGATTTTGGATCGATTCCTGCGGCAGCCCATGGTGTTCAGCGCCAGAACGGATTACGGCCTGATCGCCTTGATGGATCTGGCGGAGGCCAGCGGCAGTGGCCTGCTCCTGCAGACCCACGAGATCGCCAGTCGCCACGCCATCCCAGAGCGCTATCTCGAGCAGATGCTCACCACTCTGCGCAAAGCCGGCTATCTCAAAAGCCTGCGAGGCCCGCTCGGCGGATTCCAGCTGCGCCTTCCACCAGAGGAGATTCGCATCGGAGAGGTGGTGGCCTGCCTCGAGGGCGACCGGCGCTCTGAACAGGAACCCGGCGAACGCGACACCCCTGAATTTCAGGCAGTGGGCGCCCTGGCTCAACGGGCCGATGGGGCCCGGGACGCGGTGCTGGCCAGGCTCACCCTGCTGGATCTGCTGCAGGAGCGGGATGCCCACCGGCAAGCCCAACCGATGTTTTTCATCTGAAGCGCTCAAGAGTGCCCTCAAATACCACAAAGCCAATCGGGAATGAGCTATACTGAATGTGTTCTCACCCCCTTTGTTCTCCAATGGCCCTTATCGCCTGTGCTTGTTGTCCGCGAATGCCTCGTGTTGGCCTCCCCGCTCCCCTGCCACCTCCGTTCCATTTGCATCTCACGCCATGACAGCAAGCCTCCACAAGCGCCCATTGCGACTCACCCTTCACCCCAACGACGTGCTTCCTGAAGCCATGAGCTGGCGGGTTGTTGAGGGCTATGTGCGCTCTCTCACTTGGGACTGGGAAGGGGAATCGATCACCCTCGGGCTCTGGGGCCCGGGAGATGTGATCAGCAGCGAAGATCCCCCCCCCTCCACCCCTTGGAACTTCATTGCCTCACCACCGTGGTCGTCGACCACCTGGAACCCTCAGTTGAGGAAATCGAGCAGCATCTGCGGCGCGAACGCCAGATGCTGGCCGAACTGGCCGTGATCCAAAGAATCCGCTCCGCGGATGCCAGGTTGCTCAAGCTTCTCCTCTGGATCGGCCAGTCGTTTGGCCAGGTGAACAGCCATGGCTGCAGGCTTTCCCTCAGCGAGCTCAACCTCACCCACCGGGGGCTGGCTGATCTTTGCGGCCTCACTCGGGTGACGGTGACCAAGATCCTGAGCCGCTTCCGAGCGGATGGTCAGCTCCTGGCCATCGGTGAAGACGACCTGCTCATTCCTCCCCTGCGATGAGCCAGTCTCTCCCACCCTGGAGCCTGCACTGGAGCAGCAACGGCGAGCTCAGCCCGATGGATCGGGCCGCTCTGGCTCACCTTTTCCTGGCCCTCCACCGGCCAGAGCTGGTGTCCACCAAGAAAGGGGCGCCTGCCAAGATCTACAATATCCCTACCGTTAAACCGTAGCTTCGGTTCACCAAGCCTTATGGCAGCCAACCAAACCTCAGCCGAGGCAGTCTCCCTCGCTCCAGCGCAGGGGACTGCCCCCCGCCGGCGCAACGCGCGAAGCCTTCCAGGGTGGCTGCGGCTGAGCTGGTCGTGGCGCATCACCTGGATCTATCTGATCCTGGTGCTCTTCCTCCCCCTTGGGGCCATGACCCTCAAAGCCTTTGCTGTGGGGCCCGTGGAATTTTTCAACCTCGCCACCACACCGGAAGCCCTGGCCACCTACCAGATCACTTTCGGCCTGTCGCTGGTGGCGGCCCTGCTCAATGGGGTGTTCGGCGTGGTGATCGCCTGGGCCCTGGTGCGGTGCCGGTTTCCAGGCCAGCGCCTGCTGGATGCCCTGATCGACCTTCCCTTTGCCCTGCCCACCGCCATGGCGGGCCTGGCCCTAGCAGGGCTTTACAGCACCAATGGCTGGCTCGGGGCTCCCCTCAAGGAGATTTTTGGCCTGAAGGTGTCGTTCACCTGGTTGGGGGTTGCCATTGCCATGGTGTTCATCTCCCTCCCCTTTGTTGTGCGCAGCGTGGAACCCGTGCTGCGCGCCATGGAACAGGACCAGGAGGAGGCCGCCTGGTGCCTGGGGGCCTCCCCCCGACAGACCCTGCTGAGGGTGGTGCTGCCCCAGCTGATGCCCGCCATCCTCTCCGGCGTGGCCCAGGGCTACAGCCGGGCCGTTGGGGAATACGGCTCGGTGGTGATGATCTCGTCAAATGTGCCCTTCAAAGATCTGATCACCCCGACTTTGATCATCCAAAAGCTGGAGGAATACGACTTCGCTTCCGCCACCGTGATCGGCATGGTGATGCTGGGTTTTTCCCTGGTGAGCCTATTGGTGATCAATGTTCTGCAGGTGTGGGGCCGCCACTGGGAAGCCAATCCGATGGTGGGCGGCTGACCCCACCCCGTTCTTCATCCATTTGCCCTGCCATGGCTTCCTCTCGCCGCCTTCGCCAACAGCTCAGCTCCTTGCCCAAGCCAAGTGCTTCGGTGCTGGTGCCGCTGATCGCCGTGCTTTACGTAACGGTGTTGATCCTGCTGCCCGCGCTCCAGGTGGTCGCCGGCGCCTTCGCCAAGGGGCTCGGCCCTTTCCTGGAGAACCTCTCTTCTCCGGACCTGATCTCCGCAGTCAAGCTCACCTTGCTGATGGCGGTCATCGCCGTGCCGGCCAACAGCATCTTTGGCCTCGCCGCAGCCACCGCAATCGCCCGGCGCCAGTTCCACGGAAAAGCACTGTTGCTGAGCGTGATCGATCTGCCGTTTTCGATTTCGCCGGTGGTGGTGGGTTTGATGCTGGTGTTGCTCTACAGCCCGAACCATGGGTTGTTGAAGAACGTGGTGGGAAGCCAGGGCTGGAAAATCATTTTTTCTTGGCCGGGCATGGCCCTGGCCACGATCATCGTCACCTTCCCCTTCATGGCAAGAGAAGTGATCCCCTTGCTGGAGGAGGAGGGCTGGGATCAGGAGGAGGCGGCCCGCACGCTGGGAGCCACCAGCTGGCAGGTGTTCCGCAAGGTGACCCTGCCCACGGTGCGCTGGGCTGTGCTCTATGGCCTGGTGCTCACCACCGCTAGGGCCCTTGGCGAATTCGGTGCCGTGGCCGTGGTGAGTGGCAACATCGCCGGCCAAACCCAAACCCTGCCCCTGTTTGTGGAGGACAGCTACAAGCAGTACAACACGGAGCTGGCCTATGGCGCCGCCCTGGTGCTTGGCGGAGTGGGGTTGGTATCGCTGCTGTTGAAGATTGTTGTGGAGCGGCTCGTGGGTGGGGTGAAGGAAACCAAACCGATGAATTGAGCGAGCTGCTGGCTCAGGCGGTGAACAGGGCAGGCGGAAACAATGTGCCCTGGATGAAAGGGTGATGCAGTGACTTCCGTTTGGAGTTCGCAACCTGGAGCTTCCGAGGCTGCCGAATCGCTTGTCTGGGGTGCGGCGGCGTGAGAGGAGCGGGCTGGGATGGCGGAGTGCTGGGAGCTGTGGGCCAGGCCAGGTCAACGGCGCGAAAAACCGCGTAGGGAGAAGACACGGCGCTGGAAGGGAAAACAGCCATGGGTCCTTATCAGTACGCTTGTACTATAGCTCCTCCGGTGTGGTTTGCCGGGCTACAGAGATGGGGAGGGCCCCGGGGAGGAGATGCCCAGCTGCTGGCCAATCACCCAATTGGTGGCTGCCTTTTGCGTCTGCCAGGCCTGGAGCAACTGCTTGGCGATGGCCTTCAGCGCTTCCGGATCAGCAGTGGCATCAATAGCCCGGCTGAAGCGCTCGATCTCGAACTGCTGGCCGATCGACAACTCCATTGAAGAAGGCATTGCAGAGTCACCCATAGGGCCTTTGATCAAGAGTATTTAACAAATCTAAAGATAGGGCAGGCCTCTAGAAACCCCGTAGCGACGGCTACCCGCCCCTGTCCCCTGTCAGTATTTCGAAGTATGAAGCCGCTGCATTGATTAGTTTTTTGTATCACTACGATAAATTCTCTCTTGATTGGTGGCATGCGACTGACCTGGCCCCAGCATCTGGAAACTGCACGCACCCTGGAGCTCTCCGGCGATGGGCAGCGGGGAGAGGCTCTGGCGCTGATGGGAATCGCCATGCTGGTGCTCGCCCAGGATCTCCTGGATCAGGAGCTCTGTGGCTGCGACGTCAGGAAAGGGTGAGCGCCACGCCCTATCGGGTGAAGTGGCGCCGTACCTGATGCAACCAATCCCCAGGCCGATCCTGGGGCCGAACCTTCAGGCTGGCCATTGAGCGGGCCAGGGCCACCCCTCCCCGGCGCAGCACCGATCCCACATGCATTGCCACCGTTAGGGCCACAGCCAGCCAGGCCAGCAGATGCACGGTGTAGATCCCCTGGGTCAGGTCGCCCTGCCGCAGCCAGTCTTCCTGCATCAACTTGCCGCTGCCCACCGCCAACGCCAGAGCTCCCAAGGCCAGGGCGTTGGCCGGTTGGCGAAGCCTGGCATGGCCGAGGGTGAGGGCATAGAGCACGAACAACAAGGCGATCGGCCAGAGCACCACGCCCGCCGTGCCGTGGATGTCGATCCACTCCCCGGGGAAGGCCACCGGCAGGCGGCCCCAGCGACCATCGAACTGGCTGTACACCATCAGGCCCGTGGCCCAGGCCCCGCACACCAACAGGGCCGTCGCCCCATGGAGCACACGCAGCAACGACGGTTGGTAGGGGCGGGGCATGCCGCGAATCTCAGCGGAGAGCCTGTTGTAGCGCCGCCAGGCCAAACACGAGAAACAACCCTCCGCTGAGCCGATAGAGGAGTCGTTCACTCAATCGGCCACCGATCCAATTGCCTGCTCCCACCGCCAAGCCAGTCACCAGACCATGGCCCGCCAGGGTGCCTGCCAACAGCCCGGCGAAGGTGAACGCCGGTGCAGTGGCCAAAAAGATGGTGGTGAACTGGGTGCGGTCGCCCAGCTCCGCCAGAAACACCAGCACGAAGGCCTCCCAGATCACGGCCCCGGCCGTGCGCGCCGGCGCCCCCCGGCCTTCGGCCGCGTCGATCGCCGCCGCCGCATCCCGCTCCTCCTCCTGAGCTTCATCGGCGGCCATGCCCTGGGCCTCCCAGAGGAGTTTCAGGCCAAAGCCCAGAAACAAAAGAGCGGCGAGCCAGGGCACCAGGGCCTGGGGCAGCAATTCCCGCAAGCCATAGCCCAGGGCCAGGGAGAGGAGGGTGACGGCCGCCAGGGCGGCAAAAGCTCCCACAAACACATCCCTTGCCCGTTGGCGCGCCGCCAGGATCAAGGCCATGAAAAAGGTCTTGTCGCCCAGCTCCGCCAGGGTGATCGCGGTGAAACTGGCGCCGAAGGCCGCCCATCCCTGGGGAACCAGTCCTGTCATGGCGTCTGCTCCAGTGGCTCAAGCTGGAGGGTAGTTTTGCGGATGCCGATGGCCGCCAGGCGCTCCTCGGCCAGGGCGAGCAACGCCGAGGCGGAGAGCCCGGTGCCATCCCAGCGCAGGTGGGCCGTCAGGGCGGCCCGACTGGTGCTCAGGCCCCAGACATGCAGGTCGTCGACCGCCCCCACTCCGGGCAGGCCCAGCAGCAAGGCCTCCACTTGCGCCAGGTCGATGCCCCTCGGCACTGCATCGAGATTCAGGGCCAGGGCATCCTTGAGCAACCCCCAGGCGCTCCAGGTCACCGCCAATCCCACGCCGATGGCCGTGGCCGGATCCAGCCAGAGCCAACCGGTGGCGCCCACCAGCAGGGCGTTCACGAGCACCGCCACCGACACCGCCGCATCCGTGAGCAGATGCAGCACCACCGCCCGCTGGTTCAGGTCGTGGTGGTGGTTGTGGCCAAACAGCTTGGCGGAGAGGAGGTTGATGGCGATGCCGGCGGCGGCGGCCCAGGCCACCGGTCCTGTCACCAGGGGCATCGGCTGATATAGCCGCTGGATGGCCTCCACCACCACCACCATCCCGGCGCTGAAGATCAACATGGCGTTCAGCAGGGAGGCCAGGTGGGTGCTGCGCCCGTAGCCATAGGTGAAGCGACCCTTCGCTGGCCGCAAGCTCAGGCGCTCCGCCCCCCACCCCAGGGCCAGACCCACCACATCACCGAGATTGTGCAGGGCATCACCGATCAGGGCCAGGGATCCAAAACCGAAGCCGATCACCAGCTGCAGGGCCGTCAGGCCACTGTTGAGCAGGATGCTCCAGCGAAAGGCCCGCCCCGCCCCAGCCCCAGGGGAATGGGACCCGTGATGGTGGCCATGCGCGTGCTCAGCCACGGCCCGGCGCCCGAAGTTCTCCGATCATCACCCCTGCAGCCATCGCCGCACCAACCGCCGGGCCTCAGGCAGGGCCTCCAGCAGGGAGGGCGAGAGCGCTTGACCATGGGGAAAGGCGAAGGCGGGCAGCTGCAACAGGGCGCCCTCGCCCCGCCAGCCGTAGAGCGTGTAGGCCAGGGCTAGCAAGACTGCGGGCTCGAGCTGATGGGAGTCCAAGCCGGCCGCGGCGGCGTCCGCTCCGGCCTCGATCTGGAGGAGGTCCATCCAGGGCTCCACGGTGCAGGGCGCCACGCAGGCATCCAGAAAGAGCACCCTTTCGGCCCCAGCCAGAGTGCTGGCCAGCTCGGGGGTGAGCTGATGCACCACCTTCAGCTCAGCGGCGGCGGTGCTCCAGCCCCCCAGCTCCTCAGCCAACTCTTCCACCAATAGGGCCCCCACCCCATCGTCGCCCCGCAGGGGATTGCCGATGCCGATCAGTAAATCGGGTCTGGCTTCCATCAGCGGCGCCGCTCGGCCAGCACCATCCCATCTGGGGCCACAAGCTGCACCTGCAGCGGCATCTGCCCAGCGGCATGGGTGGAGCACGACAGGCAGGGATCGAAGCAGCGGATGCCCGCCTCAATCCGGTTGAGGATGGCCTCGGGGATCTGGGCCTCGGCCGCCACCGGATCGGGCAGAAATTCTTGGGCGATCTGGTGCACCGTGCGATTCATGGCCAGGTTGTTCTGCCCCGTGGCGATGATCAAATTCACCCGGGTGATCAAGCCATCGTCATCCACCCGGTAGTGGTGAAACAGGGTGCCCCGGGGCGCCTCGCTCACCCCCACGGCCTCCTGGGCGTTGAGGCTGGCCCGGGCCCGCACCCGCCCTGCGGCCAGCTCCGGATCGGCCACGAGCTGCTCGATCGCCTCCAGGCAGGCCACGATCTCCACCAGCCGGGCGTGGTGGTAGGCAAAGCTGGAGAGCGCCACCCGGCCGGCCCGCTGGCGGAATTCGGCCAGTTCCTCGTCGGCCCAGGGGGTGCCGATGGCCTCGCACACATTCAGGCGTGCCAGGGGACCCACCCGGTAGATGCCCCCGGGATAGCCCAGGGGTTTGTAGTAGGGGAATTTCAGATGGCTCCAGGGCTCCACCGCCTCCCCCAGGAAGGAGGCGTAGTCGTCCTCGCAAAGGCCATCCGCGACGATCGCGCCATCGGCTCCGCGGAAGCGAATCGGGCCTTCGATGTGCTCCCACAGCCCCTCGGGCGTCACCAGAGCCATGAACAGGCTGGGGAAATGGCCAAACACCGCCTGCTCCCGCGCCAGGGGCCCATCCAGCAGACCCTTGAACAGCCCAAGGGCCGCCGCGGCGGTCTGCTTGGCCTCGGGCAGGTGGGAGAGGATCCAGTCGCGGGCGTCGCCTGTAAGGGGAGTGCGCACCCCGCCGGGCACGGCCCAGGCCGCATGGATTTTGCGCCCGCCGAGCAGCTCGATGATCTGCTGGCCGAATTGGCGCAGGCGGATCCCGGAGCGGGCCAGCTCCGGATCGGTGGCCATCAGGCCAAACACATTGCGGCGGGCCGGATCGCTCTCCCAGCCCAAGAGGAAATCCGGACTGCTGAGATGGAAGAAGGCCAGGGCATGGCTCTGGGGGAGCTGGGCCAGATTCAGCAGCCGCCGCAGCTTGCGGGCCGCCGGAGGCACCTGCACCGCCAGCAGTTTGTCGCCGGTTTTGGCGGCGCAGAGCAGATGGCTCACCGGGCAGATGCCGCAGATGCGGGCCGTGATCCCCGCCATCTCGGTGAAGGGGCGCCCCTCGCAGAATTTCTCAAAGCCCCGATACTCCACCACATGGAACCGGGTGTCGCAGAGGCGCCCCTGGTCATCCAAGTGGAGGG
>JBJTUM010000227.1:0-3401 GCA_046080725.1 Cyanobium sp. | reverse complement strand
ACCACCGCTGCTCGCACTTACTACGCCGCGGAAGCCGCTGCCCGTGATGGCCTGCTGGAAGTGCGTGAGCATGCCGATCTGGGCTCCAGGGTGCTGCGTCAGATCCGCAACGGCGACACGTTCCAACTCACCGGGGTCCGTCGCCGCGACTCCTCCAACGTGGAGTGGCTGGAAGTGAACAACGGTGGTTGGGTGCGCGATGCGGAAGTGCGCTACGACCGCAACGTGGTTCGTTTCACCTGATCGCGGGATCGCCCAAATCGATCTTCCGCACCCCGGGTTCAGCGTTTGCTGAACCCGGTTTTTTTGTTTAGCCGCAACGCAGACGCAGGGCCTTTTCCGCTTCCTCCCGATCGTCGAGGTGGATCTTGGTGGTGCCCAGAATCTGGTAATCCTCGTGGCCCTTCCCGGCGATCAACACCAAATCGTCAACGTCGGCCCCGGCGATGGCGCTGGCGATGGCCTGGGCCCGATCCGCTTCCACCACCACCCGGGTGTCGGAAGGAATGCCAGCCATCACATCGTCCAGGATGCGATGGGGATCCTCCGTGCGCGGGTTGTCCGAGGTCACCACCACCGCATCCGCAAGGCGCGCCGCAATCTCCCCCATCTGGGGCCGTTTGGTGCGATCCCGATCGCCCCCGCAGCCAAACACGCAGATCAGGCGCCCCGTGGTGAAAGGCCGACAAGCGGCCAAGGCATTTTCCAGACCATCAGGGGTGTGGGCATAGTCCACCAGCACCGCGGGATGGGGGGCGCCCCCAGGGGCAGGCACCCGTTCCATCCGCCCCGGCACCCCCCGAAAGGTGGGAATGGCCTCCAGAAGACGGGCCAGGGGGTATCCCTGCTGCTGCAAAACACCCACGGCCTGGAGCAGGTTCATCAGGTTGAACCGCCCCACCAAAGGAGACTGGAACACCCCATGGCCCTCCGGCGTTTGCAACACGCCACGGACCCCATCGGCGGCCATCTGCAGATCCTGGATGCCCAGATCCATGTCGTCCCGTGCCAAGGAGCTGCGCCAGCAGGGCCGGCCCTCGGCCCGCAGCCGCTCCGCCAGCCGGGCACCCCAGGCATCATCCACGTTCACCACGGCTCCCCCCTCCAGCAGAGGGGAGGAGAACAGTAGGGATTTGGCCTCGAAATAGGCCTCCATGGAGGGGTGATAGTCGAGATGGTCCTGGGTGAGGTTGGTGAACACGGCCCCGGAAAACCGACATCCCGCCACCCGGTGTTGATCCAGGGCGTGGGAACTCACCTCCATGGCGGCAAGCAAGGTGCCACTCTCGGCGGCCTGGGCCAGCTGACCCTGCAGCAGATCCGCGAAGGCTGTGGTGTGCTGGGCGGTCACACTGTGTCCCGGCCAACGGTTCACCAGGGTGCCGAAGAGGGCGGCGGGGTGGCCTGTTTGGGCGGCGAGGTGCTCGATCAGATGGGTGGTGGTGGTCTTGCCGTTGGTGCCTGTCACTCCGATCAGTCGCAAACGCTGGCTTGGATGATTCCAGTAGGCCGCCGCCAGCTCCCCCACCCACTGGGCCACCGGATCCGGCACCACCACCACCGGATCCTGAGGGTTTGGGGGGTCGGCCTGGGCAGCGGCCTGGCTGATCACGGCCGCAGCGGCCCCATCCGCCAGCACTTGGCGCCAAAACTGGCCCCCATCCACCTTGGTGCCGGGCAGGCCGAGAAAAAGCGTGCCTGAACTGATCCGCCTGGAATCGCAACTGATGCTGGTGAGCTCTGCATTCACCAGGGTGGGGGGGATGGGCAGGCCCACCTGGCCAAGCAGGGAATGGAGCAGTTGCGTCATGGGCGAGGTCGGTGGAACGGCCGATCAATCTCAAGCGCGCCCACCATGGCATGGGCCTTTGCGAACTGCCTAGCCAGCGTGGCGCTGCAACCAGGCCTTGAGCCCCTCCCCCCGGAGCCTGGGAGGCACGGGGGGAAGGGCGGAGCCCAGCCGTGCAAGCACCGGAACGGCAAGGCCATAGCGCGCCTGCAGGGCCGGATCCCCATCCACATCCACCACCTGCAGCTGGTCGGGGGGAAGGAGCTCCCGCAGCCGCTCCTCCAGCCCTTCGCACAGGCAGCAGCCCTGGCGGCTGTAAAGGATGAGGGGGTCCATCAATCGGGCACGGGATCGCATCCGCACGGGGTGAAGGGATGGCAGCGGCTCAGGCGCCGCACACTCAGCCAGCCCCCCCGCCAGGGTCCATGGCGCTGCAGGGCCTCCACCGCGTAGGCGCTGCAACTGGGGATGAACCGACACCGGGGCCCAAGCAGGGGGGAGATCCACTGCTGATAGAGCCGAATCAGGCCCAGCAGGGCCGAGGTCAGCCAGCCCTCTAGGATGGGTGGTTGGCGCTGCATGGGATAGGCCGGTCAACCTTCTGGAGGTTGATCCAGCTTGCCTGGCCGGCGCCTTCTGTGTTCCTTTGCCCATCGTTTTCCATGTCCCGTTACCGCGGCCCTCGCCTGAGGATCACGCGGCGCTTGGGAGACCTACCCGGTCTCACCCGTAAGTCCGCCAAGCGGTCTTATCCCCCCGGTCAGCACGGCCAAGCCCGTCGCAAGCGCTCCGAATACGCGATCCGTCTCGAAGAAAAGCAAAAGCTCCGTTTCAACTACGGCATTTCTGAACGTCAGCTGGTGCGCTACGTCAAGAAAGCCCGTGCCCAGGAGGGTTCCACTGGAACCAACCTGCTCAAGCTGCTGGAAAATCGGCTCGACAACGTTTGTTTCCGCCTCGGCTTTGGCCCCACCGTGCCCGGTGCTCGGCAGCTGGTGAACCATGGCCACGTCACCGTGAATGGCCGGGTGGTGGACATCCCTAGCTACCAGTGCAGGTCTGGCGATGTGGTGAGCATCCGGGAAAGGAAAGCCAGTAAGACGTTGGCGGAAGCCAATCTGGAATTTCCTGGTCTGGCGAACATCCCTCCCCATTTGGAGTTCGACAAAGCCAAGCTCACCTGCAAGATCAACGGCCCGATCGAACGGGAATGGGTGGCCCTGGAAATCAACGAACTGTTGGTGGTGGAGTTTTACAGCCGTAAGGTGTAAGTCAACCCCCCAACTCCCCAGGAGAAGCCTCTGCCAATGGCAGGGGCTTTTGCCGCTTGCCTCATATTGTAAAAGCCGTTACCTTTCAATCAACCAGCGAAAACCCTCCCGTTGCTTGCATCTTCAAACCCCTGGCTCGCAAGCCCCTAATCCGATGCCCCGCTTCCCATTTTCCCAGATGAAAGCCCTTCCGCTCTCTCTGGCGACTGGCCTCGCACTCTTGTTAACCACCCCACCCCCGCCTTCCCAGGCTCTCACCCTCTCCATGCTTGAGGTTGGCATTGACGTGGTCGTGAGTGGCAGTGGCTCGCTTAGTCTTACAGCTTTGCAAGGGCCGATTC
>JBJTUM010000226.1:0-3936 GCA_046080725.1 Cyanobium sp. | reverse complement strand
CCCCACCCGATCGGGCTTCCACCGTGTCGGCCACCGCCAGGGCCAGGGAAAGGGAAGCCTGAAATGTCTCCCCCCCCGAGAGGCTGTTCACCTCCCGCTCCTCGCCGGTGTAGGCATCCAGCACGCGGAGGCCCAGGCCGGCTTGCCGGCCGCCCCGCCCGCCTTCGTCGCTCAGCCTGAGCTGGTAGCGACCTGAGGTCATCACCTCCAGCCGCTGGTTGGCGTAGCGGCAGATCTCCTCCAAGTAGGCCGAGAGCACCCAGCGTTGGAGGGAGATGTAGGGGGCCGCCTTGCCCTGGCAGCGCTCCGCCACCATGGTCAAGAGCTGGGCCTGTTCCTGCAGCTCGCTCCTGCGCTTCTCGATCGCCCTGTGGTCCTTGGCCAGCCGGGAGATGTCTTGCTGGGTGCCGCGGGCGTCTCCTAGCCGCTCCACAGCCTTCACCCTTTCCGCATCCGCGGCAACCCATGCTGCCTCTGCGGCGGCCAAATCAGGGGGCGCTTCGGGCAACGACGCCAGTTCTTGGGACGTCACCACACCCCGCAGGGCGATCACCTCCTGCTCGTAGGCCTCGATCCTTTCTGCCCAGAGTTGTCTGCGGGTGGCATCCGCCCCTTGCAGGGCTGCTTCCACCTCCTCGGCCGTGGCGAAGGTGGAGGCTGCTAACTCCTGCACCAGGCGCGTGTTGGCCTCCGTCAGGCGGCTGCTGGCCTGGCCAAGGGCCTGGCGGCTGCTGGCCAGTTCCTTGAGAGCCCGCTCCAACGGCCCGAACGACGCCAAGGCCTCCTCGGGATCCACCCCTTCGCCGAGGGCTTGCCGCATGCCCTCCTCCAGGGCTTGGGCCCTTGCTTCCGCTTCCGCCGTGGCGCGATGCAGCAGGGCGATCTGAGTTTTGGCCTCCCCGATCCGTTCCTGCGCCTGGGCCATGGCCTGGTCGTGGGATGCCAGGGTCCGCTCCAACGCTTCCACCTGCTGGGCCAAGCCCTCCGCCTCCGCTAAGGCCCTGCGGGCCTCCACGGCGGCGGCCCTGGCCGCCTCAGGGGCTTCAGCGGCTGCGCCCGCTTTCTCCTTCAGCCCCGTCAGGACGCCTTGGGCGGCGGCCACCTCTGCGGCCATCTCCTGGGCCCTTTGGCCCGCGGCGCTCACCTCGCGCTCCGCGTCTGCGATGTGCCTATCTCCGACGGGGGTCCCTTCGCCTTGCGTAGGGGCCGGATGGCGGGTGGAGCCGCACACCGGGCAGGGCTCGCCTGGCACGAGGCCATGGGCCAGCTGGGCTGCCATGCCCTCAATCTGCTGCTGCCTTCGCTCCAGCAGGGCCTTCTGGAGCTTGTTGCGCTGGGCATCGGCTTGGTTCTGGGCAGCGATGGCGTCCTGCCCCCGTTGTTGGGCTTGGCGGATCGCCGCGGCGGCTTCCGCCTGTTGCTGCATGGTTTGAGCGGCTCGCTGAAGGCCGTTCAACTGGTCGTGGGCGGTTCGGGCCTTGGCCGTGGCCTCCAGATCGGCCTGCCGCTCCCGTTGCCTTGTCTCCATTCTGGCTTGGGTTTGGGCCAGCTCGCCTGAGAGGCGCTGGAGCCGCTCTGCGCTGTCTTTGCCCTTGGCCCGGGCAACCGAGGCCTCCTGAGCCTGTTTCAGCAGGGCCCCCACCTCTGCCCGCCGCCCCGCCAGAGCATTGGTCACCCGTGTGAGGTCCTCCAGGCTAGGGATCTGCAGGAGATCCAGCAGCACCAACTCCACAGGCAAAGCCCGGGCGCCATCCCGCGCCCGGATGGCTTGCCGCAATTGCCCCTGCAGTTGCGCCTCTAGGGCTTCGAGGGCACGTTTGGCTTGCTGTTGCGCCTCCAAGCTGGGGCGCAGGGCCTCCGCTCTCTCGGCGCGCTTCAACCGCTGGCGGAAATCGTCCACCACTTCGGCCTTGCCCTCCAGCTCGCTCAGGCGGTCGGTGGCAGTCGCACGGCGAGTCCAGCGATCCAGGTGTAGGGCCGTGGCCTCCCTCGCTCGCTGGGCTCCATCCAGGTTGAGGTTGGCCTGCTTGAGGACGTCGTGGGCGTCAGCAACGATGACCTTGATGCGGCGCTCCAGCGAATCAAGGGTGGCCTGATCTGCGGGCACCTCTGCTTTTTCCCCCTCCTGTCTGTAGGGGTTCCATTCCTGGGCGGCCTGCTGGCGCAGCACCTCCATGGCCCGTGTGCTTTCGGCTAGCTCGACGCGCGCCTCCCGTGCCTTCTCCTCCAGCCACTGGCCGGCTTGCTCAAACACCAGGGTGTTGAAGAGGGTTTTGAGCAGGGCTTCCCTCTCTTCGGCGCGGGCTCGAAGCACCTGTGCAAATTTGCCCTGGGGCAACAGGATCACCTGGCGAAACTGGTCTGCGCTGAGTCCCACCAACCCCTCCACCTCCCTACTCACCTCTGTGGTACGGCTGGCGATTGGCTCCCGCTGGCTGCCCTGCAGGTGAAAGAGCACCGCAGACGGTGGTTTGTCTGTGGTCCCTTCCCCCCGGCTTTTGGGGGTGCTGTGGGCTGGGCTGCGCTCCACGGCATAGCGCCGGCCGGCCGCTGAAAACTCCAGACTCACCCGAGGCACCGCCCCAGGGACGGCATGATCCGATTTCAACCCCTTCACGTTGCGATCCCCCGACACCTCCCCATAGAGGGCAAAGCACAGGGCATCAAGGAGGAAGGTTTTGCCCGCACCCGTGCTGCCATGAATCAGAAACAGCCCCTCCTGGCTGAGGGCATCGAAGCTGATCTCCATCGGGTCGGCATATGGGCCGAAGGCCTCCAGGCTCAAGAGATGGGGCCTCATCGCTCCCCACCCTGGCTGGCGGCCGCCAGGGCCTCCCGCAGCACTTTGGCTTCCGCCGCATTGAGCGGCCGGCCCTGCTGATCGGCAAAAAATGCCGAGGCCAGATCCCAGGGGCAGGAGGCCTGGCGCACTTGCTGGTGGCGGGCGCTGAGGGAGGCGCGCTCCACCTGGGGGGGGCGGTGGCGCAGCTCCGCGATGAAAGGAAAGCGCCGTTGCAGCCGGGCTTTGGCCTGCAGGGGCAGGTTTTCATCGGTGAGGATCGCCCGCACCCGGGCGCCGCTGCTCGCCTCCAGTGCAGGATCGTGCAAAAGCTCCTCGATTGTGCCCTCCAGGGTGGCCAGGGGCCGGCCGACGTTGAGGGGAACCCGCTCCACCGCGGGCACTCCTGCGCCGTTCAGCTCGATCAGCCGCACCACCTTCTGATGGTGTTGCTCCGAGAAGGAATAGGGCAATGGCGAGCTGGAGTAGGCCAGGCGCGGACCGTCCAGGTCTTGGCAGCGGTGCAGATGGCCCAGGGCCACCAGATCAAATCCCGCGAAGGCCCCCACGCTCACCTGATCCACATTCCCCACGCTGAGCTCCCGCTCCGATTCGCAAGGTTCGCCGCCCGCCACGAAGGTGTGGGCCACCACCACGGAGCGATGGTCGGGCCGGCCGCGCAGATCCTCCCGCAGCCGCTCCAGGGCCAGCCGGGTGACCTGCTCATGGCGCAGGCGGGCGGCGGGCAGTTGCTCGGCGCTCAAGAGGGCCCCATCCACCGCCGGATCCAGGTAAGGCAGCGGATAGATCGCCACCGGCGGCCCACCCCGTCGGGCGTTCACTAGCACGGGCTCCTGGGCCCGGCGCACCTCCCCCCGGATCGACACCCCCAGGGCCGAGAGCAAGGGGTCATAGACCGACACCCGCACATGGGAATCGTGGTTGCCGGCAATGGCGATCACCGCCGCGCCACAGAGACGCAGCTGGGCCAGGGTGTCGTTGAACAGTTGAACCGCTTCGGCGGGAGGGATGGCCCTGTCGTAGATGTCGCCGGCGATCAGCACAGCATCCACCTCCCCCTCCCTGGCCAGCTCCACGATCCGGGCCATGGCCTGGGCCGCTCCTTCCACGGCACCTCCCTGCTGGAGGAGCAGGCC
>JBJTUM010000225.1:0-6239 GCA_046080725.1 Cyanobium sp. | reverse complement strand
AAGGTGTAGCAACCACCACATAACCTTTAGCTGCCAACTGTACCGCACCCCAGAACAGGCTGCTCAGGAAGTTGGCCAGAGAGGGGGTCATGGGCGAAGCAATTGGCTGGAGTGGATCTTAGGCAGGAGGCAGGAGTCTCTAGGCTTTTTCCAACGTGCTTTGAGTTTTTGTGATGGCGTCACCCGGCCTGCTTTCAGGGGTTCATCTCGCCCTGGCCCTGGGGTTGGCAGCCTGGACCCTCATGTTCCTGGCCCGCCTGGTGCTCACCTGGTATCCCCAGATGGATCCCAACCAAGGCAAACTGCGCTGGCTTGGGCTGCTCACCGAGCCCCTGTTGGCCCCCACCCGTGCCCTCATCCAGCCCATCGGCGGGGTGGATGTGAGCCCGGTCATCTGGGTGGGTCTGGTGAGCCTGGCCAGGGAACTGCTTGTGGGTCAGCAGGGCCTCCTGAGCCAGGTGCTCCGTCAGGCCCAGCTGGCCTCCCTCAACTGAGGGGAAGCATCTTTTCTTCCACAAACTTGGTGTACACCTGCCCGTTCTGGAATTCGGGCCGCTCCAGCAAGGCCAGGTGGAATTCGATGGTGGTGGGAATGCCAGTCACGGCCCACTCCGACAGGGCTCGACGGAGGCGCCGCAAGGCAAGCTCCCGGGTGGGGGCCCAGACGATCAACTTGCCGATGAGGGAGTCGTAAAACGGCGGGATGTCGTAACCGGTGTACACATGGCTGTCCACCCTCACGCCCGGGCCTCCCGGCGGCAGCCAGCCCGTGATTTTTCCAGGGGATGGCCTGAAATTTTGACGCGGATCCTCCGCGTTGATCCGGCACTCAATGGCATGGCCCTGAAGGCGCACCTCCTCCTGGGCCACACTGATGGGCTCTCCGCCGGCGATCCGCAGCTGCTCCGCAATCAGGTCGAGTCCAGTGACCATTTCGGTAACGGGATGTTCCACCTGGATGCGGGTGTTCATTTCCATGAAGTAGAAGCCGCCCGAGCGATCGAGCAGGAATTCCACTGTGCCGGCTCCCTCGTAGCCGATGGTGCGTGCCGCCGCGGCCGCCGCATCCCCCATGCGCTCCCGCACGAAGGGATCCAGGCCCGGACTGGGCGCCTCTTCCAGGAGCTTTTGATGCCGCCGCTGGATGGAGCAGTCCCGCTCCCCAAGATGCACCACGTTGCCGAAGCGATCGGCGAGCACCTGCACTTCCACATGGCGAGGACGGTCGATGAATTTCTCCATGTAGAGCCCTGGGTTGCCAAAGGCCGCTTCTGCTTCCCCCTGGGCCGCCTTGAAGAGCCCTTCTAACTGGCTGGCTGAGGGCACCAGGCGCATGCCTCGACCTCCCCCACCCGCTGTGGCTTTGATCATCACCGGGAAGCCCATTTGCTGGGCCTGGGCCATGGCGTCCTCCACGGACTCCAGCAAGCCCTCACTGCCAGGGATGGTGGGCACGCCCACTTTTTGCATGGTGCGTTTCGCCGTGGCCTTATCTCCCATGGCCAGAATGGCCTCCGGGGAGGGGCCGACAAAGGTGAGGCCGTGGTCGCGGCAGATTTCCGCAAAGGCCGCACTCTCGGCAAGAAACCCGTAGCCGGGATGGATGGCATCCGCCCCCCTGGAGGTGGCTGCCGCCAAGATGTTGGGTATGTGGAGATAGCTGCGGCTGCTGGGTGCGTCACCGACGCAGACGGCCTCATCCGCCAGCTGCACATGGAGAGCGTTGCGATCCACTGCGCTGTGGACGGCCACAGTGGCGATCCCGAGCTCCCTGCAGGTGCGCAGAATACGCAGGGCGATTTCCCCTCGGTTGGCGATCAGCAGCTTGCCGATGGGCATCCGCGCCTGGGCAATGGGATCGGAGCTATGGACTGTATCAGTGCACACTGGGCCTTCACGGCAACCCAGCGCCAGGCCATGGGTATATTGCTGTGGTGCTTTCAGCTCGTGCTGAAAGTTTCAACCGGAACTGCGGGCCCGACCTGCCGGTCGTCATTTGCGGATGTGGTGGAATTGGTAGACACGCACGTTTGAGGGGCGTGTGGCTTCGGCCTTGCGAGTTCAAGTCTCGCCATCCGCACTTCTTCCTTCTCCTTCCTCACGCGTTTGATTCCCTCTCCCCTGGAAGGGTCACCCACGGTGTCCACCGAGGATCCAACCAGGCCAGAAGCCCCAGGATCAGGTGAGCGGGCCATCGTGCTTGTGAGCAATGGTCCTGGGGAACTGAGCACCTGGGTTCGCCCCCTGGCGGAGAGGTTGCACGCCCTTCAGCCCCTAAGGCCTCTGAGCCGGAAGGCCTCCTGCAGTCTGCGACTCGTGCTGGTGCCCTGCCCCAATGCCACAGGGCAGGAGCACGAGGTGGCCCGCTCCTGGGGTGTCTTCGAGCAAGTGGTGCCGGCACGACGGTTCTGGTGGCTGCTGCTCCGCCCGCGTCGCCATGGCTTCTGGCCTCGCCAGGGGGTCGTGGTGTTTCTGGGGGGCGACCAGTTTTGGACTGTGCTGCTCTCCGCCCGACTCCGTTATCGCCACCTCACCTATGCGGAATGGGTGGCGCGCTGGCCCCGCTGGAATGATCGTGTGGCTTTGATGGGCTCAGCGGCCTCCGGCCGCCTCACGTCCCGCTGGCGCGGTCGCGCAGAGGTGGTGGGCGACCTGATGGCCGATCTCCCAGAGCAGGCCCGTCAGTCGGTGCCTCTGGCCGCTGGGGTGCCCTGGGTGGCGTTGTTGCCCGGTTCGAAGCGGGCGAAGTTACAGGTGGGTGTGCCGTTCTTGTTGGCCACGGCCGATCGCCTCGCCCGCCTCCAGCCCGACGTCCGCTTCCTGCTCCCGGTGGCGCCTACCACCTCGCCCGCGGAAGTTCTGGCCTATGGCAGCCATCGCAATCCCCTTGCCCCTGGCTACCTGAGTGGGGAGCCCCTTCTGGAGAACTCCGATTCTGGGGAGCTGGTGTTGCGCACTCCTGCAGGAACCCCCATCCACCTGGAAATGGCCCACCCTGCCCATGGCCCCCTGAGCCAGTGCGCGCTGGCTCTCACCACCGTTGGGGCGAATACTTCTGAACTGGGCGCCCTGGGCGTGCCCATGATTGTGCTGGTTCCTACCCAGCATCTCCACGTGATGCAGGCCTGGGATGGTGGGCTGGGCCTCCTGGCCCGTCTGCCGATTCTGCGCCGGCTGCTTGGGGTGGCCCTGACGGCCTGGCGCATGCGCCATCGTGGTTTTCTGGCCTGGCCCAACATCTCCGCTGGACGCCTCGTGGTGCCCGAGCGCGTGGGCGCCATCACTCCGGAGGGGATAGCCGCCGAAGCGGCCGATTGGCTGGCCCAGCCAGCTCGGCTGGAGGGAGTTCGCGCGGATCTGCGCGCGCTTCGGGGCCAGCCGGGAGCAGTGGACGCTGTCGCCAAGATGGTGCTGGATCTGGTGTCGGCCAGCGATTCCCCCCAGCGCTATGTGCCCCAGGAAGAAGGATGAAACGGGTTCTGTTTGTTTGTCACGACGCCAGCCGCACAGGGGCTCCACTGATGCTCTTTTGGTTGCTGCGAGGGCTTTTGGCCCATCAAGCCGTGGAAGCCCATATGGCGATCCTGCGGGATGGCCCGTTGCGTGACGACTTTGAGGCGCTTTGCCCGACAGAGACCTGGAGCCCGTTCCAACCCACACCTTGGCAGCAACGGCTACTCGCCAAGGTCCGCAGACGACCCCTCACGATCGATCCCGACGCCTGGTTGGCGGAGATCGTGGAGCGGCTTCAGCCTGATGTTCTCTACCTCAATACCCTTGTGGTCGGCTACGCGCTTGGGCGCCTGGCGCCCCAACACGTGCCTCCGGCCGTCATCAGCCATGTCCACGAGCTGGAGCCCAGTCTGGCCATGATGTCTAAGCCCGAGCTGGTGCAGCGTCAGCTGGCCTTGAGCACCCTGGTCGTTGCCTGCGCCGAGCCCGTGCGCACTTATCTTGTGGCTCGCCACCATGTCGCCCCTGAGCGCTGCGCCCTTTTGCCAGAGGGATTTCCACGCGCCATGGCCCAGCCTCTGGACACCAGCACCTTCGACCCCCAGACCAGGGTTGTTGTGAAGGCCATGGCCGAGGAAAAGGAAAAGGGAACCTTCCTGTTTGGTTGCCTGGGGAATCCCATCTCCCGCAAGGGGGTTGACCTGTTTCCCTTGCTCCTGCGGGAGTGCGTTGATCTCTTTGGCGATATCCCCTTTCGGGGAGTTTGGGTGGGCTGTGGCGAGGGTTCGGCAGCCCATGCCAGCTTGCTCTGGGATCTCCACCGGCTTGGGCTTGAGGACCGGGCCCTGGTGCTTCCAGGGCTTCCGAAGGGCCCTGCGGCGATTGCCCAATTGGATGTGTTCACCCTCCTCTCCCGTGAAGATCCCTTTCCCATCGTGGTGTTGGAGGCTGGCGCACAGGGCATCCCAACGATTTGCTTCCAGGGCTCGGGGGGCATTCCCGATCTGGCACGCCGGCAGGCCGTGGCGGCCGTGCCTTATCTGGATCTCAAGGCGTATGCCAATGAGCTCCACCATCTGGCCTGCCAGCCCGAGGAGCGCCGACTCCTGGGCCAGAGATGTCAGGATATTGTGCTGGCTGAGCACACGGTGGAGCATTTGGTGCTCCAGCTGGAGCAACTGATCGACAGGGCCTGATGGATTCCGAAAGATCCTGCAGGTGGGAGGGCCAGCCTGCTTATGGTGGCCTCAGCGCTCCCCGACCCAAGACGTGACGCAGCAGGATCCCTCCATGGCCCCGGAATCCGCTTGCGGGGTGCCCAGTGGTCTACCCCATTCGCGGGACGAAGCGGCCTGGCAGGAGCGGCTGACCCCGGAACAATTCAAGATCACACGCCAGGGGGGCACGGAGAGGGCCTTCACCGGCGCCTACTGGAACCACAAGGCGTCGGGGATGTATCGCTGCGTCTGCTGCGACACCGACTTGTTCAGCTCCTCTACCAAGTTTGATTCCGGCACGGGGTGGCCGAGCTTCTGGGAGGGTGTGGCCCAAAGGGCGATCACCACAGTGGTGGACCGCTCCCATGGCATGGTGCGAACGGAGATTCGCTGTGCCAATTGTGATGCCCACCTCGGCCATGTCTTCAACGATGGTCCCAGACCCACTGGTTTGCGGTACTGCGTGAACTCCGCCTCCCTGACGTTTCAGCCGACGGACGAGGAGTAAGGCCTCTTGTTTGGCGTCAACTGTGTTCCCGCAGGAACTGGATCGCTCCCTGCAGTTCTTCTGCGAAGCGATCAATTTCCTCTGCAGTGGTGGTGAAGCCAAGGCTGGCTCGTGCCGTTGCCGAGAGGCCGTAATGGCGATGCAGGGGCTGAGTGCAGTGGTGGCCGCTACGAATGCAGATGCCTGCGGAATCAAGCAGGGCGGAGATGTCGTGGGCATGGAGACCCTCCACGCTGAAGGCGGCCAATGCGCCGCGGTGGGGCTGTTGCTCAGGGGTGGGTCCGAGAACGCGCACGCCTTCGATGGCTTGTAGCCGCAGGAAGAGCTGGCGGGTGAGCTCCTGCTCCCAGGAATGAATTCTCTCGATCCCCAGGGTTTGCAAATAGTCGATGGCGGCTCCCATGCCAATGGCCTCTCCGATGGCCGGTGTTCCGGCCTCGAATTTGTGAGGGAGGTCGGCCCAGCTGCTGTGGTCGAGGAACACCTCGTGAATCATTTCCCCACCCCCCAGGAACGGAGGCATGGATTCGAGCACCTCTTCCCGGCCCCACAGGAAGCCCATGCCCGTTGGGCCGCACAGCTTGTGGGACGATCCCACCAGAAAATCGCAGCCCAGCTCCGCCACATTCACCCTCTGGTGGGGGAGGCTCTGGCAGGCGTCCACCAGCAGCAAGGCTCCGGCCGCACGCACGGCTGGTGCGAGCTGGGCGATGGGGTTGAGGCATCCCAGGGTGTTGCTCACATGCACCAGGCTCACCAACCGGGTACGGCCGTTGAGCTGGACGTGAAAATCGTCCAGATCCAGCTCGCCGCTGGGGGTTAGGCCAACATGACGGAGCACGCAGCCCGTGCGCTGGGCCAGTTGCTGCCAGGGCACCAGGTTGCTGTGGTGCTCCATCACGGACAGCAGCACCTCATCGCCCGGGCAGAGGGTCTGATCCCCCCAGCTGCGGGCCACCAGGTTGATGGCCTCACTGGCGTTGCGGGTGTAGACGATCTCGTGGGCCCGTCGGGCACCGACAAAATGGGCCACCTTCGCGCGGGCAGCCTCGAAGCCTTCC
>JBJTUM010000224.1:0-29792 GCA_046080725.1 Cyanobium sp. | reverse complement strand
CGGCGTGCTCTACAGCCTGCCGGGGCTGCTGGCTTTCCTCAATCCCGCCCCCATCTCCAACGGGGCGATGGCCTTGGGGGTGGGGCTGTTCAGCTTTGGCAGCCTGATCAATGCCACGGCGGATGTGCAGAAGATGACGGCTAAGTCCATGGGGGCCGCTCTGGTGTCCGATGGCATCTGGCGCCAGGTGCGCCATGTGAACTACCTGGGTGATCTCCTGCGCTACCTGAGCTTTGCCGTGGTGGCCGGCATGGGCTGGGCCTACCTGGTGCCAGCTTTGGTGTTGCTGATCTACTTGCAACGCATCCAGCAAAAAGAACGGCAGATGGCCTCCAAATATCCTGATTTCGCCTCTTATCAAGCCCAGAGCACCCGTCTTTTGCCATGGCTGTGGTAGTCCAGCCACAGTTGGCCAGGGTCTGGATTCGGGGGAGTCGATGGCTCCTCCTCTGGGGCCTAGCCCTCACTTCGATCAACCCTTGGGGTGTGCCCAGCGCGGAGGCCCAGCCTGCTCCTCCCCCCCCCCCTCCTCCTGCTGTGCCAGGGGGACCAACCCAGGCCGCAAGGCCAGCCCAACCGTTGCGGGGGGTATGGCTCACCCTCAACGACATGGGAACCCTGCGAGACGGCCCGAAGCTTGAGGGGGCGATTGGGGAGCTGGGGCGCCTGGGATTTACTACCCTCTACCCGGTGGTGTGGAACGGGGGTTACGCCTACTACGCCAGCAGGGTGACCCAGCAGCGAAAGATTCAGGATTTCACGGTGCGCGGTCTGCAAGGCCAGGATCCCTTGGCTCAACTGATTGGTCTGGCCCGCGCCCGGGGGATGCAAGTGGTGCCCTGGTTTGAATTTGGCTTCATGGCGCCTCCCAGCTCGGAACTGGCCTTACGCCACCCCCAGTGGCTCACCCAGAAACGGGATGGGGGCACCACCTCCATGAGCGCGGCGGGGGAGGTGGTGTGGCTCAATCCGTTCCGGCCCGAGGTGCAGCAGTTGCTCACTGATCTGGTGTTGGAAGTGGTGACGCTTTACGACGTGGATGGGGTGCAATTTGATGATCACTTCAGCCTCCCCCGTGACTTTGGATACGACGCCTACACCCGGGCTCTCTATCTCAAGGAGACCGGACGCACCGTTCCCTCTAATTCGGAGGACCCTGCCTGGGTGCGGTGGCGCGCCGAAAAACTCACCAGCTTTCTTCGACGACTCCGCATAGCCCTGAAGGGACGGAAGCAAACCCTGTTTTTCTCCCTCTCCCCCAACTACGCGGACTTTGCATACAAGCTTCAGTTGCAGGACTGGCGGACTTGGGTGAGAGATCGCCTGGTAGATGAGGTGGTGGTACAGCTCTACAGGCCTGATCTAGCCAGCTTCACCGCAGAGCTGAGCCGGCTGGAATTTCAAGAGAAGAAGGTGCCGATGGCGGTGGCTGTGATGGCTGGGCAGAGAATGCAGCCGACCCCCATCCCCCTGCTGCGGGGGAAAACGGAAACCCTTCAGCAGCGAGGGCTGGGGGTTGCTTTTTTCCACTTCGGGCCTCTGTGGGAGGCGACACCGGATCCTGCAGGGCGACTACAGGAGCTTGGAGTGATCCTGGGTGGCGTGGATCGACAGAGACAAACGTCCCCTTGAAGGCCACTCAGCCTCCGTCTTCCCCCACCAGCTCCCAGCGCAGGGTCATCATTAGAGAGGGCTTCAGCACTCTCCAGCTGTGAGCGATCCCGGCCCCCCAAACAGCAAAATCTCCAGGTGATTCCAGCAGGACGATCAACTGTTCCTCCCCACGCCAAAACGTGAGTTCAAAGGCGCCGATCCCCGCAAGCAGGGAGAAGGTGCGGCCACAACTCATGGGCTTGGCCGCTCCCCAGGCTGGGGGGTCGCCTGGGTGGTGGGCGAACCACTTGAGGGCCAGCTTTTCAAGGCGCTCTCCCTGATCCGTGGGGCCACCATGGCGTAAAAATCGCAGGGAGTCTGAGGGGATGGCGGGGTGATCCCCCACAATCCAGTTGGTGTGTGGAATTTCGGGAGAGTGCTCGGCCCAGGCATTCCCCCACTCAACCCCCTTCAAGGTCGCTCCCCACCACTGCACGGCCCTACTTGGCTAAGCCCGTGTGCCGAATCAGGGCCTCCGCTGATGGCCCTCTACCGCGGAAGGCCTCAAACACCTCAGCCGGATGGCGGCTGCCCCCCAGGCTGAGCACGGTATCGCGGAAGCGGCGGCCCGTGGCACGTACCAACTCCTCGTTATCCAGACCCACCTCCTCAAAGGCGCTGAAGGCATCAGCGCTCAGCACCTCGGCCCACTTGTAGGAGTAGTAGCCCGCGGAATAACCGCCGGCGAAGATGTGGCCAAAGCTGCAGAGGAAGGCGTCCTCTTCGATGGGGGGCAGCACCGTTGTGGTGCGGGCCACCTCACGCCGCAGCTGCTCGGGGGTTTGGCCGCATTCCGGGTGCCACTGGCTGTGGAGCCGCAGATCGGTGAGGGCGAAATGCACCTGGCGCAAGGTGGCAGCGCCACCCATGAACGTGCGGGCGGCTTGGAGCTTCTTGAATTCCTCCTCGGGCAGGGGCTCGCCGGTTTGCCAATGGCGGGCCATGCCAAGCAAGGTGGCCCGGTCGTAGCACCAGTTCTCCATGAACTGGCTGGGCAGCTCCACCGCATCCCACTCCACGTTGTTGATGCCCGCCGCCTGGGGCCGCTCCACGGTGGTGAGCATGTGGTGGAGCCCATGGCCAAATTCATGGAAGAGGGTTTCCACCTCCTGGAAGGTCATCAGGCTGGGGGTATCTCCCACCGGGGGGCTCTGGTTGCACACCAGATAGGCCACCGGCAGCACGGGAGTGCCATCGGCCTTGAGCTGGCGCACCAGGCATTCATCCATCCAGGCGCCGCCCCGCTTGCTTCCCGGACGGCTGTAGGGATCGAGATAGAACGCGGCAATGGGCAGACCGGTGTCGCGGTCGTTGACCCGGAAGAAGCGCACATCGGAATGCCAGACGGGGGCCTCACCGTCAGCGGCCTCAATGTGGATGGCGAAGAGCCGATCACAGAGGCCGAACAGCCCCTCGAGCACCTGGGGGAGGGGGAACCAGGGCCGGAGGGCTTCGCTATCGAGGGCGAAAAGCTCCTTACGGCGCACCTCAGCCCAGAAGCTCACATCCCAGGGCTGGAAGTCGGCCGCCTCGGAGGCCCCAGCCCGCTCGGCGCAGTCCCGCAGCGACTCCAGCTCCCGCTGCGCCGCTGGGTAGGAGGCGATCCGCAGATCCTCCAGCAACTGCTCCACCTCCGCCTCCGAGCCAGCCATCTTCGAGGCCAGGCTCACCTCCGCCCAGTTGGCATAACCCAGGCGCTGAGCCTGCTGACGACGCAACTCCAAAATGCGCCTGATCAGGGGCCAGTTGCTGCCTTCTTCACCGGAAGCCCGGCTCACATGGGCCCGATAGAGCTTTTCCCGCAGATCTCGGCGGCGGCTGTATTGGAGAAAGGGGGCATAACGGGGCATGTCCAACCCCATGAGCCAGGGACCAGCCTCGGCGGTGGCTTCGCCGCCGTTGAGGCCTCTCAAATCCGCCTGGCGTGCAGCTTGGGCCAATTGCTCCAGGAGGCTGGGAGGCAAGCCCTCCACCTCTTCAGGGGTGGTGAGGGTCAACGACCAGGAGCTGGTGGCATCGAGCAACTGGTTGCCGAAGCGGGTGGCCAATTCGGCCAACTCCTGACTGGCGGCATTGAAAGCTCCCTGGGCTTCGCCTTCCAAACCCACCCCGCGCAATTCCATGTCGCGCAACTCCGCATCCAGGATCCGTTGCTGGGTGCCATCCCACCCCCCCTGAGCCTGAAGAGCCTTGAGCACGTTGTAAATCACCTGGCTTTGGCCGCAACGCTGGCCAAAGGCCACCACAGCCGCCTGCTGGCTGGCGTGGGCCTCCCGCAACTCCGGGCTGTTGCAGACGCCGTTGAGATGGCCCACCACCCCCCAGCTCCAGCGCAGGCGCTCGGTGAGTCGGTGGAGGGGATCCATGACCCCATGCCAGCCCAGGGTTTGACCTTGCTCCAGCGCTGCCGAAAACTGATCTTCGAGACGACTGAGTTGGCCATCAAGCTCGGCAAGCAGCTCGGGAATGTGCAGCTGGATTTGATCCGGTGTGATCGCCAGAAACTGGGGCAGGCCTTCTCCAACTAGGAGGGCGGGCGGGTCAAGGGTGACGCTCATGGGGAAAGGGACTCAGCTCCGTTGCACTGGGGTCATTCCAACCCAACGCGGCCTTCTTTGGGGCTAACCAAGAGGGAAAGCTCCCAGTAAAGCCACGGTCTGACTGGCGAGATGGCCCGATAAGGCATTGGTGCTGGCTTCGTAGAAATCAATGGCCACCCTCGGCCAAAAGCCAATCACCAGAGTGGGCACCAGCAGGCACATCCCAATCACCAACTCCCTGGGGTTCATGTCGCCCACCATGGCCAGAGCAGGAATCCGTGGGCCGAAGAACACCCTGCGGCAGAGCGACAACAGATAGATCGGGGTGAGCACAAGGCCGATGGCCGCAAGCACAATCGTGATCACCCGGAAACCGGTGGTGAAATCGCTGTTGGCCGTGATGCCCAGAAACACCGTGATCTCGCTGACAAAGCCACTCATCCCCGGCAGGGCGAGGGAGGCCAGGGAGCTGGCCAGAAAGAAGGCAAAAGTGATCGGCAGCACCTTGGCCAGACCACCCATGTTGGGGATCGAGAGGGTCTTGGTGCGCTCATAGAACACACCGGTAACGAAGAACATGGCTGCCGCAATCAGCCCATGGCTGATCATTTGGAGCATCGCCCCACTGAGGCCGAGGGCATCCACGGCCCCAATGCCCAGAAGCACAAAGCCCATGTGGCTCACGGAGCTGCAGGCAATGCGCCGCTTCACGTTGTCTTGAGCGAAGGCATTGAGGGCCCCCCAGATGATGTTGACAATCCCCAGCACCATCAGGGCCGGGGCCAGCCGCAGATGCTCCTCAGGAAGCATCTGCACATTGAAACGGAGCAGGGCATAGCCCCCCATTTTCAACAACACCCCTGCCAGAAGCATGGACACCGGAGCGTTGGCCTCCCCATGGGCATCGGGAAGCCAGGTGTGCAGAGGGAACATGGGCAGCTTCACGCCAAAGCCGATCAGGAAACCCAGGTAGCAGAGGAGGCCGAAGGTCCCACCGGGTGATCGGGTGGCGAGTTCACTGAGATTGAGGGTGAAGGTGCCCCCGGAGAGGGCGAGGGCCAGTCCGCTCACAAGGATCAACAGGGAAGCGGTGGCCGTGTAGAGGATGAATTTCGTGGCGGCATATTGACGCTGGGTGCCTCCCCAGATGGCAATCAGCAGATAGACAGGCACCAGCTCGAGCTCCCAGGCAAGGAAGAAAAGCAGAAAGTCCTGGGAGAGAAACACCAAGGCCTGAGCTGAGGCCTGCACAAGCAAAAGAGCGAAATACAACCTGGGTTTCTTGGTCACACTCCAGCTGGCGGCTACGGCCAGAAGGGTGACAAGCCCGCTAAGCACCACCAGCGGCGCGGAGAGGCCATCGGCAGCCAGCGACCACTCGAGGTGGATCGCCGGCACCCACGTCAACCGTTCCACAAGCTGAAGCGAGCTCAGGGATCCATCGAAATGCTGGCTGAAAGTCCAGAGCATCAGGAGCATGTCAACCAGCAGCACCCCAAGGGCAACCAACCTGGGGAGCCTTGGATCAGAGGGATCCCCAGGAAGGAGAGGCATGGCCAGGGCAGCCGCCGCTGGCAGCAGCACGATCAGAGTGAGCCAGGGAAAGGTGCCGTCCATCACAACGGGGGGGGAAGGAAAGAAGGAAAATCCCCGGCTTGGCCGCGGGGAGAGGGATTCAGGCGATTATGGAATGATGGTGAGCATATCTACTCAGACACTGAAATGGTCTGGAGCTCAGCCTTGGCGGCCTCGGCTTCGCCCCCGGCCGACCCCTGCGGCAAAGCCCACTTGGCGCTTGGCGGGAGGGATGGGCTGATCCTCCACCGCTGAGAGGGGACTCCATGCACTACCGCTCTGTTGAAGGCCCAATACCGCATGGCGACTGGTGACCCCACTGGCCTGCCAGGCCAGCTCCATGGCCTGGCCAACCTCGTGGGCGCGATCTTCCGAGGCCAGGGCTAACAGGCTCGGTCCGGCCCCGCTGATCACGCATCCCCAGGCTCCGGCCTCCAGCGCGGCCTGCCGCACCTCGCGCCCGCCCTGGATCAGGCCCCATCGATAGGGCTCATGAATGCGGTCGTGCATCCCGGCCTCGATGAGCTCCCCATCCCCAGTGCGAAGCCCACGCAGCAGCAGGGTCAGGCTGCCCAGGTTGGTCACCGCATCGGGAATCGGGATGCTGCGGGGCATGGCGCGCCGCGCCTCGGAGGTGCTCAGGCGAATCCCCGGAATCGCCACGACCGCCAGGACGGAGGGATGCCACTCACAACGCATCACCCGCCAGTTGGGCTCTGCCGTTTTGGCAGTGAGGCACAAACCACCCAGAAGAGAGGGCACCACATTGTCTGGGTGGCCTTCGATCACGATGGCGAGCTCCAAGAGCTTTTCCCGGCTCAGGAGATCGCCAATCAGGGCGTTGGCCCCGATCAGGCCGGCCACAATCGCTGCGGCACTGCTGCCAAGGCCCCGCGCGGGGGGGACAGCCAGCCGAACGCGGGCCTCTAACCCCACAGGCTCCACCCCCGCTTCCCTCCACACCCGTTGCGCGGAGCGGTAGATCAGATTGTCGGGTCCACCCCGCAAGTGGGATCCCTCCGGGCCCTCAATCAGGAGATCGAACCGGTCGACCCCCCCCTCAACCACCCGCAGTTCAAATCGATTATTGAGATCCAAGGCCGCACCGAGGCAATCAAACCCCGGACCAATGTTGGCTGTGGTGGCTGGCACATCCACCACCACCCCCTCGCCGATCAGGGGTTGTGCCATGGACCTCGCTCCGCTCCTCTCAGTGTCCCATCCCCCCGCCGGCGAGCATGCGGGCCCGGCACGCGGCGCTGAACACCCCTACCGCTGGATCGGTGATGGCCTGGATGGGGATCGGTTCGAGCACTGGGCGCAGGCGACCTTTCGCCAGGAAGGCCTCCAGGAAAGCCGGGGAACGGAGACCCTCCAGCTGCTTGGCGGCCGTGCCACCCGCCAGCCAGATGCCCCCTTGGCAAAGCGTGGTCAGGGCCAGATCTCCTGTCACGGCGCCATAGGCCCCCAGCCAGAGCTGGCAGGCCTCCTGAGCGAGGCGATCCCCATGGTGGGCGGCCTCGGCAACGGCGCTCGGCCAGTCTCCCCCTTCAGCCAACAGAGTCCACAGGGGGTGGTCGCCACCAGAATGGCGCTCCGCCAGGAGCCAGCGCGCCACGGCGCCCAAGCCCGTTCCGCTCACCACCCGCTCGATGGAGAGGCGCTCCAAGCCCAGATCGGCCAACAGCCATTGGGACAGTTGCCATTCCTGGAGCGTACGGGGCGCAAAGCTGCCATGGCCCCCTTCCGTGGGCAGGGCCCGCAAACCGGAGGGGCTGGGCACCCCGATGGCCACGCCCAAGCCCGTTCCCGCGCCAAGAACCAGCACCGGCGCCCCTACCCTGACCTGCCCGGGCCGCACCTGGGCCAGCTGGTGGGGCTGGAGATAGGGCAGCCCATACACCAGCACTGCGAAATCGTTTACGAGTTCCAGACTGCTCAGGCCACATTGGGCAGACAGATCCGCCTCATCAAGGTGCCAGTTGAGATTGGTGAGCTGGGCCTGCCCCTCCTCCACGGGACCTGCCACTGCAAAACAGGTGGCCGCCGGAGTGGGAAGTCCCAGCGTTTCGGCCCCTTCGAGAAAATCCCTCACCATGAGACCCAGATGGCTCCACTCGGAGGAGGGGTAGCGGGTTTCCTTCAGACACTCCAATCCCAAATCGGAGGAGCGGTAAAGGCTCAGGAGGGTCTTGGTGCCCCCGATGTCACCAGCGAGAAGAAGGGTCAACCGGTTGGCCTCAGTGCAGGGCGAGGGAGGCGGCCCTGACCCCATTGGCCAGGGTGGCGCCGCTGATCAGGTGCTCCAGGCTCACCGAGCCGAGATCGCCCTCCCGCCGGGTGCGCAGGCTCACGGCGCCGGCCTCGGCTTCCTTGGCCCCGATCACCCCCAGCACGGGGATCTTCATCTGCTCTCCGTTGCGGATCAGCTTGCCCAGCCGGTCTCCGCTGAGGTCGAGGGTGGCGCGAACCCCAGCACTCTTGAGCTTCTCCAGCACGGTGTTGGCCCAGGGCAACACCCCATCGCTCACCGGCAGCAGGCGCACCTGCTCGGGAGCCAGCCAGAAGGGGAAATCGCCGGCGTAGTTCTCGGTCATGATCCCGAAAAAGCGCTCCAGGGAGCCAAAGATGGCCCGATGAATCATGATCGGTCTCTGACGGCTGCCATCGGCCGCCACGTAGTGAAGGTCAAAGCGTTCCGGCAGGTTGAAATCCAGCTGGATCGTGGAGCACTGCCAGAGGCGGCCGATCGCATCCTCGATTTTCAGATCAATCTTGGGGCCATAAAAGGCGCCGCCCCCCTCATCAACCTTATAAGTCCACCCTTTTTGCTCTAGGGCTTCCACCAGCCCCTGGGTGGCCAGCTCCCACACGGCATCCTCGCCGATGGATTGATCCGGCCGCGTGGAGAGATGAATCTCGTAGCGGCGGAAATCGAAGGTGGAGAGGATGCGCTCTGTGAGATGGAGCACCCGGAGAATCTCGGCGCCGATCTGGTCGGGCAGACAGAACACATGGGCATCGTCTTGGGTGAACCCCCGCACCCGCATCAGGCCATGCATCACCCCAGGTCGCTCGTAGCGATAGACCGTGCCCAGTTCCGCCCAGCGGATGGGCAATTCCCGATAGCTGCGCAACCGGCTGGCGTAGGTCAGCACATGGAAGGGGCAGTTCATGGGCTTGATCTGGTAATCGCGCTCATCCACCGCCATGGGGCCAAACATCGAGTCGGCATAGAAATCCAGATGGCCCGAGGTCTTCCAGAGGCTGCGATCGGCCACGTGGGGGGTGTAGAGCAGCTCATAGCCATCGTCGAAGTGGGCCTGGCGCCAAAAATCCTCAATGAGCAGGCGCATGCGGGCACCCCTTGGGTGCCAGAACACCAGCCCTGCTCCCGCCTCATCCTCGATGGAGAAGAGATCCAGATCTTTTCCAAGCCTGCGGTGGTCGCGGCGGAGGGCCTCAGCCTTCCGACGACGATCTTCCTCCAGCTGCTCCGGGGTTTCCCAGGCGGTGCCGTAAATGCGCTGCAACTGGGGGTTGGCCTCATCCCCTCGCCAGTAAGCCCCGGCCACGCTCTCCAGCTCGAAGGCCCGGGGATGGAGTTCAGCGGTGTTGGCCACGTGGGGGCCGGCACAGAGATCCCACCAGCCCTCACCCAGTGTGTAGAGGGTGATGGGCTCTTGGAGGCCCGCCAGGATCTCCAGTTTGTAGGGCTCGTTTTGGGCTTCGATGCGCTGCTGGGCCTCGGCCCGGCTCACCTCCACCCGTTCCAGGGGGAGCTTCTGGCCAATAATGCGCACCATCTCCTTCTTGATGGCCTTCAGGTCGGCCTCTGTGAAGGGCTCGGGATGGTCGAAGTCGTAGTAGAAGCCATTCTCTGTCCAGGGACCAATGGTGACCTTGGCGGCGGGAAACAGCTTCTGCACGGCCATGGCCATCACATGGCTCATGGAATGGCGAATCCGCAACAATGCAGGGCTTTCGCTGGTTTTCGGCAGGTGAATCTCCGCTGCCGGCTGGGGTGATAGGACCGCTGGGGCCAAGGGAGAATTGCTCACAGAACCAACAACCCATCGTTGCCACAAGGGGCAATCCTAGGCAGTGCCAGCATGGGCGGTCCAAGCCCGGCAATCCGACTCTGTTGCCGGACCTAGGAAAGACTGACAATCCATCCATCCCACGCTTGCATCGGCCACCGTGAGCCGCTCCCACCCCCCCGCCCCCCCTCGAACCCGTCTGCCCGGGTTTGGGGAGGAACCCCGGAGCCTCGCTCTGAGCTATGGGCTTTGGTGCCTCTCGCTGGTGGGCTTCTGTGGCATCCATCGCATTTACAACCGCAAACCCCTCACCGGTTTCTTGTGGCTCTTCACCCTCGGCTTGTGCGGCATCGGGCAATTAATTGACTTGCTGCTGATCCCAGGAATGGTGGAGGGTGTCAACCGTGAATTGCACCTTCCTGAGGCCGCTGTCAAGGCACTCCCCTCGGTGGATCGGCAGCTGTTGAAGCTAGCCCGCCAATGTGGCGAGACGGGCTTTACACTCAACGATGCCCTGATCGAACTGGATCTCCCCAATCAATTCAACAGCCTCGATCTCCAGCAGGAGATCGACAAGCTACTCCAGGTGCACCTTCTGGATGTGGGGAATGATGAGCGCGGGCGAGTGGTGTACAGGGAGCCTTAGGCCCGTTGGAGGCGCTCCAGCTGACCGGCGTAGAACTGCTTGAGCTCTGCGGCTGATTTGACAGGCTGTCCGTAGTAACTACCCCCATGATGGGCTGGAAGCGAAGCCCACTCGGGAGCTAGGCGGGCCAGAACGTCCAAAGTCAAGCCTTGGGAGTCGAAGGAGGCTAGAGCCCCCCGCTTTTCCATGAGATAGAGGGCAGCTTGATCCTGGCTCTGGGGGCCGAAATCGGAAAGCCCTAGCCGCCGAGAGGCCTCGCGCCAGGTGGCTGGGAGGAATTGATAAGCACCCGCGGCAGCACTCACGTAAGTGCGTCGCACGGTGATCTCCGGATGCCGGTCGAGGCGATCAACCCGGCCGCCCCCATAGATCACCCGATAGCCATCGTCACTACCACCCACCCAGGTGCCTTCGGCATAGCGGATGGTGTTCAGAAGCGCCCGGCGTTCAGGGGTGATGGCATAGGCCTGATCGTCTGCTGGCTCGAGATGGCGGGCTCGGGGGATCGATCTCTGCGCAGGCGTTGCAACAGCGGTGCGAACCTGCGGGGCAGGGATCTCGGCGGATGCCAGGCGGGTTGCAGGGGCCATGGGCAGGGCGCTCAAGAGAACCACAGAGCCCATCAGGGCAGCTCGGCCACCAGAGCGGTCGTAGCAGAAACGGAACAACAAGCAGTCTGTAGCTAACGCCCGGAGACCTTCGCCGGAGTGACGCTGGAATGGCCACCCCCCCCAGCGGTGGGGTGGACAAGCAGAAGAAACTGTGTACTCACAGCCCAAAAGCTCCTCTTGAACACTGGTGAAACCAAGACCGGGTAGGGGATCTGGGCCACCACCAGGAGGCGTATCACTGGGAATGGTGTGGGACTCCCCATGGAGCTCACTCCATCAGGGGCGGTGATGGGACCTTTGGAGATTGTTAAGTTGTGCTTAGCGCCCTTGCGGAGAGGTCGGCAGAAAGCCCATAGCCTCCCGAACACGCTTCAATGTGGCGTGAGCCACGGTGCCAGCCCGATCAGCGCCAGCCTCCAGGACGCGGATGAGCTGACCAGAATCCGCACGCAGATCTGTGTATCGCCCCTGGATCGGCCTCAGGGCCTCCACGACGGCTTCCGTGAGCAAGGGCTTAAAGCTGCCCCACCCCATCTGGGCGCATTCCTGAGCCACAGCGTCTCGGCTGCGGCCACTGGTGAGCGCATAGAGCCCAAGGAGGTTGTCGGCCTCGGGACGGTCGGGGTTGCCGAATTCCAGGCCCATCACTGGATCGGTTTTGGCTCTCTTGATCTTCTTGGCAATGCTTTCCGGGGAATCCAACAAGGTGATCCGGGAGGCCTCGTTGGGATCGCTCTTGCTCATCTTGTTGCGACCATCGGTGAGGCTCATCACCCGGGCGCCTTCCTTGAGGATGAGGGGCTCCGGCACGTTCAGGATCGGGATCGGCTCTCCCTGCCCATCCCTGGGAGCAAAGCGGGCGTTGATGCGCTGCTGAGCGATGTCTCGCGCCAGTTCCAGATGCTGTTTCTGATCTTCTCCAACGGGTACGCGATCAGCGTCATAGAGAAGGATGTCGGCCGCCATTAGCACCGGATAATCCAGTAAGCCTGCCGAGACGTTGTCTCCTTGCTTGAGAGCCTTTTCCCTGAACTGGATCATGCGCTCCAGCCAGTTCAGGGGGGTCACGCAGTTCAACAACCAGCAGAGCTCGCTGTGGGCACTGATATGGCTCTGCACAAAGACCGTGGAAAGAGAGGGATCGATTCCACACGCTAGATAGAGCGCCGCCGTGGTGAGGGTGTGCTCAGCCAGCAGCGCGGGATCATGGGGCACCGTGATCGCATGGAGATCCACCACACAAAAAAAAGTGTCGTGGTCGCTCTGAAGATCCACCCAATTGCGGATTGCCCCCAACCAGTTGCCCAGATGGAGAGCACCGGTGGGTTGAACGCCTGAGAGCACCCTTGGCCTTGCGGAAGGGGACAGGGCCACTGGGGTCATTCCTCAGGTGTCTGGGAAGCCTCTTCGCTGGCTGCGTTGGCTGGTTGGGAAATGTCGGGAGAGTCCAATGGGGGTGGCAACACGTCCACAAATTCAGAGGGAAGGTCCTCGGGGAGGCAAGCTTCAGCGGATGGCTCTTCAATGGGCTGCGTAGCTACTGCAGGGCGGGACGGGCGGGCGAAGGGATCCACCTTGGCTGCACGCCCTCCAGAACCCCGACCCTCCTGCCAACGTCCTTCTGCGCTACGACCACCCTCAGGACGCTGACGCCCTTCCGTCCGAGCTGACCCTGTCCCACCACCAGAACGAGGTCCCAATTGAGCCCGATGTTGGGCCGCCAGTTCATCGAGCTTGCCTTCCTCAAGCTGCTGGCCAAGGGTGCGCAGGGCAAACCCGAGAACGGCCACAGTGGAGCGCAAACCAAAGGCCTCTTGAAGGGCCCTGGCAGAACGCATTTCGTTATCGCTCAGGCGGATGCGGAATCCACCCTCTCGTGAGCCTGCGGACCGATCTCCACGGGATGCTTCATCGCCGCGAACACGATCGGATTGGCGTTCGGTGGGAATCGGGGAGGGGGTGCCGTCGGCCATGACGCCATAGGAATCAAGCGCAAGTGTGACGCATCGACGGTTCGCCCAAGGCGATCCCCGGACGCAGCCAGAACAGCCCATCCACTGCCACTGGGGGAGAACAGTACGAGAGGCCCGAGGCCCTGGCCAACACGAGCAGGGGAAGGGGACGGGGCCGCTCGGTAGCAAAAAGATGGCGATAGTCCGTCAGGACGTTCAGATAGCGCTCCAAGGTCCAGCCGTGGGCCCCTCGCTCCTGGGCCTGCCAAAAACGTTGAAGGGCCAGATGAAAAGCCTCAGGGCCAAACTCCAACCAGCACTGCTGCTGGGCCTGATGGGGTGGGCATCCCGCTTCCATCAATTCGCTGTAGCGGACCAGCTCAGGGGCCGCCCGGCTGAGATCGGGTGGAAGCTCGAGAGCCAGTCGTTCCACAGGGATAACCGTGAGACGCAACCAACAACGATTGAGAAGCAACACGGGAAGATCTGCTCGCCAACCTTGGGCCCGCTGGAGTTTGGCGAGACAAAAATCAATTTGATGTTTCTGGGCTTTCGTCAGGGTTTGGAGCTGCAGGTGCTCTCCCTCAAAGCCCCAGTTCACTGAGCCTGGTATCGCGCTGGCCATCTGAGGACTGGCATGACACCTGTAAAGGGCAGTTTACCCTCGGTGCAAGGGGAAGGAATGTGCGCCACAGTGAGGGGATGGCATTCGTTTTCTTCCCCCACCCGTGTCGTCTGGTCTAAACGAACCCTCAACCGCCCTCCCCTCCGTCCCGCCCCTGCTTCGACAAGCTCTCTTTCTCTGTGTTGGAGGAGTAGTGGTGGATGTGGCCGTCCATGGCCTTCATGGAGGCGGGTCTTGGCTGGGGCTTGGGGCCCTATCCGCAGGTTGGCTCTGGCTGGCCAGGGGACACATGGGGCGCTCTCAGCCACTGCGCCCCAAAACGGTCAAGAGTTGGAGCGAACGATGCCAAAGCCTTCTGCCTGAATTTGCGCAGCTCGATTCCAATGTGGAGTCTCAGGAGAGTCGCAGGGTCACTCTCCAAGAGCTGCTCACTGCTGAGGGAAGAACGGGCCTCCGGCTCGCCGTGGTGGGTTCGGAAAGGTGGCCTCAAGATCACCTTTGCGGCCTCCAAGCTGCCCTACGGGGACCCCTACCCCTGCAACTGGTGGTGGGTCATCCACTGCCCACGAAAAGTTCCCAATGGCAGTGGAGCCATGCATTCGCCTCCAGCGATGCCCTGATCTTCCATCTCCAACCGCCGCTCATGGCCGCAGACCTCCGCTGGTTAGAGGCTCTTCCTGCCGACCTGCCCCTCTGGGTGCTGTTGGACGCGAACGGCCCAGGTTCCCCGGAGGCTTGGTTGGCGGATCTGTGCAGCCAATGGCCTGGAGCCAAACGCGAGCGAATCCTCCTCTGGGATGGACACTCCGAGGCTCTGAAGTCCAGTTTGGCCCCGCTCTCCCAATGGATGGCGAGGGAAGGCAAGCATCTCCCCCAATCCACCCTCTGCCGATGTTTGGAGCACCTGCATGGCCGGTGGCAGGCCGACCTCGAACGCCTGCGGCGGGTGCAGTGGCGGCAATACCAACAGCGCACCCAATGGGTGGTAGCAGCTGGCGTGTTGGTGACCCCTTCGCTGGGCCTCGACCTGCTTGTTCTGAGTGCAGCCAATGGACTCATGCTGCGGGAGATGGCCCGCCTCTGGAATTGTCCCTGGAGCCTGGAACAACTCAAAACAGCCGCTCTGCATCTGGGCAAGGCGTCCCTGGCCATGGGTGTGGCGGAGTGGAGCAGCCAGGCGGTAGCCGGCGCGTTCAAGCTGCATGGGGGCACATGGCTAGTGGGGGGGACCCTTCAAGCCCTGAGCGCGGCTTACCTCACACGGGTGGTCGGACACGCGATGGCCGATCTAATGGCCCGCAGTGTGGGCGTGAGTGAACCTGATCTGGAGGCCATCAAAGCCGAGGCACCCCTTCTGGTGGCCAAGGCTGCTGAGGCTGAAAGACTCAACTGGGGCGCTTTTCTTCAAGAGGCCCGAGGCTGGCTCACCCAACAGGATCAGATCCAATCGCTGCAGAGCGAAGGCGCCTGAGGCCCCACGCCGATGAACTTTCCCAAAGGCTTTCAACAATTGATTGCCATCGCTTGCGTGTGGCTTGGATCTTCCTAGGTTGAAGTTCACCCATGCCTCCATGGCCTGGGTATTTCTAACGAACCTCTTCTTCTCCGCAGGGGTTCCATCTCGTCCTGATTCACTCCTACTGTTCACTCCTACTGATTCCATGAGCACTGCCGTTCGCAGCAGAGGCCAAGCTGGAAGTTGGGAAAACTTCTGCCAGTGGGTGACCTCCACCAACAACCGCATTTATGTGGGCTGGTTTGGTGTGCTGATGATCCCCTGCCTTCTGGCTGCCACGATCTGCTTCATCGTTGCTTTCATCGCTGCTCCCCCTGTGGACATCGATGGCATCCGCGAGCCCGTTGCCGGTTCGTTCCTCTATGGCAACAACATCATTTCTGGAGCGGTGATCCCCTCCAGCAACGCCATCGGCCTGCACTTCTACCCCATCTGGGAAGCTGCTTCACTCGATGAGTGGCTCTACAACGGTGGTCCCTACCAGCTGGTGGTGTTCCACTTTCTGATTGGGATCTCGGCTTATATGGGCCGCCAGTGGGAGCTCTCCTACCGCCTGGGCATGCGCCCCTGGATTTGCGTCGCCTACAGCGCCCCACTTTCGGCCGCCTTTGCGGTGTTCCTGATCTATCCCTTCGGGCAAGGCTCCTTCTCCGACGGCATGCCTCTGGGCATCTCCGGCACTTTCAACTTCATGCTGGTGTTTCAGGCAGAGCACAACATCCTCATGCACCCCTTTCACATGCTGGGTGTGGCGGGTGTCTTCGGCGGCAGCCTGTTCTCCGCCATGCACGGCTCCCTGGTGACCTCTTCTCTAGTGCGTGAAACCACCGAGAGCGAGAGCCAGAACTACGGCTACAAATTTGGTCAGGAAGAAGAGACCTACAACATCGTGGCAGCTCACGGCTACTTCGGTCGTCTGATCTTCCAATACGCGTCCTTTAACAACAGCCGCAGCCTGCACTTCTTCCTCGCTGCCTGGCCCGTGGTGGGGATCTGGTTCACCTCCCTAGGAATCAGCACCATGGCCTTCAACCTGAACGGATTCAACTTCAACCAATCCGTGTTGGATGCCCAGGGCAGAGTGCTGCCCACCTGGGCAGATGTGATCAACCGTGCCAACCTGGGCATGGAAGTGATGCACGAGCGCAATGCTCACAATTTCCCCCTGGATCTGGCCTCCACAGAAGCCTCCCCTGTGGCGCTGGTGGCTCCCACCATCGGTTGACCTTGATCCCACCATTGCTCTCATCACGCCACTCGGCCCCCTCTGAGGAGGGGGCTTTTTGTTGGCCATAATCGGGGGCGCGATCAGTTCCATCGCCAACGCCTATGGCGCACGCTCCCTCCCAACAAGACAACAGCGAGGTGCGTCAACGGAGCTGGCCTTGGTGGCCCTTGCTGCCGCTTTATCCCTATGGGAAACGGGCCACGCTGATTCGCGAAAGAGTGCCGGGGCAGATCTGGACCTTTGAGCAACAGCATGGGGTCTGGTACGTCGCCGTTCCGATCCGGATGACCGTGGTGAAGGTGGCGGGGGGATTGCTGCTCTATGCGCCAGTGGCCCCCACCCAGGAAGTCGTTGGTGCGCTGCGGGCCTTAGAGAACCTGCATGGACCTGTGTGTTCCATCGTGTTACCAACTTCCTCCGGTCTGGAGCACAAGGTGCCCGTTCCGGCAATGGCCCGGGCTTTTCCCACCGCCACAGTTTGGCTAAGTGATTGTCAGTGGAGCTTCCCCCTGGTGCTTCCTTCGAGTTGGCTGGGTTTCCCCCTGGGGCGAACCAAAGTGCTGGGGAGGGATGGCTATCCCCATCTCGAGCAACTGAAGTGGGTTGCTCTGGGGCCATTAGATCTCGGGCTCGGTCAATTTTTGGAGGTGGCTTGCTTGGATCGAGCCACGGGCAGCCTGTTGCTGACGGATGCTCTTGTGTCCTTCACGGATACACCTCCTGAGCTCTTTTGCCTGGATCCAACACCTTTGCTGTTCCATGCCAGGGAGAGGGGTTCAGACCCCTTGCTGGATACGGCAGAGCAGCGAATCAAAGGATGGAAAAGGATTCTTCTCTTTGCGAATTTCTTTAGGCCCGCTTCCGTGCATGTGCCTGAATGGGGCCCTATAGGGCGAGACCTCTGGGCCCCTGGGAATCGACGGGCCCCTGCCCACTTTGGTTTCTATCCGTTCCGCTGGAGCGAGGATTGGGAGGATCAGGCCAACCTCTTGCTGTCGCGGTGTGAAAGGGCCACCCCATTCACCCTGGCACCGGTTTTAGAACGCCTAGTGTTGGTTCGGGCCAAAGACCAATTTCTGGCATGGATCCAGGCCCTGGCTGCGCTGGATGGGGTGAGGCAATTGATCGGCGCCCATTACGACGCACCTGTAGCCCTAGAATCCAACAGCTTAAGTGTTTACGCAGCTGGGTTGGAGCATCAAAATTGGGCACCATCCGAGGGCTCCTGGCACACCCTTGCATCGATCGATCGAGCACTGGTTAGATGGAAAGTTGTTCCCTCGGGGGAGGGAATCAGGGGGTGAGCAATGCGTTCAAATCTGATTTAAGAGTTTGTTGAATAGCCTCCTGAATCTCAACTGGTTCTTCATAGCCATAGGTTGCAAAAATGTTTATACCTTTCTTGATGCATTTAGCGCATAGATCACTTGTGACGCGAGCATGCTGCATGTCCGCCCAACTGTCTTCAAGGTAATTGCCAAGTTTTGGCGAAGAAGGAGATTCGACACAGCAGACGGAATATTGACCATCCATGTCCAATGTCACTTGCGTATCACGCATGAAGCATCGGCTAGAGCGATGATTACCAATGGCTTGTTGAACCATTTGGGGAGAATATTCAATGTAATCAAAACCCTCGGGAACACCTTCCAAACCTTCGAACATGCGATCAATCGGCATGTAGTAGGCATGATAGGGAGTAAACTTTAAACCAAGTTTGTCACAAAAATGCTTGAAAAGATGCACCTCATGCTTGTTGTCTCTGTGAACGAGATAACGAACATCGATATCTTTGTAGCTCTCCCAGTCAGAGAGTGTTTCAGATATGCGAATCAAATTTGCAAGAACAGGTTCAATCCGACCGCCGCGGTGGTTGATGGCATAGGTTTTTTGAGTGAAGCCCGAAACTGTGATCGTGAAGTTCCACATTTTTAGCGACTTGAACTTCGACCAGTCGTAGTCGTAATTTAGGTTGGATGAGATTCCACAAGGAATATCGTGCTTCATCGCGATAGCAATCAGCGCATCCAAGCGAGAGTGCAGCGTCGGTTCGGTCCAGTTATAGAGACCCATCCGCAAATGACCTCCCGAATCCGCCTTCGCTTTAATACAGATTTTTTCAAAGAGCTCCAAATCCATTTCCCGTTTGGACTGACCAATGCTATTGGAAAACTCAGGCATGCCCACTGGGCATGCGGTGCAACGTAAATTGCATCCACTCACCACATCAATCCAAAATTCAATGGGTTTGATTCTTGTGACTTCTGTGGGTGGATTTTTGATCCCCATCAAATCCTTGATTTGACGCTTAACGGGAACAGGGACTGCTTTTTTGAGGGTTATTCCGAGGTTCATGGGACGAGAAGCCCAATAATCTCAAAAGATATTAACGGATCAAAGGAGATCTGACGAGACAGTCAGAAAGTGGAGACCGTCAAAGGGCAGTCAAAGACGAAGGTCACCCGGATCATCCACAGATGTCTGAGAAGAATCCAGACTTCCCATCAAGGAACCTTCTAGTTCCATGCGTTGCTCCATCTGGCGGAGGAAATATCCCGTCATCATCGCGGAGGCGAGAAGACCAGCCAAATTTTCCCGGCTGGTTTGAACCTTCACTTCAAATTGCTCACCCGGCAACATGCCAAGCAAACCCTGGACGTTGTGGCGTATCACATCTTGGATGTCGGAACTGGCTGAGCGAGCAACCCGTTGGAGCACATCAGGAGATTGCTCTTGCAAATATTGGATCAGGGCATTCCCGCCAATGGCCTCACTATCGCTGGTGAGAAATTCAGGGTTAAACATCAACCTCCTGGGAGAGGGCTGGCGAGAAAGCTCCTTAGAGCAGACCCCTTGGGTCTTGGCATTACCTTAACCCACATGGGAAGGCTGCAACTCCGGGAGGAGAGGGGCGGAGAACCGAAGGGGCCCAAAGCGTTGGAGGGGCCAGTAACGCCAAACCGCTGTGCCGATCACATCTTTTTCAGGGAGGGGGCCCCAAAGGTGGGAGTCGAGACTGGCATTGCGATTGTCGCCGAGCACCATCAGGTGGCCGGCCGGCACGACGAGCGGGGCGAGGTTATAGCCCATCGGGCCCGGGGCCCAATCGGGCTCCACGGCCAACCCATTGCGCCAGAGTCGTCCCTGGCGCACCTCCACCTGGTCGCCCCCCACGGCCACCACCCGTTTGATCAGAGCGGCCTTGCTGTCGTAACCAGCCTCAAGAAGGGCCTCGGGGGGATGGAACACGACGATCTCCCCAACCCCAGGGCTCACACCCAGCCGAGGCAGGAGCTTTTGCACCAGCACCCGGTCCTCCAACTGCAGGGAGGGCAACATGGAACCGGAGGGAATCCAGCGGGGCTCCACCACAAGCCATCGCAGCGCCAAAGCCAGCAGCACCCAAAAGACCACACTCCGCAAAGCGAAAAAGGCCTCCTGAAGAGGGTTGGGTTGTTGACTGGATTGCGTCACCGGAGGATCGACCTGGCAGACAGATCCGACCATGGCACAGGGACGGGCTGAAATGGTGGATGGAACTCCTAAGTCTGCCGCAAACTCCCTAGCCTGCCTCCAGCTGTTGCAGACCCTTCAGGCCAAGGGCCTGAGCAAGCTGGTTCTCTGTCCTGGGAGCCGTTCTGGCCCTTTGGCCGTGGCGGCCTCTTTCCTGGAAGGGAGGGGGCTGAAGATCTACACGGCGATTGACGAGCGCTCCGCAGCCTTTTTTGCCCTCGGGCTCGCCAGGGCGGCGGGCAAGCCTGTGGCCGTGGTAACCACCTCAGGCACGGCCGTGGCCAACTTGCTACCGGCCCTCGTGGAAGCGGACCTGGGAACGATTCCCCTGGTGCTTCTCACGGCAGACCGTCCCCAGCGCCTCAAGAACTGCGGCGCCAATCAGACCGTTTCGCAGGAAACGTTCCTAGAGCCTTGCTGCCGCTGGGTGGGTCTGGGTGCCCCGGAGGGTCTGGCGGCCATGGATCCAGCGTCTCTTAGGGATCTGGCGGTGAGGGGGATGGCCGCTGCTTCTGGTCTGGGACTCGAGCCAGCGGGTCCCGTGCACTTGAATCTGCCTCTGGAGGAGCCCCTCCATGGCGATGGAGACTCTCTCTCTTGGCTAAGGGACTGGCGACCCGAGGTTAGCTTCAGCAGCGAAGACATTCCGAAGCCCGCTTCCGCCGGAGCAACCTTGAGCGGTTGGGGAGAAGTGAACCTCGATCCCGACCAACCTGGAGTGGTTGTGGCCGGGCCCTGGAGGGGATTGGCCAGCTCCTGGGCAAGCCATCTCGAGGCTGTCGAGCGTTGGCACAAGCGAACCGGTTGGCCCCTGTTAGCCGATGCACTCTCGGGCCTGCGCGGAATTGCCCCCAGCCCGCAGGTGGCCGGATACGACCTGGCGCTCTCAGAAGGTTTTAAAGGATTGGAGGGGGGCCAGGTGCTGAGGCTCGGCCCCCTTCCCGCCAGCCGAAGGCTTCAAAGCTGGCTAGAGCGCCAGGCGGGCCCCCAGGTGCTGGTGAGTGAGGGAGATCCCCGGCCCCTGGATCCTCTGAGGTGCATTCAGGGCCAATGGAGTGGTGGGCTGGCCCAATGGCCCGCTCTGGCCCAGGCCGGCCCTGGCTCCGCATCCCCGGCAGCCCTTGCCCTCCGTGACCGGTGGCTGCATCTGGAAGCCCTGGTGCAGGAATTGCTGAACTCGACGCTCCCCGAGGCATGGTCGGAAGCACCCTGTGAAGAGCCCTTGCTAGCCCGGCGGTTGAGCCAACTGCTCCCAGCCGGGCTAGCGGTGATGCTGGCCAACAGCAGCCCCGTGAGGGATTGGGAGAGCTTTTCCGATCCCGCCGCTGCAGGCCGACCCATCTTTTCGTTCCGAGGGGCTTCTGGGATTGATGGAACCCTGTCGATCGCCTGCGGGCTAGCGGAGGCGATCGGCCATCTTGTGCTGGTGAGCGGGGATCTAGCCCTCCTGCACGACAGCAATGGTTGGCTCTGGTGCCCACAGCTCAGAGGCCAGCTCCTGGTGGTGTTGGTGGACAACGGGGGAGGGGGCATCTTCGAGCAGTTACCCATTCGGCCGCCGCAGCCCGATCTCCTCGACTTCGACCGGCTCTTTGCCATGCCCCAGGGCGTGGATCCAAGAGCCCTGGCCCGGGCCCATGGTGTGCCCAGCCAGAACGTGCAACACATGGGGGAACTGGAACCCGCTCTGACCTGGGGACTCGCCCAACCCATCGCCCTCCTGCGGGTGGTGACCGACCGCCGGGCCGATGCGGCAAAACGCAGGCAGCTGCGCACAATGGCGGCAGAACGGATCACCCTTCCATGACAAAGCTCCCCCGGCCCGAGGTGGGCCCTGTGGCCTGGGAGCCCTTTGGCGACTACGCGGACATCCGCTGCGAACGGAGCCGCGAAGGACTCAGCCGCATCTCGATCAACCGGCCGGAGAAGCGCAATGCCTTTCGTCCCCGAACCGTTCGCGAGCTCTGTGATGCCTTCTCCCGCCTCCGGGACGACCCCCAGATCGGGGTGGTGCTGCTCACGGGGGCCGGACCAGCAGCCGATGGGGGCTGGGCCTTCTGCGCCGGGGGCGATCAAAGCGTGCGGGGGGATGGGGGCTATGTGGATGAGGACGGACTGCCCCGCTTAAACGTTCTTGATCTGCAGCGACTGATTCGCAGCCTGCCCAAAGTGGTGATCGCCCTGGTGGCCGGCTATGCGATCGGTGGTGGGCAGGTGCTTCATCTGATGTGCGATCTGAGCTTGGCGGCCGACAACGCGGTGTTCGGCCAGACCGGTCCGCGGGTGGGGAGCTTTGACGGAGGCTTCGGTGCCGGCTACCTGGCGCGGGTGGTGGGACAACGAAAGGCGCGGGAAATCTGGTTTCTCTGTCGTCGCTACGGAGCGGAGGAAGCCCTGCGGATGGGGCTGGTGAATGCGGTGGTGCCCCTGCATGCTTTGCAGCAGGAAGGGGTGCGCTGGGCCAGGGAGGTGCTGGTCCACAGCCCCACGGCGATTCGCTGCCTGAAGGCGGCCTTCAACGCGGAGATGGATGGCCTCGCAGGGATCCAGGAGCTCGCAGGCCAAGCCACCCATCTCTTTTATCGCACGGCAGAAGGGCAGGAGGGCCGCGATGCCTTCCTGGAAAAAAGAGATCCCGATTTTTCAGCCTCCCCATGGTTGCCCTAGGGATTCCTTTGAACATTCCTATGTTGGGTGCACTGCAAATCCCTTTGATTTCACTCAAGCCGTGCATTGGGTCCACCCCCGCTGGCGCCGTAGCCCTGGGATCCAGCCACGCCTGCTGGGTTCCACTCTCCTGTTCATGGCCTGCTCATCGGCATGGGTCCCAGGCCTGCAGGCAGCCGAAGCCCCCGAGCCCTTAGGCAAGGGCAAACCAGATCACGAATCTGGTGCCGCTGCCCTTCTCGAGGATGCCCCCTTCCAGTTGGGGTTAAAGGAAAATGGACTCCCTCAGCCTGAGGCCCCAAAGGCCGATGCGGAACCCTCTCCCACCCAAGCCAAGCCTAGTGGGTTGCAGGGCTCTCGGCCCCGGCTGTTGATCCTGGATCGGCGCCAACGGCTGCTGCGGGTCATGGACAACGGACAAGAGGTGCGTCGCTACCCGGTGGCCGTGGGGATGCCGGGTTGGGAAACGCCGGTGGGCCAATTCACCGTGATTGAGAAAACGGCCAATCCAAAATGGGAACATCCCGCCAATGGGCAGGTTTTACCCCCGGGCCCCAACAATCCCCTGGGAAGTCGGTGGATCGGCTTCCACCGCGACTGCAGCGGCCGAAGCGGATTCAATGGCCAGGAGCATCTGGTGGTGAAAGGGTGCGTCACCGCCGGATTCCATGGCACGCCAAATCGCGCCAGCGTGGGACGGGCGGTGTCCCACGGCTGTGTGCGCCTCTTCGATGAACACGCCAAGGAACTCTTTGACCTCGTGAGTCTTGGCACGCCCGTGACCGTGCTGCCCTGAGCACTGGTGGAGGGCGCTCGGGAGCGTCCCCGTAGAGTTGCGCCGCCCTGCCAGTCTTGAGATGCGCATCCTCTTTGCGGCGGCCGAATGTGCACCGATGATCAAGGTTGGTGGGATGGGGGACGTGGTGGGCTCCCTGCCGCCCTCGCTGGCCTCCCTCGGCCATGACGTAAGGGTGATCCTGCCGGGTTACGGCAAGCTGTGGAGCCGGCTGCAGATTCCTGAGGAGCCCATCTGGCGAGGACACACGATGGGGAATGACTTCGCCATCTTTCAAACCGTGCACCCCAGCCATGGGCTTCCGATTTATCTGGTGGGCCACCCTGTGTTTGATCCAGAGAGGATTTATGGAGGAGAAGATGAGGACTGGAGGTTCACCTTTTTTGCCAGCGCGGTCGCTGAGTTCGTGTGGAACGGAGGCTGGAAGCCCCAGGTGATGCACTGCCATGATTGGCACACGGGCATGATCCCGGTCTGGATGCACCAGGACCCGGAGATCAGCACGGTGTTCACCATCCACAACCTCAAGTATCAGGGGCCTTGGCGCTGGAAACTGGAGCGCATGACCTGGTGCCCCTGGTATATGCAAGGGGATCACACCATGGCTGCAGCCCTGCTCTATGCCGATCGGGTGAGTGCGGTGTCTCCCACTTATGCGATGGAGATTCGCACTCCTGAATATGGCGAGCGCCTGGATGGCCTGCTCAACTTCATCAGCGGCAAATTGCGCGGCATTGTCAACGGAATCGACACCGACGATTGGAATCCCTCCACCGATCCAGTGCTACCGGAGCGTTTCACCACCAAGGATCTCTCTGGAAAAGCCCAGTGCAAGCGCATGCTTCAGGAGCGCTTCGGACTCACCCAAAACCCCCGCACCTACCTGATGGGGGTGGTGAGCCGCCTGGTGGATCAAAAGGGCATCGATCTGCTGTTGCAGGTGGCCGATCGGGTGTTGGCTTACACCGACAGCCAGTTCGTGGTGCTCGGCACGGGCGATCGGGGGCTGGAATCAGGCCTCTGGCAGATGGCCGCCCGCCATCCGGGCCGCTTCGCAGTGTTCCTCACCTACGACGATGCTCTCTCCCGCCTGATCTACGCCGGCAGCGATGCGTTCCTGATGCCCAGCCGATTTGAGCCGTGTGGCATCAGTCAGATGCTCGCGATGCGCTATGGCTCCGTCCCGGTGGTGCGCCGGGTGGGGGGACTGGTGGACACGGTGCCCCCCCACGATCCGATCGCCCACAGCGGCACGGGATATGGCTTCGACCGTTTCGAACCCGTGGACTTCTATACGGCCATCGTGCGTTCCTGGGAGGCCTACCGACACCAGAGCAGCTGGGAAGACCTGCAGCGCCGGGGGATGGAGCAGGACTTCAGCTGGGACCGTTCCGCGAAGGAATACGACTTGATGTATCGGGATGTCTGCGGGGTCAAGGAACCAACGCCGGATGCGGAGGAGGTGGAGCGCTTCTCCCAGGGACAGGGGGCTGACCCCAGCCTGCGGGAAGGCGCCCAGCAGGAGTTGGCCCCTTCTCGGGAGCCTGCCGCACCGAGCCGGCCCCGCAATCCCCTGAGCCAACTGCTGCGGCGCAACGACGGCTGAAGCTCATGCCGCTTCCCGGCCCCTACGAGCCTCCGTGGAAGCGGCTCGGGGAGGATCTGGTGGCCAGCGGAGCCTGGCTCTTGCTCAAATGGCGGGAGCTGGTGCGGCGAAATCGGGAGGGCAGCCTGCCCTTGCCGGCCTTCTGGCCACGCCGATGGCCCCAGCTGTTCTGGCCCTTGGTGCTGGTCATCGCCCTTGTGGCGTCTGTGGTGGGAGTGGGGCTGGTGCGGCACTGGATCGCCGCTCCTGGACCCCCATCGGGCCCGGGAGCACCAGAAGAAAAAACATCTCTGGCGTCGGAGCCCCCTTCTCCCCTCCAAGAGTCGGCTCCACCCCCCGAACTCCTGGCCAGCCCCGAAGGTCCTGAGGCGGAGGAGGAGGAGGCCGAGGGTGAGCAAGAGAAGACGGTGGAGGAGAACGCGCAGGAGGAACGGCTTCGCGCCCAGCTGAACCAAGGGGATCGGGAGAGCCTTCTGTTGGCAATCCGCGTGGATCCAAACCATGCCACCCTCGTCCTCCAACTCAGCGGCGACTTTTGGACCCTCCCCCCAGCGTTCCGCCTGGCTCAGGCGGAACGCTGGCAAGCCAGGGCTGCGGAATGGGGCTATAATCATCTGGAATTGTTGGACAGCAAAGGCTTGCTGGTGGGGCGGGAGGCCCAGGTGGGGGAGGGAATGATCCTTTTTGAGGCGGCCGGTGCGGGAGGATCCCACGCAATCGATGGCGAGGTTGGGGGTCGGGATGGGATGTTCAGAGATCGCTCTGCAGGAACTCGTGGAGCTCTGGGGCCTGCCCCTGATGCCCGACCCCGACGTTGGACTGGCCTGCTGGGCCGCCAGCGGGGAGCATCGAATCCACCAGCTCAAGGGGGTGTGCACAGACAGCCGCCGGCTGCAGACAGGTGATCTCTTCATTCCCTTGGTGGGGGAAAGGTTTGATGGCCATGGCTTCCTGGAGCGGGTGCTGATTCCCCCGGATGGCCAGCCAGCCGCTGCCGCTGCAGCCATCGCCCAGAGCGACCGGGTGGATCGGGCCACGGCCGCCGCGTGGGTGCGCCGCGCTGATCGCCCCCTCTGGCTGGTAGACGACACCCTGGCGGCTTATCAGGATCTTGCCCGCTTCTGGCGCCGCCGCCTGGGCCTGCCTGTGGTGGCTGTGACAGGCTCCGCGGGCAAGACCACCACCCGGGAGCTCATCCGGGTTGCCCTAGAGCCCCTGGGCGCCGTAGTGGCGAGCAGCGGGAATGAAAACAATGATGTAGGTGCCCCGCTCACCCTGCTTCGGGCAAGCCATGAGACGGCGGCCGTTGTGGTGGAGATGGGCATGCGGGGGCCGGGAGAGATCGGCCGGCTGAGCCGCTGCGCCGAACCGGATGTGGCCGTGATCACCAACATCGGCACCGCCCACATTGGCCGCCTCGGGAGCCGGGAGGCGATTGCCTCCGCCAAATGCGAAATCACCGAAGCCCTCTCCCGAGAAGGCGTGCTGGTGATCCCCGCGGGGGATCCCCTCCTGGAGGCCGCCGTTGCCCCTGGATGGGGCGGCAAGGTAGTGCGGGTAGGCCTGGCTGATGAGCCTCTCGGTCTGCCAGGGCAGGAGAAGGCCTCCTGGGTGGGGCGCCTGGTGGAAGGCGGGAGGGCGATGGAATTGATGCGATTGGGGACTGGCCAGACACCAGCCGAACGCAGCCTCGAGGTGCAGCTGCCCTTGGAGGGCCGACACAATGCCCGCAATCTCTTGCTGGCCCTCGCGGTGGCTGCTGAATTGGGGGTTCCCCCGGAGGCCCTAACCGCCATGGAAGTGGAGGTGCCGGGAGGCCGCAACCGCCGGCTCCTGATGGGGGGCGTGAACGTGCTGGACGAGACCTACAACGCCTCCCCGGAAGCCGTGATGGCCGCCCTGCAACTCCTGGCAGAGAGCCCAGGGGGCCGCCGTTATGCCGTGCTCGGCACCATGCTGGAGCTGGGAGATAAGAGTTTGGAGCTCCATGGGCAAGTGGCCAGGCGGGCCAGGGAGCTGGGGCTGGATGGGTTGGTGGTGGTGGATGGCGGCGCCGAGGGAGATGCCATGGTGGATGCCGCCCAGGGACTCCCCCTCTTGGTGCGGGTGGGCCATCCCCAAGAGGCCGCAGAACCCCTCTTGCGTTGGCTGACGGCAGGGGACGTGGTGCTACTGAAAGGAAGCCGGGGGGTGGCCCTGGAAACCCTCTTGCCCCACTTGAAAGGGGCCCTCGAACCAGGCTGAACGCCAAGGCATCGCCCGGGTTTCGCGGCCAGGGATCCGAATCGTTCCTAAGACAGGGGCGGTGAGGTTGAGACGGAGGACACCCATTGGAGGCCAGTTCAGGGTCCCCTTATCGCCGTTGGCGCCGGCCCGTGGTTTCGTCTGTGCTGATGGCGTTAGGGGAGGGTTTAAGCCGCTCGCACGTGATGCGGCAGGGCCTCAGCGTGGCGGAGGTGCATCGCTGGCGGGAACGGGTGGTGCTGAATAAAGCACTAGGGCGGCACAGCCGCCTGCGGGTGGCTTTTGCCTCCGATCTGCACGCCGGCAAGATGACTCCCACGGGCACCATCGTTTCCGCCTGTGAAGCCCTTTTGGCGGCGCGTCCGGATCTGATCCTCCTGGGGGGGGATTACGTGTGTTCCACCAGCGGGGAACTGGACGCCATCCTCCCTGCCTTAGGGCGCCTGAGGGCGCCCTGTGGGGTGTTTGCGGTGTTGGGCAACCACGACCACAGCGCCGGTGCCACCACGATCTCGAGCCGTTTGGAGAGCTGCGGGATCAGGGTGTTGTGCAACAGCAGCGTGCTGCTGCCGGACCCCTTCGGCAACGTGCTTCTGGTGGGACTGGATGACCATTTGGGGGGCCACCCCCGGGCCGCTGAGGCCCACTGGGACGACCACTGCGCCACCCTGCTGCTGATTCACCAGCCGTCTGGGCTGCTGGATGCGGGTGATCGCCCCTTCGATGTGGCCCTGGCCGGGCACACCCACGGGGGCCAGATCACCCTGCCCGGCGGGAGGGCGCCGATGGCCGCCTCCGGCCCCCTCTCCCGTATGTATCAGGCAGGCCGCTATCTCCTCCCCCAGGAGAGGGTGCTCTGCGTGAGCGTGGGGGTGGGTCAGAGCCTGCTGCCCATCCGCCTCGGCCCGCGCACGGAGATCTTGATCCTGGATCTGGTGGGCACGCCAGCCTGAAGATTCTGAGGAAGGGCAGCTCAGTTCGGCGGCTGCCAGTCCGACTTCACCACCTGGCGAGCCCGGCCCAGAGCCAGGGAGCCTGCGGGCACATCTTCGGTGAGGGTGGAGCCGGCCGCCACCGTGACCCCTTCACCCAGGGTGATGGGAGCCACCAGCACACTGTTGGCCCCGGTCTTGCTGCCGGCGCCGATGGAGGTGCGGTGCTTGCGCACCCCGTCGTAGTTGGCGGTGATCGTGCCAGCACCGATGTTCACCTTGGCACCCACATCCGCATCCCCGAGGTAGGTGAGGTGGTTGGCCTTCACACCCTCCTGCAGCTGGCTGTTTTTCACCTCCACGAAATTGCCGATACGGCACTCGGCCGCCAGCATGGCGCCAGCTCGAATCTGGGCGAAGGGACCCACAGTGCAGCCGTTGGCGACCCGCGAGTTGCGCACCACCGAATACAGCAGTTCCACCCCATCGCCGATGGCGCTGTCTTCAACTAGGCAGCCCGGGCCAATGCGGCAGCCCTCGCCGATCACCGTGTCGCCACGAAAATGGCAGCCGGGCTCCACCTCCACATCCCGGCCGAATCGGGTGCCATCGCTGAGGGTGCAACTGGCCGGATCGGTGAAGGTGACCCCTTCTGCCATCCAGTGGCGCCGCAGCCGATCTTGGAGCACGGCCTCGCACTGGGCAAGCTGGAGGCGATCGTTGATGCCGTTGGTTTCCTGCCAGTCGGCCACTTCCAGCTGGAGGGCCGGCTGGAGCATGGCCACGGCGTCGGTGAGGTAAAGCTCTCCCTGGTCGTTGTCCGTGGTGAGGCGGGGCAGCACCTCCGCCAGGCGAGGCCAATGGAAGCAGTAGATGCCGGCGTTGGTGAGGGGATTGGCCCGCTGGCTGGCGTCGCAGTCGCGGTGCTCCACGATCCCCGTCACCTGGCCCTGGTGATCGGTGAACACCCGGCCATAGCCGGTGGGATCCGCCAGCCGGGCGGTGAGCAAGGTGACGCCAGCACCGCTGCTGCGATGGCGCTCCAGCAGGGCCTGGAGGGTTTCCGGGCGCAGGAGGGGCACATCGCCATTGAGCACCAATAGATCGCCGGTGAAGCCCGCCAGGGGCTCCAGAAGCTGCTGCACGGCGTGGCCCGTGCCGTTCTGGGGCTCTTGAAGCACGAATTCGAGGCCCGCATGGTGAGCCAAGGCTTGGCGCACCCGATCGGCCTGGTGCCCCACGATGAGGATGCGGCGCTCAGGCTGAAGGGTTTCGGCACTGTTGAGCACCCGCTCCACCAGGGTGGCGCCCGCCAGGGGCTGGAGCACCTTGGGGAGCGCGCTTTTCATGCGCGTGCCTCTTCCGGCGGCCAGGATGGCGATGGCGAGCATCAGGCGGATCGCAAAGCTGGCGGGAATCTACCGGCGGGCCGTTAGTCGTCCCTAAGTCTTGTAGGCCCCACCCCCCAGCGCCGCCGCCAGGTGCTGCTGGGGGCTCGCTGGCCGCTGCGGAGGGCGCCAGCCTGGGCCCCACGGCGGCTCTCCAGGATTGAAACGGCATCCCCCGTGCCACTGGGATCCCGATAGGGCTCGCCGGCGGTGCGGGCCATGTGATCGAGCTCCATGGCCGAAAGTTCCCGCCAGAGGGG
>JBJTUM010000223.1:0-8809 GCA_046080725.1 Cyanobium sp. | reverse complement strand
CTTCGATTTATCACGTCCCCCAGTGCCGTCCCTTTATAGGTAGCAAAGAGTCCTACGCCAGCCGAAATGGCCTGTTGTTTATCGGATCTGCTCATCAACCCAATGTTGATGCACTCAGATACTTCCAATCAGAATTACATCCGCTACTCGTCCAAGTGCTCCCCGATTATCATTTGAGCGTTATTGGTCAGGAGCTTCACGAATCGTTATCAAGAACATCAGACGCCATGCTCTTGAAAAATCCGAACATAAGTTTTTTGGGATTCATTGAAAATGTAACACCAATCTTTGATCGATCAATTGCCATGATCGTACCGTTGCGTTTCGGAAGTGGCATCAAAGGTAAGGTGATTCAAGCTATTCAACATTCGCTGCCATGCATAGCAACAGATATTGGGGCTGAAGGACTTGACCTCCCTCCCGATTCCTCAGTATTGATAGCAAATACACCAACACATATCGTCGAAAAGATTATGAAGCTAACGACAGACCAGCATACATGGGAGAAGTATTCAAACTTAGCCTACCCAACATTTATCGAGCGGTTTTCCGATAAAGTTTTCAAGAAGAAAATGGATGAGCTAATGACGAAGACCGCAAATTAATTTCAAACAACAAACGGCAAAGTTGACTTTCTACGTTCCAATAGTTGGACCGCAATAATCAAGCCAATAATGTTAATTAACAAAATTAAAAATGTTTCACCAATTCTTAACTGCCCATGAATCAGGGCATGCCGAATACTGTCCAATATTCTGTAGAACGGATTGAAATCTGCCGACCAACCTATTGGACCAAGAGTGTCGCGCTTATATAGTATTGGCGACAATAAGAATAGAAGCTGAAGTACGATAGGAATAAGCTGAAACAGATCCTCATAAGGAGCACCAAGCAAACTTATCAGTAAAGGAAACCAGTAAATAAACAAGAGCAAGTTAATGAGTGGAAGAACCCCAAACAGGAGGAGATGTGAGACAATTGAAGGTTGAAATGGAACGAGAGCAAGGATCACCAATCCAAACGACTGAGCAAACGTTTGGACTTGAAAGGACCATTCTTCTAATGAGTAGAAAATGGGATGAATATTGGTATTTTTAATATTGTCAGAATTGGACTTAAATAGCCCTGCCGCTGACTGTATGGAGGCTGCGATTATATTCCAGATAACCAGTCCAACCCCCAGGTAAACAACATAAGCATTAAAGTCATGAACTTTAAAGACAGTACCGTAAACTATTGCCAATACGGCTATCGAAATTAGGTTGGAGAAGCCCAACCAAAAGCTTCCAAGTGTCGTACGAACAAATCTCTCCCTCGTCCGAGCGGTTGCAGTAAACCACCAGGCTCGACGGTTTTTCCAGGCATAATTCAAGGGATCAGTGAGTGCGGGCATGATAATAATCTAACGATTCTTCTAGAGTGGCATCAAACACAATTTTCCCCTGAGAGAATACCAAGCCACGGCGACAGAACTTGCGAAGGAGATCTTCAGAGTGGCTGGCCAATATCAATGTGCCTGCAGAATCTATAAACGACTCCATTCGCTGCTGAGCACGATCAAAGAAACGAGCATCTCCAGCTCCAAAACCTTCATCAAGAGCAAGACAATCGTGGCTGCGTGAGGTCAGAAGCGCGAATAGCAATCTAGCAGACATCCCCTCACTGTAACCCCTGATAGGCAAGTGGATGAAATCGCCAAGCTCAGAGAACTGAACGATTTCTTGTAAAAAAGCATCAAAGCCCCGCAGGTTGCGATGATGGAGAAGATAATATCCTTTAACAGCCTGCAAACCACTAAGCTCAGGACTGGTCAAAAAACTTTTCTGAATCATGGGGAATACAGGACATGACGCCATAAAGTATCCAGAAGAAGGGGCATAAATCCCTGATATCAAACGGAGAAAGGTGCTTTTTCCAGCACCATTGTGTCCAATGAGCGCCACGCGATCACCATGTTCAATTCGGCACGTAATCCCTCTCAAAGCGTCAATCATCGCACCGGTCTTAGTGCGACGCAGCGCTCCTCCAGTCAGAGAGCGAATCAAAGCTTTTTTTAAAGTTCGGGTTTCTCGTGTATTTACCGGAATGCTCAACCAGATATCACGAAGTTCAAGAGCAGGTACAGGTCCCTGATCTGCTTCCGTCCTTGAAGTGTGCGCTTCCATCACAGGTCGCATTGTTGCTTTTTCAGGCATAGCTTTTTCATAGACTAGCCGAGCTATGTTCGACTAGGCTCGCAACATATTGAGCTTGATCCATCAGGAAACATCCATGTTTAGCAATTTGATTGGGGTAGGGTTCCCATCGACCACAAGAAATGGAAAATAATTGAGAATGACTTAAACGAGTTAGTATTACATAATTCATTTTAGCCCCCAACCTTACCCCTTTGTCCGCCCTCACCCGCTGTCTCCTGGAGGAAGCTGCCGCCATTGCCGCAGCAGCCACCCGCCTCGACAGCAACCAAGTTGAATCAGCCCTCGCGCTTCTGGAGGGCTGCGCGGAGCGGCGGGCCAAGCTGGTGATCACTGGAGTGGGCAAGAGCGGCATCGTGGCCCGAAAAATTGCGGCTACATTCTCCTCCATCGGCCTGATGGCCATCTACCTCAACCCCCTCGATGCCCTCCATGGGGATCTGGGGGTGGTGGCTCCAGACGATGTCACCCTGTTGCTCTCCAACAGCGGCGAAACCCAGGAACTGCTGGAGATCCTGCCCCACCTCCGCCGCCGGGGCACGGCCCGCATCGCCCTGGTGGGCCGGGTGGAGTCCAGCCTGGGGCGGGGGTGTGATGTGGTTCTAGACGGATCCGTAGACCGGGAGGTGTGCCCCCTCAACCTGGCCCCCACGGCCAGCACCGCGGTGGCCATGGCCATCGGTGATGCTCTAGCCGCTGTTTGGATGGAGCGGCGGGGAATCTCCCCACAGGATTTTGCCCTCAACCACCCCGCAGGATCGCTGGGCAAGCAGCTCACCCTCACCGCCGCCGATCTGATGGTGCCCGTCACCCGGCTGGCCCCCCTGGCTGCCGCCACGCCCCTTCCCGAGGTGATTGGCCATCTCACGTCCGATGGAGTGGGGGCCTGCTGGTTGGCCAGAGAGGAAGACCATCTCCAGCTCTGGGGGCTCATCACCGACGGCGACCTGCGCCGGGCCCTGCAAAGCCATCCTCCGGCAGATTGGAACGCTCTCACCGCCGCCGACCTGATGACTCCGGATCCGATCACCGTGGGCGGAGATGTGCTCGCCATCCATGCGCTTGAAACAATGGAGCGCAACCGCCGCAAGGCCATCGGAGTGCTGCCCGTGGTTGAAGAGGGCGTACGTATGATAGGGCTGCTGCGCCTCCACGACCTAGTGCAGGCCGGCCTCACTCGCGGTTAAGCCCCCTTCAGGCGCACAGTGTTTCGTGCAGCCGGGCATCCAGACGCCCCCGGCGAAAGCACTCATCGAGAAAGTGGTAATCCATGCCGTAAACCCGACGGGCCGTGGCTTCCAGAGCGGGCGTGTAGAACTCCGCATAGGCGGGGAGATGCTGCTGCTCGGATTTTTCCCGCAACACCTCTCGTGTCAGGAACCAGGGAGCAGATTCCCCCTCACACTCCCGGGGCCTCTCCGCCTCAGGGGAATCGCGGGCAACCTTCAGCCGGTTGGCAGCCACCCGAAAGGGCATCTCCTCATCGGTGCCGAAGAACGCATTAACGAACTGCCGGAACGGCTCCAAATCATCCGCATCAAAAATCCGGTCAAACGACCGCCAGCGATAGCGGGCCCGTTGCGGCTTGAAATGCACTTTGTCGATACAGCGGAATCCATGGCGATCGAGTGCGGCCAGGAAATCCGCAAAGGTGTCCAGCCGGGCATCGGGGCAAAGGGCAAGAGAGGCCTCCCGATAGCGGGTGTGCTCCACATATGTATTCAAATATGCACTGATCAGGCGACGCAAAGGATTGCGAAACACGATCACCTGCATCCCCGTGCGCAGGCGCAGGGCCTTGCTCTGGTTCACCTCCCAGGCGAAATCGGCCACGCTGCGGCAGGAAGCCTTGGGCGAGGCACAGATCACCATGGAATCAATCCGAGTCACCAGGGTTCGTGGTGCCATGCCCCTCTGTCGCACAGGAGAGAAGGTATCAGCGACCACCCATGGCTGTGCCTGGAGGCACCCAGGCCACTCAAGTTGGAGCCTGGGCCTCAGCTGTGGCCTGGTTTCTGGCGAGCTCCAGTTGCTCCGGTGTGTCCACCGAGAGGAAATCACCATCCACCTCAAAGGTGCCGATACCGATCCCCGCCTCCAGGAGCCGCAGCTGCTCCAGCTTTTCAATGTGCTCCAGGGATGAGTAAGGGAGGGCAGACCAGCGGGCCAGCACATCGGCCCGATAGCCATAAAGCCCCACATGGCCCCAAAAGGGAGCGTGCGCATGCCACTGCGCCGGCTCCACCCCCCGCACGTGGGGAAGGGCGGAGCGGGAAAAGTAAAGGGCCCGGCCATCCGCACTCACCAGGGTTTTCACCACATTGGGGTTGTGAAGCTTCTCCGCCTCCATGCGGTAAACGGGGGTGAGCACCTCCGGTGGGGGGGTGCGGCCCTCAAATTCCCTCACCATCGCATCGATCACCGCAGGATCGATGAAGGGCTGATCGCCCTGCACATTCAGCACCACGGTGTCGGCCAGGGAGTCTTCAGGCCGAGAGCCTGCAAAGGCCACCAGGGCCTCCAGGGCCGATGCCAGGCGCTCACTGCCAGAGCTGCACTCCGGCGAGGTGAGCAGGGCTGGGAATCCCCAGCGTTCCGCGGCCTCCACCAGGGAAGGGCGATCGGCACAGAGCACCACGGCCGAGGGCCGACGGGCCTGGGCGCAACGCTCCAGCACCCGCTGCAGCATGGGGCGGCCACCGATGTCGGCCATCACTTTTCCAGGCAACCGGGCGGAATCCAGACGGGCCGGCACCGCCACCACGAATCGCATCATCACTCCATGCGCTGGCGGGAGCCTATCGTCGCTCCATGGCGCTGGCGATCGTCACGGTGGCCCACCACAGCAGTGGCGTGCTGCCCGGGCTGGCAACGGATCTGAACCGCCAAGAGCTCAAACCAGCCCATTGGGTGGTGGTCGACAACAGCCCTCTCTCCAGCCCCGTGGATCTTGCTCCCCCATGGGCGCCGGCACTCAGGTTGCTAAAGGGCGAGGAGGGCGATGGCTTCGGCGTTGGCTGCAACCGCGCCCTGAACTGGCTGGAACGTCAAGGGTGGACAGGCTGGGTGTGGCTGCTCAACCCGGACACCGCTCTGCCCCGAGGGGACGAATTGAGAGACCTCTTTGACCAGTTGGCGGCGATGGATGCTCTCAGCGTGGTGGGCACCGCCGTCGATGACGGCACGGGAGCCTTGGAAGCCAGCGGAGGCTGGTTCAGCCCAGGCCTGCGCTTCCGTTCCCGCCGATTGCCTGCCTGCACCCCGGATGGCCACGCTCCCATCACCCTCGACTGGTTGAGCGGCTGCAGCCTGGTGCTCCAACCCACGGCCCACCGGCCCCCCCCCCGGTTCGATCCCGCCTTTCCCCTTTATTACGAAGACATGGACCTCTGCCTGCGGCTGGCGCGCCAGGGGGCTTGCGTTCGGTGGCTGCCGAGCCCCCGGATCACCCATCGGCGCGGGCAGGGGAGCAGCAGCAGCTCCCCCCGCCGCTGGCGGCTTTCCACCGTGAGCTACCTGCACTTTCTCAGGCGCTACTGCCCTCCCTGGGTGGTGACCCTCCGAGGTCTGCGGCTGCTGCTGCTCACCGCCCTGCGACTGCCCCTGCAGCCGGCCCGGAGCTGGGCTGTTCTCACAGGAGCCCTTGAGGCTTGGACGGACAGGGGCATAGGAACACCATGAGTTCCCCCTGGGCTCTGTTCAATGGCAGCTATCTGGGGCGAAGACCCACGGGCATCGGCGTGGTGGCACGGGACCTGGTGGCGGCGCTGGACCCGACCCTGGTGCCCTTGCTCGACCCCCTGGGAGGGGATCGGCCAGGCAGCTTGCCCATTCCCACCCACCTCTCGCCAGAGCATGGGCGCAGGGGACACCTCAACCGGCTTCTCTGGACCCAGAACGCCCTGCCCCGCCTTCTGAAAGCCAGTGGAGCGCCCCTCCTTCTCTCACCCCTCCCGGAAGCTCCCCTGCTGCGTGGCGTGCGTTCCGTGGTGCTCGCCCATGATCTGCTACCCCTGCGCCATCCCCAGCCCGGCCCCTTGCTGGCCTATCACTTGGCTTACGTGCCGATGGTGTTGCATCGAGCGGTGAAGGTGCTCTGCAATTCAGAGGCCACCGCAAGGGAAGTCCATGACAGGCTCGGGGTGCCGCAGCGGCGGTTGGTGCCCATCCAGCTCGGATTCGATCCCGGCCGCCTGAAACCCCTGGGGCTTCCGAGAGAACCCTTTTTCCTGGTGCTTGGTCGCCACGACCCCCACAAGAATCTGAGTGGGGTTCTAAGGGCCTTTGCGGCTCTGCCCGATCCGACGGGGGACCTGCGGCTGAAGCTGGTGGGCCCCCACGATGGGCGGTTCACGCCAGGGCTGCAGCAGCTCGCCGATGATCTGGGCATCGGCGCGCGTTGCGACTGGTTGGCCTGGGTGAGCGATCAGGAGCGCCTGCAGCTTCTCAACCGCTGCCGTGCCCTGCTGATGGCAAGCTTCTGGGAGGGGTTCGGGCTGCCGGCCCTGGAGGCCATGGCCTGCGAAACGCCTGTGATCGCCGCTCGAGCCGGCGCCCTTCCGGAGGTCGTGGGGGAGGCAGCCTTGCTGGTCAACCCCCACGACCCCCTGGAGATCGCCGAGGCGATGGCCGAACTCGGGAGGAATGGGAGCTTGGCCCAAGCCCTCGCCGAAGCCGGGGTCCGGCGGGCCAGCCGCTTCCGCTGGGATCACACCGCCGCGGAGGTGCTCAAGGTGCTGGAGGAGGTGATCCAGCAAGGGTGACCAGGGGCCTTCGGTCCACCGCCAGGGCCACGCACGCCTTCAAGTGGGGATCCGTCGACGCCGGCAGGGCGATCCATAACCGGGTGCCTGGTCGGCAGAGGCGCAGCGCCGCAAGGAGCATCAGGCTCTCTCCTACCACAACCATCCCCTTCCAGCGGGGCAGCAGCTCCTCTGGATGGCCCTGGAGGCAGCGGTCGCCTTCAGCCAGGGGAACCCTCCAGGCGCGTTTGGCCGCCACCGGATGGGGCATCAGGCTCAAAGGACGGGGAAAGGCGCTGGCCTGGCCCTGGAGGTGCTCCACCCCTGGGGAATCGATGATCAGGGTGCCCTGGGCGCTGGCGGCCGCGGCCTCGGAAGGCAGGGAATCTGATGGCGCAGGAGGGAACAGCGGTCCCAAGTCCCGACAGTCGAAACGGGCACACCAGGGAGCGCGCCACTCCGGGGCATCGGAGAACAACCAGCACTCCGTCCCCACCGCAAAGCCACTGGGATCCAAAGCGCGTGGGCGGGCTCTGTACTGATCGAGCCCATCATCCAAGAGGGTGAGCCGGCGCGCCCGCCCCAGCAGGAACCTCAACCCGCCTCCGGCGCCGCTGCGGTGGGCCAAGCGGAGCTCGGCCACCAGCCCGAACAGGGCCCAGGGGGCAAGCAGCAGATAGCTGCTGGGCCGCAACGGTAGGTGCAGGGGCCAACGGCGACGATCGGCGGCAGTGAGGGAAAACCGCTGGGGTTCCCAGAGCAGGATGTCCATGCAATCCCGACGGGATTGCAGCCCATCCCGCAACCGGCGTGCGGCCTCGAGGTGCACCGCATTGGAAGCCAAGGTGAGGCGGATCACCGAATCCCCAAACGTGCTTGAGAGGGGAGCCCCCCTGGCCGCCCAAGGGATCCCCTGGTCCAGCTCAGAACGATGCTGGGCAGGTGGAGGAGTCGTCGCCCCGTCTGCCACCAAAGGCGATGCCACCACCGCACCGGCCAAACACCTTTGCGGGGATGGGGCACGAGCTTGATAGGGAGCTCTGCCAGAAACACATCCGGGATGGCGAGAAAGCAGCTCCAAAACTCCATGCGCCGGGCATGCTCGATCTCATCGGCGGCTTCGGCGGTGGGGGTTGGCAGCGAATCGGGAATCACCAGCCAGTGGCCTGGGCTCCGTTGCTCGTAAAGGGAGTGGGGCCTCAGCCGCCCCCAGGGACAGTGGGCCGCCAGGAGGCGATTCGCCAGCCGGGTCGCCCGCATCGCCGCCAGCCCCTGGCTCGCCGCCATGGCGCCCCGCTTCACACCCTGCTCCGCACGCTCCCCATCGCTGTGGGAAATCACGCCGATCCACTCCGGCGGCAGACTCAGAGCCTCCTCTCCCGTGCGCTGCAGCAGGCGAGCCAAAAGATCCTTGTCGTCAAATCCATAGCCCACCAGCAGCTCATGGAATCCACCCACCTCCTCAAACAGCTGGCGTTCCATCAAAAACTGCCCCTTCCGCCCGTCCGGTCCGCTGCCAAAGGCGCACACCACCCCACTCTCCCCACAGGCGCCATCCGCCGGTAACCGCAGGGCGGGCTGAAACGGATCAAAGGCCTGGGTGGGCCAGGCGTCCGCATCCAGCTTCAACACCCACTCCCCCGTGCAGCGGGCCACTCCAAAGTTGTAGGCACGGCACAAATTCCAGCGCGGCTCCCCCTCCACCCGCAGCAGCCGGATGCGGGGATCGGCGGGCAGCTCCTCACGCCGCAATGGCTCCGTGCTGCTCCAATCCACAATCAAATGCTCCCTGTGGTGGGGCCAGGCCGCCACCCTTGGCGCCGTCGCCAGCAGATGCTCCCGACGGTTCATGCACACCGTGACGATGCTCAA
>JBJTUM010000222.1:0-9605 GCA_046080725.1 Cyanobium sp. | reverse complement strand
ATACCCCAGCTTCAGCGCGATCTGGGCCACATCGTCCGCTGTGGCAGCAGCCAACACCTCTTGTTTCAGGGCTTCATCCTGCTGCATCCTCTGCAGGAAGCCCTTGAGTTGCTCTAAGGACATCGGCGCCTCACGATTGGGATTCATCTTCCCAGGTTCCCAAGGGTTGGGGGGATACGGGACCAAGCCAATCGATGGCCGTGGAGTGCAGGTCGGTGTCCCACCGCAAACTCCACGGCCATCGCCGCTCTTGTGCTCATGGTGCCCACGCCCGGCTAGCCGCGATCACGGTGATCGTGGTGATGGCGACGGCCAGCCTGGATCCCCGCTTGAATCCTGGTTTGAATGCCCTGTTGAGGTTCATTGAATCCTGCATTGGCACGGCAATCGCCGTTCTTACCGTTTGGGCCCCCACGGCCTGGCCAAGGGTTCGCCGATGAATACCCCTTGCTCGGGCATGGCCACGCTGCGCCAATAACTTTCGATCAGGGTGTCGCCCCGCCTGTAGTAGCTCAACAGCAAACCCGGATCGGGAAATTTGCCTCGGTGATTGCAGGGCTCCACCACGGTGCCGTAGCTACCCGTGGCACCGGCCTCCAGCCAGCGGAGGGCGCTCATCTGGCCCTCGCCCCCATCCTTGGACAGCCCTGACGGGCCCGTCAGCTTGCCTCCAAAGGAGGTGAGGTGATCGCCCACGGCTCCGGGGCGAAAGAAATTGGTGGCCAGATCGGGCACATACGTAAGCCCGGTCATGTAGAGCATCACATCTTTCACACCCCGCAGGGCGTTGCCCCGGAGCAGCCGCACCTCAAACCCCGGCGCTGACATCCTCAGGAGATCGCCATAGACCTCGGCGCGCCGATTCCGGGCCTCATCGGTGGAGCTCAGCAGATAGGCCGTGCCAGGAGGTGCCGTGCCATCCGCCGCTTTTCCCCGTTGGATGAGCCCGTTTGCGGCTTCAGGTGTAGTGGCTGCCAGGAGCATGGTGGGCCGCATCTTGAGGGATGACCAGGGTCTGCGCACCTCACCATTGGCGTAGTAGGGACTGATCGGTGTGACCCGGCACGTGTCCGGGCAGATGGAGCGCACCTTGCCGAAGGCAAAGGCGCTGGTGATCGACATGCAGTCCACCCGCCATGGTGCGGCCCAGGCCAGGGCATAGGCCTGAGCATCCACAGGCGTTTGCCGTTTCACCTGGCGGTAGAGGGGGAGAAATTCCGCCGCTGTGAGACTGGTTTTTCCTGGAGGGAACCGCACCCGAATCACCTGCCGCGGCTCCAAATTCCGCGCCTTGATGTAGGCGGCCCCAATGGCTTCACTGAGGGGGTCCGCTTCGTTGATCACCAGGGCGAGGTGTTGGGCCCCCAGAGGTGTGGCTTCTCGCTCAGGCCAGCCCATCCGAGCCATTTGACCCCTGGCCGTCAGGAATCCCGCCGCCCCAGCAGTGCACAACAGCAGGAGGAGCCTCCAAGGAAGCAAACGAGGCATGGAAGGCAGCGAAGACCGGGCGCTTCTTCGTTGTCTCACCCTATCTGCGTCTGAGGACCCAGGGGTGCTGGTTTGTGCTGTTCGCACGCGCGACGCGGGGCCGGCGGGGTCCATTGCGGTGGGCAGGGTTGCCATCCCTCTTTGCGCAGGCCATGCCAGAGCTGGATGGCCTGCTCCCGGCTGATCTCTCGCCGATGCTTGAGAAGGGGGGCGGGTTGACCAGGGATCAGTTCACCGCAGGTGAGCTCCAGCGTTTGGCTCCATCGATCCCAACGGGCTGGCCGGAAATGCAGCACTTGGCGTCCATCGCTGATCCATCCATCCTTGGGGGAGAGGGGCGGCCTGTGGCCTGTTGCCATACCACCTAGGCCACCTCCGGCGCCCAACCCCGCAGGCGGCCCATGTCGTCCGTCCATCCCTGGCAGCGGTGAGTGAGGTGCTCCCCCTGGGCGATCAAGCCTTGATGCAGCTGACAGGTGAGCAGGGGAATGCAGTTGGGGCCAGCGTGGTGGCGAAACCAGTGGCAGGTGAGGCAGACCTTGCGGCTGCGGGTGGCGCGCAGCACCTCTTGATCGAGATAGGGCCACTCTTCTGTTTGCAGACGGCTTTGCAGAGGGCTTTGCAGACGGCTTTGCAGAGGGGTTGACGCTTCGGGTGGGATCACAGTGGATTCGCGGCAGTACACCAGTACTAGCATAGCGTGCTGCCGGTCAGGCAGCCAGATCGGCCTTCAGGGATTCAGGCGCTCCTCGTCCCAGCCTGTGGCCGCCCGCCATCGGCGACGACGATGGGGATGGCCGGTGAGCTCCAGCAACTCCACCTGATCCAGGGCGATCCGCAAGAGCAGGAAATGCTCCGGCAGAGGAGTGTCCTCCGGGAGGTGTTGGGGGATGGGGCCACTGGGGGGACTCCCATCCAATGGTTGGCCTGGGGCCGGCCAGGCCCAGAGCGCCCGGCCCTCAGGCGTGAGGCGATGCCAGTGCCCCAGCCGCTCCCTGCTGGCCACATCGGCCGGAAGGCTAACCACCTTTCCCCGCAGCCGGAACTGGCAGCGCGCCCTCGGAAGCAACCAGCAGAGTTCCACGGCAGGCTGGCCAGCCAGTTCGGCTGGTTTGGCACTCCGGCCGTCGGTGAGCAGATCCAGGGCCGCTGGCTCCGGCCAGCTGCGAAACACCAGGGTGCGCACGCGGGGGGTGCCATCGGCGGCAACCGTGGCCAGCTGCAGCCAGCGGGCCTGGGGGGAACGCCCTTCCCGCTCACGAGCCCCGCGCAGCAGCTGGCGCCAGGGGGGCAAGGGGCTCGCCATTCGATCACCCGAGGGCACCCATTCTGAGCAGCCGAGTGGTGGGAGATTATCTGCTGGAGGAGTATCCAACCTGGCTTCGCAACCCCCCTGGGAGTGTGCATCGCCCCTGGACTGAGGGCCCTGAGCTACCAGCGGGATCTGCCCCCGCCCCCTCCCCCACCACCACCGCCGCCGCCGCCACCACCGGTGCGGGGTTCTGCCTTGTTGACACGGATGTTGCGACCCATCCACTCGACGTTTTGCAGGTCATCGATCGCCTTGGTTTCGTCGCTGGCGACCGCCAGATCCACGAAGGCGAAACCGCGCTTGCGTCCCGTGTCCCGATCGAGAGGGAGAACGCATTTGCGAACTTCGCCATATTGCGCGAAAAGGTTTTGGAGATCTTCCACTTCGGCATCGAAGGAAAGGTTACCCACGAAGATGGTCATGAATGGAACGGGAGGTGTATCAAACCGATTCGTTGAATGCCCTGAAGAAAGTTGCTGACCGGGTGGTGAAATCCTGTGGAGCTCGCCGCGCTGGGGAGGAACCCGCTTGAAGAGTGTTCGATGAATCACAATCACCCTACACCTCCATGCTCCCAGCTCCCTTGGCAGGTCCCACGCCCGTGGTTGTTCAGGATGCCACCGACTTCTGCACAAGTTGATAAAAACGAGCCAGGGCGATCGCTGCCAGATCAAGAATCATCAGGGAATGCAGGGCTACCAGCACCTTGCCAAAACGACTGATCCCGATGAACAACGACATCCTTCGCCCATCGAGAATGGACATCAGGGACTCGTGGTAGTAGTTGAAGCTTCCCCCTTGGGTGGAAGCGCTGGGTACTTCAACAATCTGTTGTTCCTCCGGACCTGCAATGCGATCCAGACGCCAAAAGATCCACCCCCAACACAGCACGAAAAACAGCACGTAAGTGATCACCTGACCCAGCAGCAGCCTCGGATCCACCACTCCAGTGAGCATGAGGAGATTGATTTTCAGGAAATGAACAAAGAGGTTGATCACAGCCCAAATCCCCAGGGCGTCGAGAACAACCGGTGAAATTCGCTTGCCGCGGAGCAGTTGCCCGTAGAGCATCAACATGATCAGGGCATAGATGATCAGTGCCGGTGTGCGGAACACCGTGCCCAGCTGACTGGCGAAAAACGCGAATTTGCCTCCCGGCTCACCTTTCAGGGCATCGAGGGCCTGTGCGAACCACAGCATCGCGATGCGAACGGCTCCCAGCAGCGCAAAGACATGCACCTCATGGAGCTGGTCGCTCAGGCTCTGGCTGGCTCGCCTCAGCTGGGGCATGGAGACCTCTCCCTCCTGCTTGATCCGTTTTACCCCTACGGTGGGGTTTGATCGCCTTTGTCCTATTCCCTCCCTTCCTCCAACCCCCTCCCCTGGTCGCACCCGAACCTCCAGGACGTCCAACAGCACATCCGAGGCGACTGGCACGAGGACGGGGGAGGATCTGGTGCCGGAGTTTCAGGCCTTGGGACTCTCCATGCCCCTGCTGCAGGCGGTGGACGAGCGGGGTTACCGCCGTCCGTCCCCGATCCAGCAGCAGTGCATTCCGGCCGTGTTGGAGGGGCGGGATGTGTTGGCTGCCGCCCAGACCGGCACAGGCAAAACTGCCGGCTTCACCTTGCCCATGCTGGAGCGCCTCCGCCATGGGCCCCGGGCCCGGGGCGGTGTGGTGCGCGCCCTGGTGCTCACCCCCACCCGTGAACTCGCTGCCCAGGTGGGCGAGTGCGTGAGAGCCTACGGCCGCCACCTGGATCTGCGCTCCGATGTGGTGTTTGGAGGCGTGAGCGCGAATCCCCAGATCGATCGCCTGCGCCGCGGCACGGACGTGCTGGTGGCCACTCCCGGCCGGCTGATGGATCTGCACCAGCAAGGTGCTCTTCGGCTCAACCAGGTGGAAATCCTGGTGCTCGATGAAGCCGATCGGATGCTCGATATGGGCTTTTTGCGTGACATTCGCCGCATCCTCTCCCTGTTGCCCCAGCGGCGTCAGACGCTCCTGTTTTCTGCCACCTTTTCTCCGGACATCCGCTCCCTGGCCACGGGTCTGCTGCACTTGCCCGTTCAGCTCCAGGCCAGTCCGGAGAATCAGGCTGCCCCCAGTGTGGAGGCGGTGCTTCACCCCTGCGACAAGGCCCGCAAACCGGATTTGTTGAGCCATTTGATTCGCACCAATGGCTGGCAGCAGGTGCTGGTGTTTTCCCGCACCAAGCACGGCGCCAACAAGGTGGCGGAGCATCTGTGTCGCGATGGCCTGCAGGCGGCCGCCATCCACGGCAACAAGAGCCAGGGGGCCCGGACCCGGGCCCTGAGCGGGTTCAAGAGTGGGGAGGTGCGGGTGTTAGTGGCCACCGACATCGCGGCCCGCGGGATTGATATTCAACAGCTGCCCCATGTGGTGAATCTGGATCTCCCCAACCAGGCGGAGGATTACGTGCACCGCATCGGCCGCACCGGCAGAGCCGGTTGCAATGGCCATGCCATTTCCCTTGTGGCCGCAGAAGAGCACGAGTTGCTCCGGGCCATTGAGCGGCTACTGGGGGAGAAGTTGCCCCAACAGGTGGTGGCGGGCTTTGAACCCACGGTTCTCTCCGCCCCGCCCCTGGATCTCAGCGGTGGCCGGGGCCGAACCGGTCGCGGCTCCACCAGGGCGCCTCGTCGGCGCTGAACTGCATTTGTGTGCAAATATTCACACATATCTCTCCAGTTAGTGGCTTTTGGTGGAGACCTGCGTGAAGCTTGCGCGCAGCACCCCCATCTTTTGCCTTGATGACCTCCTGGTTCCACGCCCGTGGCGCCTCCCTCTTGCCGATGGCCCTGGCGGCCGCTCTTCCCGCCGGGTGGGCTACGGCAGCTCCTGGTGCCTTGCTGGATGCCACTCCCGGCACTTACAGCATCGACCAGGTGACATCGATCAACCAGTTTTCCGATGTGCGCCCCACCGATTGGGCTTATCAGGCCCTGAGCAACCTGATTGAGCGCTATGGCTGCGTGGCGGGTTATCCGGATGGCACCTACCGGGGCCAGCGGGCCATGACGCGCTACGAAGCTGCCGCCCTGCTCAATGCCTGCCTGGATCGCATCACCGAGATCACCGATGAGCTCAAAAAGCTCATGAAGGAGTTTGAAAAGGAGCTGGCCGTGGTGCGAGGCCGGGTGGATGGCCTGGAGGTGAAGGTGGCTGAGTTGGAAGCCTCCCAGTTTTCCACCACCACCAAGTTGAGTGGATTGGCCACCTTTGTGGTGGGAGCGAACACTTTTTCAGGCTCGGCCATCAATGTGGGGGCGAATTCGGTGAATCGGGCTCCGAATTCCCTCACCGGTGCTCCTCGCACCCCTGTGAACCTTCCCAATGCCACCAGCTTCAACTACGACCTCCAGTTGACGTTGGACTCGAGCTTCACGGGCAAAGACCTGCTGCGCACCACCCTCAGGGCCGGCAACTTTGGCAGCAGCGTGTTCGGCGGTGAACCCCATGCCCTGGCCCTGGCCGAGCTGGAAGTGGCCTTCGAGGAAGGCTGCGGCGATGGGGTGGATTGCAGCGATGTGGTGGCCATCGACAAGCTGTATTACCAGTTCCCCATCGGTGGCCAGTTCACCGCCACCATCGGTGCTCGGGTGGGACAGGAGGACATGCTGGCGGTGTGGCCCAGCGTGTATCCCTCCGACACCATCCTCAACGTGATGACGGTGAACGGCGCTCCAGCGGCCTACAGCAAAAACCTTGGTCCTGGGGCCGGTCTTTGGTGGCAGAGCAATGGGCTGAGCCTGAGTGCCACCTATGTGGCGGCCAATGGGAACTCAGGCAATCCAAGTGTGGATCCAGAAGAGGGAGGAGGAGGCATTGGCAACAGGTACTCCGGTGCCACAGGAAGTGTGCAGCTGGGCTACCAGCAGGATCAATGGGGTTTGGCGGCCATCTGGACCTATTTGCAACCTGAAGGGGAGTTCGTTCCCGGAACCACTCCCTTCACGCACGGTGCCATTGACCACAACTTGGACGGGCGCACCAATGCTTTTGGCCTCAGTGGGTACTGGCAGCCCCTCAGCAGCGGCTGGTTGCCATCCTTCAGCCTGGGTTGGGGCATCAACAACACCAGCTACAGCAAATCCCAGCCCTCGGGAAGCCTTCGCACCAGCCAGTCCTGGATGGTGGGTCTGCAGTGGTCGGATGTGTTCCTCAAGGGCAACGATTTTGGCTTCGCCGTAGGCCAGCCCGTGTTTGCGACGGCTCTGAGCGACGACGTGACCCCCTACGACGGCAACACCGTTTGGGAGTGGTGGTACAAGTTCCAAGTCACCGACAACATCACGGTAACTCCGGCGTTGATCTATTTGAGCCGCCCCCTCGGGATGGTGACACCCCAAGGGGACAGCTTCAGCCAATTCGGCGGATTGATCAAAACCAGCTTCCGCTTCTAAGGCTTTGGTCCTTCGGTGGTTTGAGGCTGGGCAGGCAACACATTCGTTGCCTGCTTCATTCCGTGGGGCAAAGGTTGCCGCGCTTCGCTCTGATGTTCATGGCCTGGCCGCAGAGGTTTGCGATAGCTGGTGGATCCACCGCCGCCACAGGCCAAGACAGGTGCACATGTGGCCAGGATCACCAGGGCTATCCCCATGGTGGACAGTGCTGGGCTGATCGTGTGAAGGGGGCGCATGCATCAATGAAACTCTCTTTTCAAACTAGAGCCTCCGACTGTGTGTTGTCCATGAATATCAACATTTTTCTTAGAGAGGTATGGAAGAATGATTCCACTAACTGGAGGGTTGTTGATGGAGCGTCTGTCTCCTTCTTGTCTGCCTGAGTCCCCAGGTTTGCGCATTGGAGAGGTGGCCAAGCGCACGGGCCTTTCGGTGAAAACCATCCGCTTTTACTGCGACCAAGGTCTCCTGCAACCCAGTGGTCGCTCAGAGGGGGGTTATCGCCTATTTAATGACGAATGTTTTGCTGAACTCAACCTCATTCGTGCCCTGAGGGTGATGGATGTGCCCTTGGCTGAACTGGCCCGGATCTTGCAAGCGCGTCGCTCGGGTTTCTGTCATTGCGACAGCCTGAAAAACAGCATTTCCACCAAGATCGGCTCGATTGATGAGCGCATCTCCGCCCTCGAATCGATGAAAACCGAGTTGGTGCGTTTGTTGGTGAGTTGGCAGAATTGCGGAGGCACGATTTTGGACGATTAAGGCTGCAGCTGGGCCTCACTCCTTCCGCAATGCCTTGTGGAGCGCCTTCTCGTTGGCGCAGGGCATCTAGAGCCCCTTGTTCTGGTGGGTGCCCTGGCAACCCAACTCCTTGGCACGCTTGGCCGCCTCAGGCTGAGTTTTGTAAAGGCCTTTACCATGGGCCCATACCCCAACAGGGGTGAGCAGCCCGCCGCCGATCAGCAGGATGAGGATGGCGTCATACCAACCGTCATGGAAATCCAGTGGGGGTCTCAGCGCCATGCCTTCATGCCTGGTGTCCAGGGGTGGCCGAAGTTTTGCACCCAGTAGGTGGAACCCGTTTGTTGATCGTAATCAAAGCCAATGCCCATGTCTCTGGTTGCGGGATCCAGGATGGCAGCCCTGTGCGGTGGGCTGTTCATCCAGGCCTTGACCACTTCAGCGGCGGATGACTGGCCAGATGCTGCATTCTCTATGGGAATGGTTCGGAATGATCCCTTCCCGAGATCAACCCAGGCTGGCTTATAGCCCGAGGCACGGATGCGATCGATCGGCCTGCTTCCCTTGCTGCCCGTATGCTTCAAATATCTGTTGCTGGCATCCATGTCGTTGACATGGGTCTCTGCAGCTTTTTCAAGGAGGCTGTTGCGCATCAGAGGCATTCGGCCAGCTTTTCTGCGCTCCCAGTTTGTGAGGTTAAATACTTCATGTTTAATGTCTTCCCGCGACTGCACAGAGAGATTCAGGGTGTATGGGCCGGTGGCACCTGACTGGCTGCGGACGTGGAGCATGGCTTTGCCTGTCAGGATGTCTACCATGCCGAGATCGGCGGAATTTTTTCCCTGAGAGATGGCTCTTTTGAGCAATTTCCCATCAAGAGACCGCAACTCAATCGAAGGAAACAGTGAGGGGTGGGAGGATGTCAATGAGGCTCGCAAGATGCTCCCCGTTACCACATCCACGGGGTAAGTGATCGTCTCCCCTCTTTTGGCGAATCCTCCAAGGAGGGTTGGGCTGTTCCTGATGGTTCCCGTCACTGATGACGGGCCGCTCGTGGTGTATGCGGAGCTTGCGGCAAGCGTGAGGGTCACGCTTTCTGGGCTTTCGACCGTTTTGTCGGCGATGGGATTGATGGTGACGGTGGCCTTGGTGGAACCCGCACTAAAGGTGACGCTCTTGATGAAAGGGCTGGGAGCAATGCCTTGATAGTCGCTGCCAAGCCTGGCGGTGCCGCCAACGGTGTAATTCACCGTCAATGGATCGGTGATGGGGCCTGAACGAGTGAAGGTGTAGAGGAGGGATCCCTTTCCATTTTCCGCGATGGCGGTGGCGGGTGACAAAGAGACGCTGATTTGCGGTAGCTCGGGGGGCACCCGACCCGCTTCCACGCTGACGGTTTCTGAAAAGCCTTGACTGTCTGTGTAGCTGACCACCAGGCGCAACAGCTGTCCGGAATCGCCTGCCGTGATCGGATAGGTGTCGCTGTTGCTTCCTACCGCAGCCCAGTTGATGCCAGTGATTGAAGACTGCCACTCATAGGTGAAGCTCCCGTTGCCATCTGGCACTCCAGCGGTGGGTGCGTCCCTCGTTGCCGCCCTCATCGAAGTCGATCCAGATGGCAACGGGAGCTTCACCT
>JBJTUM010000221.1:0-5768 GCA_046080725.1 Cyanobium sp. | reverse complement strand
GGGATTGGCGTAGTTGATCACCACGAGGGAATAAATCCCTTTGTTGATGGCCGCAATACAACTGTCGGTGAGTTTCTCCGCGGACATGGCGGGTTCCATGTCGTAAGTGGGTACTCGCGGCGAAGGGACGAGATGGCGATCCTCACCGGGGAAAGCCTGCTCAATGCCCCCATTCATGAAGTAAGTGACATGGGGATATTTTTCCGTTTCAGCCGTGCGGAACTGGCGCAGTCCATGTTCAGACACGACCTGGCCCAGCAAACCGTCCAGGGATTCCGGCGGAAAGGCAACGGAAACTGGGAGACCTTGCTCGTATTGGGTGAAGGTGACGAGATGGAGTGGGTCGATGCGGTCGCGAGGAAAACCCTCAAAATCGGCACAGGCCAGAGCGCTAATCAGCTGCCGAACCCGATCGGGCCGGAAGTTGAAACACACCAATCCATCCCCGGACTGCAGCAAGGTGGGCTCGAACCGCACCGGTTCCAAAAATTCATCGCTGATGTTCTGGCCATAGGCTTCAGCCAAAACCTCTTGAGGGGACTGACGGCATAGGGAGCTGGGCTCCGTCAGCAGGCGATAGGCCTTCTCCGTACGCTCCCAGCGGTGATCGCGATCCATGGCCCAATAACGGCCACAAAGGGTGGTAATTTCACCGACTCCGGCTTCCTTGATCAGAGCCGCAACCCGCTCCAAAAAATCCGGACCGCTGGTGGGAGGCGTATCGCGACCGTCTGTGACGACGTGGATGCAAACCTTGCGCAGGCCGCGTCCTGCGGCCCAGCGAAGGAGCCCACCGAGATGATCCAGGTGACTGTGAACCCCACCATCGGAGCAGAGGCCGAGAAGATGGAGAGGACGGTTGTTGGCGATCAGGGTGTCTGCCAGGGCGTTGAGGGCCGGGTTGCGGGCCAGGCTGCCGTCGCGAACGGCCTGGGAAATCCTCACAAGTTCCTGTCGAATGATGCGACCCGAACCGATTGTGAGATGGCCCACCTCTGAATTGCCCATCTGATCATCGGGCAGACCGACTGCACCCCCACTTGCCGCGATCAAGGTGTGGGGATAGGCCTCCCAAAGGGCATCAATTACCGGGGTGTCGGCTGCGGTGATGGCGTTGAACTTGCTCTGGGGGGCGTATCCCCATCCATCCAAGATGGCCAAGACAACAGGCGCTACAGGGGGCGCATCAGTGAAATGAAGCACCGATGTGGCTGCCTTATGAAGAGCCTGATGGGAAGGAGGGATTGAATTCACCCTAGGCCTGCTCGCTGATGGATCTTCATCCGTGCCAAAACTACATCCAGGTCCTCCACGAGGCAGGAATGGTTGAGAAAGCGTCAGGCTTTGGGAACATCGAATCGAAAAAGCCCCCCTCTAGCATCGTCATCCAACGCTGAGCAATCTGCTTGGCCCACCCCACTTCCGAGCCTGGCTCCCGCATCGAAATCCTCTCCTCTCAGGAACTGGGACGCACCTTGGATCGCCTGGCGTCCCAGGTGCTGGAGTCTGCCACCGAAACTGAAGACCTGTTGCTTCTGGGGATCCCCACCCGGGGGGTAGCCCTGGCGAAGGTGCTCGCCGAGAGGCTCAGTGCCATAGCGGGGCACCCCGTTCCCCATGGCAGCCTCGATCCCACTTTTCACAGAGATGATTTAGCTCGGGTGGGGACCCGATTGGTGGAGGCCACCTCCCTCCCGGAAAGCGTCGATGGACGCCTTGTGGTGTTGGTCGATGACGTGATCTACACAGGCCGCACGGTGAGGGCCACTCTGGAGGCCCTCCAATCCTGGGGGCGTCCGAGGAAAGTGCAGCTCGCCGTCATGGTGGATCGGGGCCATCGCGAACTCCCGATCCAGCCAGATTTCTGCGGGCGCGTGGTGCCGACCTCCCGGCAGGAAGCGATCCAGCTATGCCTTAAGGATGTGGATGGGGAAGAGGGGGTATTTCTCCTTCATCCCTAAGTCGATCCATCGATCAGACCTTTGTGAGTTCGTCTGCCCGAAAGTGGGCTCGAAACTTGCCGAAGGCCACAATCACGGGGAGGGTGGCGCTAACCGGTCGCCCTTTCCAACCGTCGATCACACTCACCACTTCCCCCTGCTGACCCTGAAGGTCAAAGGGCTCTCCCCGATGCTCGGGATGGGTGTAAACGATCACATTGGAACTGACTGTCACCCGATCACCCGGCTGCATACGCCCTCCTGAATCGGCGTCATCCTGTCACGGCCTCAGCTTGATTGCCGAGCCGAGCAAAACCCAGGTGGATTCAGCGCTCGCAGGTGGCTTCAGGGCCCTTGTCTTCGATACGGCCCCCTAGGGCTCGGCAGGCCTCGGAGAACGCCTGCCAGTCAGGCACCCCAGCCGCCACCCGTTTTTTGACAAGCTCATCCAGGCGCTTCACAGGAATGGCATAGGGCAGAGGACCGTGGACCTTGACCCGATTCTTTTCCACCTTCGCCAAACCAGCCTCCACGGTTTGACGGAGGGGGAGACTGATCTGCCGCCAGTAGGGATGGCTGAGGCCATTGAGGGCAGAGATGGCCTCCCACCACTGCCCCTTGGCGGCCAGGTTGCGGGCCTGCTCCACATCCGCCTTGTTTTTGCCCCAAGTCTGCTGGAACTGGTTCACCATGGATGCCACCCCAGGATCCCCACCGACCGTATCGGTGAGGCGCAACAAGGCGAGGGACTGCTCCAGCTCCCCCCTCTCAAAGGTTTGCAAGGCAAGCCTCTGCAACCCTCCCTTCCACTGCCGCAGACGTTCGATGTCTTTGGGTGTGGCGGCCTTGGAATTCACCAACTCCTGCTGCACCCGCAGAGCCTGGGCTTGTTTCTGCCCTTGCCACAATCGCTCCGCCGCTTCACGCCGACAGCGGCCGCTATCCTCAGTGGCTGGGCTGGGCACCCACTCCAGAATTTGGAGACGGCGCTCCAACCTTAGACACTCCTCGATCCGCAGATCGGCAGAGGCGACCCTCAACTGTTCGGTCATCTGCTGCTTCCACACCCACAAAGCGGAGGTCCCTAGGGAGATCGCCAACAGGGGCAGACCCACCCAACGATGAACACGGGACAGAGCCCTCGAGACTTCATCCGCCAAGGCTCACCTCCATCGGAGCCATTGCACTCAAGCAGAAGAGAACGGTCAACGCACCATTCCCACCACCCGTTTGGGCAAAGGGGTTCCCGCCAGCAAATCCACCCCTTCCATCACCAGTTCAGCCCGGCCATTGATGGAGAAGCGCAAGCGCAGCCGGTCTACGCCTGCTCCGCCGGCTGGGGAGAGCAGCAACCGCAGGGGTGGCTCCGCCCAGGGCCGCACGGGAGCAGCTCCGTCCCTACGGGAACGAATCACAGGCATCCCATCCTCAAACACCACCTCGGCCCGTTCCTGGGGCATGGGCTCCCCAAACACCAGCTCCAGGGCAGGCTGATCCTCTTCACTCGACGCCAGCACCAGCTCCAGGGGTTGGGAAGTGGGCCAGAGCTGCCCTGCTTGAAACAAGGGATGCCAGTGGTGACAACGGCTGCGTTGATCCCAGAACCGCAAGGACACCCCCCGGCTGAGCACATCCTTGACCTGGACACCTGGTGTGAGAGCCAGGGCACCCATCGCAATCGCCTCCACTGGGCGATCGTCCCGCAGGGGGACCCCCGGTAAGGCCTGCTGGAGAAGCCGTCGCAACCATGGAATGCGGCTGCTGCCGCCCACGGGGAGAACCGCATCCAGTTGGGTCAGATCCAGGCCATGGCGCCGAGCAGCCGCCCCCATCGCCTCCAGAAGCTCCCCAATCACGGTTGCCAATCCCTGGTCGTGCAACAGCTGCTCAAAACGGGAACGGCTCAGGCGTAGCTCAACGGGAGCGCCGGAAGGGAGGGTCACGATCCGATAGGCCTCCTCCTCGGTGCTCAACCCACACTTGAGGGCCTCTGCCGCGGCCAACAGCTCCCCAGACAGGGAATGCCCAGGACAGAGGGCCCCAGTGATCCAGCGATCCAGATCACGCCCACCCAGGGGCACTCCAGCCTTGCCCAGCACCTTTGCCGTGCGCAAGCGCTGGCCACTTTGCGTCAGATCCCTGCCCGCAAAGCGCAACAGTTGGGCCACCGGTGCCGAACGACCCTCCCCCCCCTCCAAGGCCACCAGGGACAGATCTAGGGTGCCACCGCCAAAATCAACCACCAGCACCTTGCTCCCCGGCGCAAGGCCGCAACCGATGGCCGCCGCGGTGGGTTCATCCACAAGGGCAATCTCCGGCACTGGCAGCGACTGGCTCACCTGCTGCAGCCAGCGGCGGTACCCCCCATAGGCATCGACAGGGGCGGTCAGGATGAGGCGGTTGGGCTCCAGGTCGGTTGGAAGGGCCTCCCAGATGCGGCGCAGGAAGATGGCTCCGGCCTCCTCTGGCACCAACCAGGCCGAGGAGGAGGAAGGGTCTCCCGATGCCGATCCGCTCTGGGGAAGACCGATCCAGCGCTTGAAATCGCGACACAGCCCAGGACCAGCGGAATCGGCCAGGCCTGCCTCCACCACCTGGCGGCCGATGAGGGGCTTGGGGTGGCCGGGATGGCTCTGCCAGAGAAGGCTCGGCACCACGGGAGGATCGCCGTCGCTGTAAGGAGAAAGAGGCAACAGGGTGGGGGTGCCCCGTTCCTCCTGCCAGGCCACCACTGTGGTGGTGCTGCCGAGGTCAATGGCAAGGGTTCCCGGCATGGGTGGGTGGACTGCTCAGGAAGGGACTGATTTAGTGTGGAGGAAATAAGCCGTTGTTTGATGCAAAGCGGAGCCGATCTCAACCCCAAAGAGCTGGCCCAGCGGGCTGAGAGCTTGATCCGTCATGCCAGCAACCGCTACCTCACCACCGTGCGCATCGCTTACAGGGCCAAGCAACGGCGTTTTGATGATTTTGATGGCCTACTGGATGAATCCATGATCAAACCCGTGCAGCGGGCGATCGTGGAGCTCAGCGACGAGCAGGACCAGCCAGACCTGCTGCCCGGCTGATCCGCGTGCTGGAGAGTGAAGGCGAAGGGTGGCGGTTGGCCTGGGATGGACAGCGCGACCCTTTTCCATTGTTGATCGGTGGAGAGCGCTGGGCTGGCGAGCTCACCGCTGCCGAGGGCCGTGCTCTGCTCAAGGCCATGGAGGCCCTGAGGGACCAGCACGGCGACCTGAGCGCCTCGCTGATGGAGGAGGAAACGATCTGCCTGGAATTCCAAGGCAGCACGGAGGAGACTGGGAGCGACCTGTGGGTGGCCATCGAGGGGGATCGCCAGGGCTGGGCGCTGCGTTTTGTGTTGCAACCCGGCCCAGGGAAGCGGGCTCTGGAGGGGGGCTGGTCGCGGGACGCAGCAGCTGGTTTCCTGCAGGCCTTCAGCGATTTGCTCAAACCAGCGTGCGAATAGGGTGCTGTCGACCCATAAGACCCGCCTTAGCTGAGCACGGATAAGCGAACCTGATGGATCTTCTTCTCCCCATTCTCCCCCCAACGAAACCAGGGGTTTTCCAGGATTTTTCCCAGGCCCAAAGTCCGCAGGACAACCGATGGCAAGGGTCCTGTGGAAAACATCGCCAGGAGTCGTTTCCCAGCTTGACGAAACGCGCCTAAGCCCTCATCTCAGTTCTGTACTGCCGATGGTGGCTTCGCAACCCTCTTGAGTACTGCGGTCTTTCCTTAAGACATCTCGCCGGTCCCGAGTTTCTTCACATTTGACTCTGGCTCCAAGCTGTGGAGAAGTGGTGGGGCATTGGAGAGCAACGTTGATGG
>JBJTUM010000220.1:0-3315 GCA_046080725.1 Cyanobium sp. | reverse complement strand
GCCTGGTCGAAGAGCTCCCAGCGGAAGCTGCGGGGGTCGGTGCGGCTGCGGCTGCGGTCCACCGCCGCGTGGGTGGTGAGGCGGTTGAGGGGGATGCCCCAACGGGCCTGCCAGAGCAGCACCTGGGCGGCAGCAGCCTGGTATTGGGCAGGGGTATAGCCGCTGTGGGCGGGGCTGTCGCCTCGGCCATCGGGAGGACTCACCAGGCTGAGGTGGAGGGCAACGTTATTGATTGATCCCACGGAGGTGGGGCGAATGCGCACGCTCATGTCGCCCCAGGCCGACATGCCCGCCCCATAGGCTCGCTTGCCGTCGTCCACCAGCCGCAACCGCTCGCCCCGGGGGGTGATGAGCAGGTGGTAGCTGGCCTGGTCCGCATCCCGGGGATGGGGGGTGCGAAACAGCCTCAAGGTGTCGGCCTCACTCACCACGGTTTCGTGCAGCACGATCAGCTGGGGGGCGTGGGGCACCCTGCGGCCAGTCACATCCCTGGGCTGGCGCTCGCCGAAGTTGGTGGGATCGGCCGGGGTGGCCTGCTCGGGCTGCAGGCCCTGGCGGGCTGCCAGGGCCTGCGCGCAGCTCTCCAGGGCTTCCTGCGATTGGGGCGGCACGGGGCTGGGCGCGAGCTCGCGCACCGGCCAGGGAGGCCTCGGGCCGCAGGCCGTGAGCAGCAGGACCAGGCTCGCAAGCGAGGGCAGGGAAGTTTGGCGAAAGCGTGACGTACGGTGAGACACCCATGGATGCTCTGCTGCGCAACATGTTGGCGCTGGCCTCCGACCTGCTGCGGCAACTAGGCACCTGGTTGGCCACCACCGATCTGGGCTTGGGCCTGCTGCTGGTGGTGGGCGCCTCCATGGCCCTCTCCCATGTGTTTGCCCTGCTGGCCAACCGGCTCAGCGGGCGGCAGATCCTGGTGCATCTCCTGCTGGATGGCCTGATCTTCTCGGTGGCCCTACTGCTGGCCCTGGCGATTGACATGGTGCTGCTCCGCTGGTTTGCCTCCCGGCCCGTCGCCCCCGGCGCCCTGGTGGCCGGGGTGGCCCCCTGCCTGCTCCCCGCCACGCTCTACGTGCTGGCTGCCGCGCCCTATGTGGGTCCGCTGATCGCCGGAGCGCTCTGGGTGCTGGTGCACCTCAACGTGGTGGCCTTCGTGCACAGCCAGTTCGGTCTGCCCCCCCGGGAGGCCCTGCTGCTCTGCAGCCCGGGCTACGGGCTGGCGGCGGTGCTGGTGTGGCTGAGGTTTCGCCAGAGCTGGCAGGCCAGCTACACCACCCTGGCCAGCCATCTGGGCGAGCTGTAGCCATGGCCGCCCGTTCCCCCAGCGTGGCGATCCGCGCCGCCATCCGGGCCCAAACCCGGGAACAGCGCAGTGGGGGGTTGGGGGTGCTCGGGGTGATCGCCCTCGGGCTGGGCCTGCTGGTGTTTGGCCACGTGTTGGGGCCCCTGGGGGCGTTGCTCGGCGAGGTTGAGCAGGCCCCCCTGCTGCGGGTGATCGGGGTGCTGCTGTTGGTGCTCATCCCCACCGCCGGCATCTATTCGCTGGTGGGGCAGTTCGCCTTTTGGGAAGGGTGGATCGGCGGCCTGCAGGAGCCAGCCCAGCTCTTCGCGTCCGAGGAGCAACGGGCCAAGGCCAGCGCCGAGCCCCAGCCGCACTACGTGGTGTATCTCGATGGGATCCATCAGCACGCCAGCGAGCACCCGCCACGCATCACCACCTTTCTGTCGCTTCTGGAGCAGGCCCTGGGCCCCCACAGCCGGCTCCTGAAGGGCATCGAGGCCTACACCGTGTTGCCCGTGGGCCTGGCGGAGGATCCGGGCACGGCCTGGTTCTGGCGCCGCCTGTTCACCCTCCAGGAGCAGAACCCGAGCGCCCTGGTGCAAGTGCGCGCAGGGATGCTGGTGCAGGCCAACAACGTGATCAAGGTGGGAATCTCCTCGGATCGGCGCTATGGCCCCATCGTTAACGTGGAGCAAGCGCTGAAGGTGGCTGAGGGGCTCGCCGAGCAGGGCTTCCATCCCTCCTCCGGGTCGCCGATCACCCTGCTGGGCTACAGCGGCGGCGGCGAAATGGCCATGGGCATGGCCGACTACCTGCGCCGCATCTGCCGATCCCCCGTGCACATCATCACCTTCTGCGGCGTGTTCAGCGGCAACCAGGAGCTCGCCAAGGTGGAGGAGATCACCACGGTGGTGGGCACCCGGGACCCCTTGCAGGTGGTGGGCCGCATCGCCTTTCCCGGCCGCTCTCCCCTGCTGCCCTTCACAAGCTGGAACAAGGCCGTGCGCGGTGGCGCCGTCCACTGCACCCGCATCGACGGCATGACCCACAACGGCAACCAGGGACCCTTCTCCGAACGCCACCGCGACGCGGTGATCCAGGCGATCCTGGCGGCGATGCCCGCCCAGGCCCAGGTTTCACGAAAGCGTTGAGCGCAGCAGCAGTTCCGCCAGGGCCGCGCTGATTGGATCGCCCAGCTCGCTCTCCACATTAGAAGATGCCCTGGCCAACCCTCCTTTAAGTGCCGTCATCGTCCCTGATCGCTCGCACCACCGCAAAAGGGCTGCTCTCCGGCTGACAGGTCCGTAACCGCTCCATTGCCCCCATCGCAGAAGTTCCCTGGTGGAACCCGTCGAAAGGGAGCCCATCCAGCGCCTGTCGATAGCGCTCGAGCCCCTGGCGCTGGCCAGGATCTAGAGGTGCGGTGTTCAGCACCAGCTGGCAGCGCCTCTGCAGCCGTTCCCGCCAGATGCCGCCCAGCAGCACCGGAAAGATGTCACACCGACCCTCCAGGCACTGCTGAAGAATGGCCGCGCTGTCGATGCAGAGGCCCAGCGGGCCATACCCTCCATGGAGGAGGTGCCGGTCACTGGCCTCCAGGTTGTGCACAAGAGCCATGGCCTCGCAGAGAGCGAGAGCTGCGCTGAACCGTTCCCCCCCATAGCGCTCACCGAGGTAGCGAACGGTGCCGTTCTGGCGATCGTTCTGCCAGGGACGCTGCAGGTCATTGAGCCCTTCCCAGCCGCAGAGCCCTTCCATGCCCTGGTAGTACTGCAGGCGGATGGTGTCCTCCCCCCGGCTCCACTCCATCTCCAGGCAGCAATGGGGCAGCAGCGACACCCCTTCATCGCCCCCTCCGCTGAGCAAGCCCGTGCGGATGGGCAGGGCCAGGGGCACCTGCCTCCAGCCTGTCCCCCCCGCCTCAGGCAGGCTGGCCCCCAGGCCAAAGCTGGTGACCGCGCAACGGAGCTGGGCCCACACCCGCCACCCCTGGCGCTCCAGCTCTTGCACCAGGGCCGCGCTGCTGCTCCAGCCCT